>JADFLJ010000212.1 GCA_022564475.1 Pseudomonadota bacterium
TACAACAGAGCGGGTGGGTTTCCGGGGGCCTGGAGTGTCTACCCGTATCTGCCGTCGGGGAATATCGTGGTCAGCGACGGCACCAACGGATTATTCGTGCTTTCGATTCAATAGATATAATCGTCGTCATCATCGTGACGGCGATCCTTTAATCCGCGACGTTCCTGCTCATGTCGGCCCGTCGCATCGGAATGGCCCGACGCGTTGAATACATTGCGACGATCTTTGCTGACGCGACGGTCTTTGTGATGCGCAAAGTGGCACAGGCACTCCGTAACGTCGCAGTCGGGAAGCGGGAGTCGTGGTGCTTCACTGGATAGATAGCGTTGACCCTCCATCGTTTTGGCGGCCATGCAGGCGCGTGATTCGAATTTGATCGAAACGGCGTGATAGGACTTTTTGCTGCCTGGCGCGCGACGCCTGGGTTTTGCTGCGACGGGTTTTTTCGATTGCCGCCTGCGAATGAATAACCAACCGGCAAGCAGCACAAGCGCCATAATGATCAATGGTGTATTCATGCATTCTCCCCAGTGGTCGCATTGTCGCATATAGGGCATGTACTTATTGACTCAGAATCGAATAGTTCATAACAATTCGTCGACGAGCATCTCGGTTACGCGTGCCATCATTGTCGTATCAGCGGGTTGGTTGATTTCTGTAGAGGCCATCAGGTCCGGGATGAATAAACGGTTCATTAATTCCGCAACCGTGTCAGGGTCCGATGTTGCAAGGTTCAATTCCTTGTTTACCTTGAGGCTTAGCTTGTCGAAATTCGCCGATCCAACACAGGCCCAGCCGTCAAAAATAGCGGCTTTGACGTGAGTCATGCCTGGGAAGCGATACACGCGGATGCCGTGTTGCAGCATCTGGTTGATTGCGATTTGATTGCTCGAGTTCATCGGTCCGTGATTGCCTCTTGTTGGCAAAATAACGCGAACATCCACGCCACGGCGCCGGGCAACGGCTAACTCATACAGAATTCGATCATCCGAGAAATAGGCGTTCTGGATCAGGATGTAGCTGCGCGCGTTTCGAATCGCGGCGATTTGTGCTTTGTAGATGTCCGAGTCAAAACTGCGCGTCTGCAGAATTCGCAACGGGTAGACAGAATCATTTTCGCTATTGCGAGAGCGCTTGCCCTTAATAAATGCGAGGAAGTTGCCGACGTCTCCCAGCAAACCCGCACGTGCCCAGGCCTTGTCTGACTCATATTGCAATTGATCGACGACGGGGCCGCGAACTTCCATCATCATGTCGTGCCAATCGTAGCGATATTCGCGGCCGATGTTCATGCCGCCCACGAAGGCCACCTCCTTGTCGATGATCGTTGTCTTGGTATGGTCGCCCGTGAACCATGGATTCGCGATGTTGCGGACCTTCACCTTAGAGTGATCTTTCAGATACATCGATATCGACAACGGCCCGCGGTGCGACTCGGGAAGCGAATCGGGGTTTGCCTGCATCGCCTTAAGATTGCCCAATGAATCGATTAAAATCCGTACCCGGACATCGTCATTGCTGCGCGCTTTTATCTTGTCGGCGACTGTGACTGCGTAGTCATCGTTGTCAAAGATGTAGGTACGAATATCGATGGAGTCATTCGCCGACTCGATAGCCTTTTCAAGGCGGCTGAAATATTCCTCACCATCGATCAGAAATTCGATCGAACCCAGTGTCTGTTTTGTATTGGTAACTCTGTCGAGTTGCGATTCCCAGGCGGCGAGATCCATCGGTTCTGCATAGGCAAGCGGCGGGATCGGGCCGTCCAGTGCCGGCATGAGTGCAGTGTTGATTACGACGCGACCCAGCGCGCCGCCGGCAGATTTAGTCAGCAGCGATGCGACCGTGGTGATGTAGGACACGGGTCGAAGGACGGGCTCGATCTTGCTGGACCGGACGTAGAGCACAGCAGCCTGGCTGACACCGGCGATTTTTCGCATCGGGGCATCGGAGTCCTGAGTGCCAGAGGTGCCGGCGCAGCCGGCCAGAGAAACGCTAAAAACCAGTACACAGAAAAGAGTTTTCATGACTTGATCCCGGTTTTTGGTCGGCGGAGTGTCCGCTGACCTCGGAATCAAGCTTGACGAGGGTCGTCTGTAAGCTACTGATTACATTGTAATGTTTATTCAATTATTCCTGATGTCACCTTGATGCAAGCATGATGGATGCTCTAAGTTATTGATTGTCGTTGTTGTTATCGCGATTGCGCTTGCGGATCAGCTCGCCAATTGGCGCGAAGATGCGCGCGCCCTCCATGTCGGTCTGAGATCCGTAAATAAAGATGAAGTGTTCCTGCAGCGCTGGCCGGTGTTCAAGAATCCAACGCACGACGCCCACGTAAACCTCAAGCACATCATCAGCCATCAACTCGTTGTCGTGCGCAATCTGTGCCATCCAGAACAGATTGATGTACACCCAGGTAATGCCGCGCATCTGCGAGTGATCGGTTGCCGTGATCAGCTGGCCCTCCGGCTCGACGATCTTTATCCACAATTTCGCGACATCGGTGTTGCTGTAGCGATGCACGTGCATGTCCATGAACCTCTCCGCGAGACTGACCTCCATCTCGGCGGTCGCGATGCGATTGGATTGACGAACCTCTGTTGCAAGCAACAACAGCGAGCCGACGATGCTGATGACGCCGACGATTTCCACGATCTCACGCCAGTTTGTTTGTTTCATCAGTGAGTTGTCCTAGAAGCCCGGCAGTGGCGATACGCCAATGACGGCTTCGTGAAAGTAAATAACGATCGCAAAGATGACAGCGGCAGCGACAATGGTCATGAGGTCCTTGGGAAATGCCACGGCGGCGGGTTTTTCTCTGGCGCCGTCACGCCTGTTGATTGTCAGCATGGCGACGATGGCCCACAAGCCCAGGCCACCGAACAATACGACTGAGCGATTGTCGCCATTGGCGAGGAGGTGAGCGCCGGACCAGAGTGCCATTCCACTCAGCATCGGGTGCCGCAGGAAGCGCTTGATGTTGCCGGGCGCATGGGCGGCGGCAAAAAGAATGAAGGACAACAGCATCATCCCGGTGATGATTGGACTGCCGAATAGCGGCGGCACGTACACTGGTTCGATAACCGCGCTTTTCCAGCCGAAGACCATCAATACGATGGATGCCAAAATGCTGAGTGCGAACAGGCCACGATAGGGGCCGGCGCCAAGCCGCTTCATCAGGTCTTCGCGGGTCCCCGGCAGCAGTGACGGGAACAGGTGGAGGGTACTCCACAGCAAGACAGCAGTTATCAATAAGGTCACGAGCATCTCCCATCGCCAATGTTCGTTGAGTATACTGTTCCTCATCATGAGTACCGACAATAAACTGATGGACATGCTGACGGGCTACGCGGCCGCTCACCAGCATCCGTTCAATATTTTTGTACACTTGATTGGCATTCCGACGATCATGCTCGGCGTTTTGATTCCGCTTACCTGGGCGTCGATTAGTGTGGCGGGCGTTGAGCTGAATGCAGCGCAGGTCGTGATGCTGGCTTTCTTCAGCTTCTACATGACACTCGACAAGCCATTCG
>JADFLJ010000213.1 GCA_022564475.1 Pseudomonadota bacterium
AAAGAATGGATGGATTGCATGTGTTCAGGAATGTCATGCACCTCGAATCAAACCCTGTCTCGGCAGTCTTGATCTCAATGCGATCGGATATCAGGGCCAATATCGTCATTTTTCAACAGGCTGCTAGTACTCCGTCATTGAGGTGACGTGCAATTCAGGTACGAACTTCTCGCCCGCCTCGATACGAATCGGCAAGCGATTTTGCGGTGACGCAACCGGGCAGGTTGAAAAATCGCCGAACGCACAGGGCGGATTATACGATTTATTGAAGTCCAGCACAGTCGTGCTGCCCTCCTCGGGCCACGTTGTGTAAACAAATCGGCCTGCCCCGTAAGTCTCGCGACCGCTCGTTTGGTCGCCAAAAACAAAAAACAGGTTCTCGCCCGACGCGTAAGCCTCAAGCTCAAAGCTCTCGCCGTCAATCTCAAACGCCAAAACGCCGGGTGACATCGGGTTGTAGCCAACGCCTTCGATAACCGTACCCACGTTCATGATCCTGGGCTCATCGAATAATTCAAGTGTGGCCTCGACCCGCAGGTCTGTATTGATGTCGAAATATGGAATCGGCGGAAATGCTTCCAGCGCCGGATGATTGAAGTCGCGCAGGCGTATTCCAATCTTGCCATCCCTGTTGATGGCCACCCAGGCCAACGACCCGGACGTCACCGTCTGCGGCGCCGCAGTCGTGCCGTCGTGCATTAATAGTGATTCCACGCGCTCACCGTCGAGCCGCACGTCGGCCTCGGCAAGCACGATCATCAGCACGCCATCATTCGTCAGCTCGAACACACCGATATTTGCTGCCGCTTTGGGTGGAAATCGAAGGTCGTTTTGTTCATCCGAACCGAAGCTACTCACAATATCCTCTAACCAGAACAAACCGGCCAGGTTCAGGTAGCCGTTTTTCGCTTTCAGTCGTTCAAGACGACCCGCGCGCCACTCCTCAATTTCAGCGATGTATGCAACGTCCGCCACACCGGGCTCGGCATCGCCTGCAACGCATGCGACAGCAAACACCGCCGCCAATGCAAAAACCAATATCGATTTGTTCATCCTGTTACCGTAGCGCCCATATGATCGAAGTCGACGACAGTACCCTCGCTTTCACTGCGCTTCAACCAGACGACATCCTCGAGACGCTCGAACAACTTGGATTCGAGTGCAACGGTCGATTTCTTGCCCTCAACAGCTATGAAAACCGTGTGTACAAGATAGGCGTCGCGGACAATGACAATGTCGTTGTGAAATTTTATCGCCCGGGCCGCTGGAGCGATGATGCAATCCTCGAAGAACATGCGTTCGCGATGGAATTGGTGCAGCAGGAAATTCCGCTTGTGCCGCCACTTGAGATTAAGAATGAAACACTGTTTCATTCCGGCCCGTTCCGGCTCGCTGTGTACGACTGCCGCGGTGGTCGCGCGCCGGAACTGGACGACTACGATCAACTGCAGCAACTGGGTCGACTGGTCGCACGCATTCACCTCGTGGGCCAAACTGCTGATTTCGAGTACCGACCGCAAATAGATGTTGAGTCTTACGGCATCAATTCGCGGGACTATTTGCTGGATGCAGGCTTTATTCCCGATGAGATGTGGGACGCTTATGAAAGCATTGCCGATCTGGTCATCGACGGCGTTCAACACTGTGTTGACCGCAGCGGTGCATTCAATGAATTGCGACTGCATGCCGACTTTCACCCGGGAAATGTGCTGGTTGCCGCCGAGCACTTTCACATCGTCGACCTCGACGACGCGCGCACCGGGCCGGCCGTACAGGATCTGTGGATGTTTCTGTCCGGCCATCGCGATGAACAGACGCCGCAACTCAATGCCTTATTGAAGGGTTATGAAGAGTTTCGAAAATTCGACGCCCGCGAACTGCACTTGATCGAAGCCTTGCGCAGCCTGCGGATAATGCATTATGCGGCCTGGCTCGCCCGCCGCTGGGAGGACCCCGCGTTTAAGCAGGCATTTCCCTGGTTCAACACTCGTCGCTACTGGGATGAGCACGTCCTCACATTGCGCGAACAGGCCGCGCTCATGCAGGAACCACCGCTTGAGTGGCGCGGCGATTAGCCGCTGCAAAACAAGCGGAAGTTTTATTGCACTGCAGCCCCGAGCCGACTAAAGTGGAAGTCACTCCTGCAGGCCACAAATTACTGAACTCCTGGCCCCGGGATGGCTCTGATACTGTGATACTGGGAGCCAAACGCATGCGGGACACAGCAACTTGATCGCCAAGCCAAGAACAGTCGTCAGTGCCATATCGATACTCTTCATCCTGACCGGATGTGGTTCGCACGTGACACTTGAGCCACCCACTATCCCAGCTCCCAATATCAACCGGATTCCGATTACTGTTGCGGTCCGCTTACCCGAAAATTTTGAAGACTTCACTCACGTAGAAGATATGCTTGGAAGCGAAAAGTGGACGATCCATCTCGGCCGGTCGAATGCAGTGTTTTTCACGCAGCTGCTCGAGTACATGTTTGACAACGTCATCATGTTGCAGGCTGACGAAGACCCGGAAAAATACGACTTTGATGCCTTGATCGAACCCAGTATCGATGCATTCGAATTCTCAGTGCCCAATCAGACGAAGACCGACGCATTCGCGGTCTGGATTCGCTACCGCATCAAGGTTTACGACCGCAACGGCGTCATGGTCGCGAATGTTCCGATCAGCGCTTACGGCAAAAGCCTCACGACAACCATGGGCGGCACCAGCGCGCTAAAACGTGCAGCCGTCCTGGCCATGCGAGACGCGGCGGCCCTCATGATTATCAAATTTGATGGTCAGTCGCTGTTCGCCTCGCTGGGCAATCCGTCGACACAGTTGCCGGCCGTCGCCGAAGAAAAGGTCGAAGATGAAGCAGAAGCGCAGGCCGTCGTATTGGGAGGAAGCAGCAATGAATAAGCCCACGGTGATTCGAATTATCTGTTTCACGAGTGTCGCTGCATTGATGAGCGGCTGCGTCACCTCACGCCTGGAGCATACTCGTCAGGGCGCGACCGGACTCGCTGAAGGTGAATCCGTTGTCATCATGGCCAAGAGTTATCACCTCGGCAACGAAACTGAAGCCAAATACATCCGCTGCATTGAGGATGCACTGGGACGAGGTCCCAAGGGAATGCACGTTATTCCAAATCGGGAATTCGTCGACGCACTGTTCCCGTGGTTCGAGCCTCGCACGGCGCCGGCCGAAACCAAAGGCCTTGCGAAGATGATGGAGCGGCCCGGAGTCGCCGACAAGATCAAGGACATGGGTGTGCGCTACATCATCTGGCTCGATGGCGACACTGAAAAGGTTGCCAGTGGCGGCAGTCTGTCCTGCGCGGCCGGCCCTGGCGGGGGTGGATGTTTTGGCTTCGCGGATCGGGGAGACTTTGCGTTTGAGCAGGGCGAGTGGGAGCAGTGAAGCGATTGCCCTGACGGGGCGGCAGAGGCAGGGATTGATCGGAGGGTTGGCTGGTCTGAGTTCGGCGATAGGGCAGCTAAGCAACGGGGAAGGGTTTGGTGATGAGATATTG
>JADFLJ010000040.1 GCA_022564475.1 Pseudomonadota bacterium
TCATCAAGCAACACGGCCGAAATATCGCTTTTGGCCGAAACAGCAAGCGGCCATTCAACATGAAACGGAATCGATTAGTGCCGCGTCGAAGTGGGCACGAAATGGGCACCTAGGCAGAATTCGAGTGGATGGAAGCCGGTCGGAGTCGACCTAACGTGCTGATTTGAAATGGTGGCCAGGGGCGGAATCGAACCACCGACACGCGGATTTTCAGTCCGCTGCTCTACCAACTGAGCTACCTGGCCATCTGTTGGACTGAATTCTAAAACCGATAGCGGATTTTCAGTCCTTGCCTACCTTGTCGCTACGCGACCCCGCTACCTGGCCATCTTGGTCGCGGCTAAAGCCGCTCCTACAACTAGGCGACCCTGCGACCGGGTCGCGGCTGAAGCCGCTCCTACACTTTAGCAGCCGCCCCTACACGATAATGGAGATGAGCCCTCGCGAAGAGCGGGGTATTAGCCCGGCAAGCTGTAGCTCAGTCAAGGAAAAACAGCCGGGCTGCGGGACAGTCCGGTATTCGCCTGTTAGGCGATCTACATATCGATCGCTTTGGCCACTTCTATACTGCCTCCGGCAGCCAGGATGGGGCAGGCCCGGCCCTTGGCAATCGCGTCATCCAGATCCGGTGCTTCGAAAAGCCCGTAACCGCTGACCGGGTTCGACCCACCATTATCGGTCACCGATCCATCCGGGTTGATCGTGCTCGACATCCCAACCGGATTGCCGCCGTCGATTACCGCAGCTCCCATCGATCCAAGCCACGAGCCCCAGGCATCTAGGACCTCTGCTACTTCTGCCTCGGTCTCCGGGTTTTTGCCGCCGTGATATACAAATAGGTACTTCGCTATTGCTCTCTCCTGTCTGGTCTTGCCTGGTTTTGGGTATAAATATGGAGAGTACACACAGTTATTTAACCAAACATCGGTCAATCTGATGCTATTTTGAGCATTTTATTGTGTAGACTACACAATATGGCCTTCGACCCCGCTAAAGCCACTCAGTTAAACACCGCCATTGCTGCCCTGAGGACATCCGGGGTCGTTCCGGTGGTGGCGGGCCGGCTTCGAGAAGGCAGCGAGGCAATCAGCCGCCAACTGCGTGAGGTCGTAATACAGGAAATATCGGCCTTCACGGCCTCCGCCAACCCCGACGTTCTCCCCGAGCTTGAGCAGGACCTGGCTCTGCACGTCAAAGAAATATGCCAGCTGCTCGGCGGCCGGCCGGCCGGCGACCTGGCTTTCGTCGCTGAACATGCCCGCAGACGTGCTGAGCAAAAATTTCCTCTCGACGCGATCCTGCGGTCCTATAAATGCGCCCACAGGATTCTCTCGGACTGGATTCGCGATGCCGCGCTGCAGGCGGCGCACGAATCGGCGCAGGTCCGTCGCGTCGTCGCCGCCGTCACCGACTTCACCGTCGAATACTTAGGTCTGGTCTCTTCGCTAACCACAACCGAATACGTCTCCCACACACGCCAGCTCGCAGAAGCCGAAGGCGGTCGCCGCAGCAAGCTACTCAACATGTTGCTGCACGGCTATGACGAATCGGACAACCGCGCGACGCAACTCTTGCGACGTGCCGGCTACCTGGAACAACGGCAGTCATTCTGTGTCGTCGTTGCACGCTCGGTCGATCCCCGCGAAATGGAAAACGCTGCGCGCGCCCAACGTATGCTCGAATCCTTCAATGAATTGCTGCACAGCCTGCCGATTCGGTCACTGATTAGTGTGCGCGACAAGCTCGTGACCATAGTGCTGTCGGGAACGCGGCGTTTGTCCGGCTGGACCGCAGCACAGTCGCTACTCGCCGATCGTGTTTACCCTCAGCTTCGAAAAATCGGTACCGCTGCGTTGATCGGCATCAGTGCAGACGCGCCATCCACCTCGCACATACCGCGCGCATTGAGCGAAGCCAGACTCGCGCTGGATTTCGCGAGTGTGAGTGAACGCGTCATGCCCTACGCCCGCATCCCGTTTCGGCACATACTCGTGCGCGCGGCCGCGGACAACATTCAATCGGCATTACCGCACTGGCTCGACGACCTGCTGCGTGCGGATAAAAAAGCACGCGGTACACTTATTAATACATTGCAGGCCTACGCGGATGCAGACATGAATGTATTGCAAACAGGCAAGGCAATGGGTCGCCACCCCAACACGATCTACGCGCGCCTGGAAAGGATTGAAGACATCACCGGCAAGAACGCGCTTGGCTACCACGCATTGACTGAATTACTGCTGGCAATCGAGTGCGCAGGTCGGTCGCAAGCCTGAGGCGGTGCTATCCTGTAGCTAACGGGTGACGCCTGAGGCAACGCCGTGAAGTCCAAGCTCCTGCAGGGTTTCTATCTTGGCGATCTGCTCGTCGAGCCCCTGCGGGGGCGTGTTACTGGTCGAGCAGGATCCCAACACCTGACACCCAAGGCGGTGGAGGTGCTGTTGTGTTTGGCATTAGAGCCCGGTGAACTCGTCACACGCGAACATCTCCTGGATGAAGTCTGGGGCATCGGCCATGGCAGCCAGGAAGCGCTAAGCCATTCAATCGGTGAAATTCGGCGCGTCCTCGACGATCACCCCGACAATCCTGCGTTCGTACAAACCCTGCCGAAACGCGGCTACCGCCTGCTCGTTACACCCGAACTCGCTGACGACAGCACATCGACTGTCGTATTCGGCACAGCGAACGGCGCACGTCTTGCGGATATTGGCTTCCTCGAAAACCTGCAACAACGCGGCGTGCTTGAGACAGCTATCGCCTATCTAATTGTCGGCTGGCTGCTCATCCAGATCGCCGACATTGTTTTCAGTCAATTGCATTTACCGCCGTGGGTCGGCACGTTCGTCACGCTGCTGGTCATCTCGGGTTTTCCGATTGCCATGCTGCTCTCCTGGTTTTTGGAGTTTCGGGACGGCCGCGCAATCGTGCACCAGTTGTCTCCCGCCGATGCTCGCCGGCGCCGCTTCAGTCGAACCTATGTATCGGTCATCGGCGCACTGGGGCTGGCCGCCGTGTTGGTGTTTGCTTACGACAAAGGCGTCGGCTTACCTAAGGCACCGATTGCCGAGATCACGGAATCGCCTTTTCTCCCGGCTGTGGAAGACAACTCGTTTGCTGTACTGCCGTTCCTGAATGTCGACGGCAGCGACGAAACACAAATATTTGCCAACGGACTGTTTGACGATGTCATCGCGCGCATGACACGTGTACCGGGACTACTGGTATCCGCGCGCGGCGATTCGTTCACACTCGAACCAAACTCTGCGTCCGAAAAAGTCCGTCAGAGATTGCGCGTTGCAATGTATCTTGAAGGCAGCGTGCAGATTGCCGGCGACCAGATTCGCGTTACTGTGCAGTTAATCGAATCGGCGACGGGCACGCACATTCATGCTCGCACCTTCGATCGCGCCCGCGACGACTTCTTCAAGATTCGGGATGAGATTACAAAGCTCACTGTTGCGAATGTGCGGGTTGCCTTGCCACCCGACACGCAAGCGTTCGCGAACATGTATTCGGACGACCCCAGCCTCGATGCCTACATACTGTTCCGACGAGGCGTCGAGGCCCATCGATCGCCAGCCAAAGAATCTCATTTGATTGCGCTTGACTGGTTTGACCAAGCGCTCGCTGTCGATCCCGAATACGCGGCAGCACACGCGGGCAAGTGTGCCGTTTTCGCTCATAGCTACGCAGACACGGGCGATGCCGATTTTATAGCGCGTGCAGAGTCGTCCTGCGCAATGGCATTGCAGCTAAATCCGAATCTCGATATCGTTTTTACTGCACTCGGCGACTTATATAGTGCAACCGGCCGCCACAACGAAGCCGAAACTGCTTTTCTCGCTGCACTTGAAACCAATCCCACGAATGTCGAGGCGTTAATAGGTCTCGGGAATACTTACCAGTCGCTGCAACAACCTGCCGCAGCGGAGGCGCGACTGACGCAGGCAATCGGACTCCACCCCGGAAACTGGTTCGCCTATAACTCACTGGGTAGTTATTTGTACAACTCCGGACGTTATAGAGCGGCCGCTGAACAATACGAGGTAGTCGTTGCGCTTAACCGCGACAACATGATCGGCTTTGCCAATCTTGGAACGGCATACTTGCTCGCCGGCGATTTCGCGTCAGCAGCACCGGCGCTCGACAAGGCGATCGAGATCGAGCCACACGCCTCGTCCTACAGCAATCTGGGTTTGATGCTTTATTACCTGGGAGATCTCGACGCAGCGATTGCAGCTCACCGTCGGGCGATCGAGCTGGCGCCGAACGACCCTCTCACCTGGTCTAATCTCGGCGATGCGCTGTGGGTTGACGGGGATTCTGCTGCGGCAAGGATGAACTTCGTGACAGCAGAGAAGCTGGCCCTGGCCGCACTTGGGGTGAACGCCAACGACCCTGGTGTATTAATGGATCTCGCGTGGATAAGCGCGATGCTCGACAAGCACCAGGAGGCCCGCTCCCTTATTGACCAGGCATTGTCAGTGGCGCCCGACGATCCCTATGCGCACTATATCGACGGACTGATATTGCTGCGCAGTGGCAATACCGACGGCGCGCTCGGCAGCCTCGAACTTGCCGCGAACATGGGCTATTCACTGGAAATGCTTGCAGCGGAGCCACACCTGGCGGCCTTGCGCGACGACGCTCGATTCATGGCTATTCTCGCTACGGCCAAGCCACTGTGAAACAGCTATGCTTACAGGTGGGTACACCTGCTCGACTGGTAATTCTCGGCAAAACAACGGGAGACAATAGTGAAAAAGACAGTAGCAATTTTGATTGGCATTGCGCTTTTGTCGGGCTGTTCCACCGATGGAAAATTTATCAATCCCAATACACCGAACAACTGCGGCAGTACAGGTTACACGTTAACGACGATCCTCTACGGCGACTCACATATCGTCGTCATACCATTGTCCGAGGTCGTGGCCGGTTCCGAATTCCGCTTCGCCCTGGTATCGGATTTAGGAGGAAGGGGCGCTAGAAGTTTTGATAGTGCCATCGTAAAAATTCGCGGCAAGCGCAGTCCGGAAGACGACTGGTTTACCGAAATCTCCGGAACAGCGAGTGACGTCACAATCTTTACCTGCGTGGATGGCTCGCTGACAACCGCGGACACCGTGGAGTACGACGTCGAAGTCGGCTTCGCGGCGGAACCCAGGCCGCGTGCAACACTCGATCCCCGAGCCAAAGTTATTAATCGAAACTGATTAATCGTCTTAAGAGAATAAAGATCGGACAAAAAAAGGCCGGGCAAAAAGCCCGGCCTCAATAATGCCTGATCCTGTAGGGGGTAAATAAGGGGTCAGGCAGCCTTGAGGGCGTCAACGGCTGACACATAGTCATAGCCGAGATCATGGGCGACAGCCTCATGATTGACACGCCCTGCATGGACGTTAAGACCGTTTGCAAGATGCGGGTCGCTGGCAAGCGCTTCGCGCCAACCTAGGTTAGCAAGGCTTTTCACAAACGGCAATGTTGCATTGGTCAGGGCGAAGGTACTCGTGCGCGGTACCGCACCCGGCATGTTCGTCACGCAATAATGTACAACCCCATCAACTTCGTAGGTCGGATCGGCGTGCGTTGTCGGACGACTCGTCTCGAAGCAACCGCCCTGGTCGATTGAGATATCGACCATCACCGCACCGGAATTCATGTTCCTGACGTTCTCTGCCGACACCAGCTTTGGCGCCGCTGCGCCTGCAACAAGAACCGCGCCTATGACGAGGTCTGCGTCGCGCGTCAGTTGGTCAACAGCATCTTTGGTGGAGTAAACAGTGCGAACACGTCCACCCCAGATGTCGTCGAGTTGACGTAAACGCGGCAGCGACCGATCAAGAATAGTGACTTCGGCGCCAAGGCCCACTGCCATGTCAGCAGCGTTCGCACCTGCGACCCCGCCGCCGATAACTATAACCTTGCCCGGTGCAACGCCCGGAACACCGCCGAGCAAAACGCCGCGGCCGCCATTGGCTTTTTGCAACGCGAATGCACCGGCTTGAATCGACAAACGTCCAGCCACTTCCGACATGGGCGTCAGCAACGGCAGTGAGCCGTCTGCAGCAGTTACCGTTTCATAGGCAATCGCCGTTGTACCGGATCTAACCAGGGCTTCGGTCTGCGCGCGGTCGGCGGCCAGATGTAGATACGTAAACAGCACCTGATCGCTGCGCAGCATTTCGCACTCACTGAGTTGCGGCTCTTTGACTTTCACGATCATATCGGCAGCTGCGAATACATCTTCAGCCTTATCCACGACTGTTGCGCCCGCAGCAACATAGTCGGCGTTGCTCAAGCTGATGCCCTCGCCGGCATTGCTCTCGACGATTACTTCATGGCCATCGTGAATGAGCTCACGAACGCCTGACGGCGTCATACCCACGCGGAATTCGAGAATTTTGATTTCTTTCGGTACACCAATCTTCATCAAGTCTCTCCTCGCGCGCAAGCGCAGCTTCAGCCGCGAAGGTCGCGGCTCGCGCTGTGGCCCTTTCGGGCAAGGCCGCTCCTACGCATGAGGACAGAGTACCCCTATATTTACGCCATTTAATTGCGTAATTACTGACTTTTGCCCACTTTTGTGGCATTTTCCGCTGTTAATATGAGTTTTTGAGCAAGATTCCGTCATGGCCCTTGACCGATATGACCGCGCCATCCTCGGCGCCCTGCAAAAAAACGGCCGCATCAGTAACGTGCAGTTGGCGGCGGCCGTCAATCTCTCTGAATCCGCCTGCCTGCGCCGCGTCCGAGCCCTGGAGGAATCCGGCATGATCGACCGCTATGTCGCGCTCCTCAGCCAGACCGAGGCCGGCCTGCCCGGCAATGTATTTGTGCACATCGGTCTGCATCGGGAAGAAGAAAGCGAGCTCGCTGCTTTCGAGGACGCCGTCCGAAATATTCCCGAGGTCATGGAGTGCTACCTCATGACCGGCGAATTCGACTATCTGCTGCGTGTCGTCGTATCCGACATGGCGGACTTCGAGCGCCTGCACAAGGAATCGCTGACGCGTCTGCCCGGAGTCGCGCGAGTCAACTCAAGTGTTGCGATTCGCACGGTGCAAAAAACGACTGAGTTACCATTGCGTTAGTTATGAATAATTCATCGCAATCACTTGCATCGCGCTTTGCGGCCGTGCGTTCACTGACCGTGAGCCTGACTGACACGTTGGCAACCGAAGACACGGTTATTCAATCGATGCCGGACGTCAGCCCGACGAAGTGGCATCTCGCGCATGTCACGTGGTTTTTCGAGCGCTTCGTGCTGCAAAACTTCGCCAATGACTACCGACGATTTAACGAAGACTACGACTTTTTATTCAACTCCTATTACTACACAGCCGGTCAGATGTACTCACGGCCAAAGCGTGGCCTGCTATCTCGCCCACCGCTTCGCGAAGTTCTGGACTACCGCAAACATGTCGACGACGCCATGTCCCGCTTGCTGAATGCACGCGCTGACGATGCCGAACTTGCCGGCATCGTCACTCTCGGCATCAATCACGAACAACAACATCAGGAATTGTTACTCACCGATATCAAACACGTTCTATCCTGTAATCCGCTGCGGCCGGCCGCGAACTCTGCGTTGCCTCAAGCACCGCCATCGAGTACTCGCGCTCTTTCGTTCACCAGTGTCGCAGGTGGTATTCGAAAGACCGGTGCGAACAGCGAGGGCTTCTGTTTCGACAACGAAACGCCACGTCACGACACACTGCTGCACGACCACCGCATCGCTGATCGACTCGTCACGAACGCGGAATACCTGGAGTTCATCAAGGCTGGCGCTTACGCAGACAGCTCGCTATGGCTTGCCGACGGCTGGACGCTGATCAATGACGAAGGCTGGAATCGCCCGTTGTATTGGGATGAAGATCTGAGCCGCGAGTACACGCTTGCCGGCGTGCGTGACATCGACCCAAATGCGCCCGTATCACATGTCAGCTTTTACGAGGCAGATGCGTATGCACGCTGGGCCGAAGCACGCTTGCCAACGGAATTTGAATGGGAGCATTCTGCAAGCGCAGCGCCAATCGACGGTAACTTGCTGCACAGCGGATTCTGGCATCCCGCCGCGAGCGCGTCATCGCTGCAGTTTTACGGTGACGTCTGGGAATGGACGTCGTCGTCCTACGCACCCTACCCGGGATTCAAACCGCTTGACGGATCGCTTGGCGAATACAACGGCAAGTTCATGTGCAATCAGATGACGGTTCGCGGTGGCTCCTGTGTCACAGCGAACGACCATATTCGCTGCAGTTACCGCAGCTTTTTCTACCCCGATGCCCGTTGGCAGTTTCTCGGCTTTCGACTGGCCAAAGACGGAACGCAGTGAGCCCGCATGCGGAAAATATTACCGAGATCGTTGCAGGCCTCACGCGGCCGCAGAAGAGTATCTCATCGAAGTATTTTTACGATGAGCGCGGCTCACAGTTGTTCGATGCGATCACACAGTTACCTGAGTACTACCTGACGGGCACTGAGATCGGCATCATGCGGAACAACATTGCCGAAATAGTCGAGCTTGTCGGTAAGCAGGCAAGCCTGATCGAGTTTGGCAGCGGCTCGAGCCTGAAAACACGCATCCTGCTCGAGCACCTCGATGAGCTCGCCGCCTACGTGCCAGTGGATATCTCGGAAGAACACCTGCTCGCCTCAGCACAGAGAATTGGCAGCGAATTCCCCGACACCGAAGTCCTGCCCGTCGTCGCCGATTTCACGCGCAAGTTCGACCTGCCAACTCCCAGGGTCATGCCGCTTCGCAATATCGTGTATTTCCCGGGCTCAACGATCGGCAATTTCGAACACAGTGTCGCGCTCGACTTGCTGCGCGTGATGCGCCACGAAGCCAGGGAGAATGGCGCCTTGTTAATCGGTGTCGATCTGCAAAAAGACGCAGCGATAATCGACAATGCCTACAACGACAGTCAGGGGATTTCAGCGGAATTTAACCTCAACATACTGCGACACCTGAACCAGGTTTACGCCGCGGATTTCGACCTCGATGAGTTTTCACACGACGCTCAATACGATGCCGCGGAAGGCCGTGTCGTCATTCATCTTGTCAGCGCCAGGGATCAGGTGGTGCATATTGGCGAGACACGAATCGACATCGCCCATGGCGAAAAAATCCTGACCGAGTATTCGCACAAATACACGCTGCAAGGATTCGCCGAGATGGCAGGGCAAGCAGATTTTCGCGTTGAAAAAGTGTGGGCGGACGCGGAGGATTTATTCAGCGTGCAGTACCTGCTCGCAATCTAGTTGTAGGAGGGCCTTGTAGGAGGGCCTTCAGGCCGACCGTCGGGTTGGAATGTAGGAGGGCGTGTAGGAGGGCCTCAGGCCCGACCGTCGGGGTGGTAGGCCGATGGTCGGGCCTGAAGGCCCTCCTACGACGATGGGGGCACATACTCTTTCGGTGCCGAAGATCCTTCGCCAAAGAAATATTTTTCCATCTCTGTTTCCAGAAACTTCCGTGCCTCCGGTTCAATCGGGCTTAGCCGGTATTCATTGATCAACATTGTTTGGTGCCCCAGCCAGCGCTGCCAGGCCTCTTTCGACACCTTGTCGTAAATCCGCTGTCCGAGCTCACCCGGATAGGGCGCGTAATCCATGCCCTCAGCACCTTCGCCCAGCATTACGCAATTAATGGTTCGCGACATTGTCAGAATTCCTCAATGAGTCGATCAGCTTTTGCACGGGTGCGGCAATCCCGCCCGGTGGCTTCTGATCCAGTTGATACCAGGTCGCGTCATCGCTGTCGGCGACAGACGCTCTAATTTGTTTGCAGTGCAGTACGACGGGCCTGATGTCGAGATCGAAATGACTAAAGCTGTGTCGCAGAACGTCCCATTGTACGGCGTCGACTGCAGCATCGCCCGTCATTTGCTCACACCAGGCATCGACGTTGTCCGGATCGATTTCGGGAAAGCTCCACAGACCGCCCCAAATACCACTCGCCGGACGCCGCTCCATGTAGACGGCGTTGCCGGCCAGCGCCAGCAGCATTGTCGTCTCGCGCAGCGGCTTGGATTTCTTCGGTTTGGACTCCGGAAACATGTCTGTTGTGCCGTCTGCATGCGCAACACAATCGGAACTTACAGGGCACTCAACGCACACCGGCTGGGCCCGCTTACAAACCGTCGCGCCGAGATCCATGATGGCCTGCGTGTAGCTCATCACGCGCGAGCCTGGCGTGTATTGATCAGCCAGCTTCCACAACGCCGACGCTACATCTGTTTTTCCGGGCCAGCCGCGCAGCGCTGCATGCCGCGCTAACACGCGCTTCACATTGCCATCCAGAATCGCATGTCGCTGCCCGAACACGATCGACAGGATTGCGCCGGCCGTCGATCGTCCAATACCCGGCAAGGCCAGCACATCATCGAATGCGTCGGGAAAATCACCGCCGTGTTCATCGCGAATAATTTGTGCCGCCCGATGCAGGTTGCGGGCACGAGCGTAGTAACCCAGTCCCGACCAGTGGCCGAGCACATCATCGATGCCCGCGTTCGCCAGGTCGGCGACGACCGGAAATGCCTGCATGAAACGCTCGTAGTACGGGATGACGGTTTGCACCTGCGTCTGCTGCAACATGATTTCCGACACCCAAACACGGTAAGCCGTGACGTCCTGCTGCCATGGCAAATCCTTGCGGCCATGCGCATCAAACCATGTCAGCAATCTCGCAGAAAAATCAGCCACTCGTGTCTTGTCGCTCCTGTGCGATTTGCTCTATGCGATCAAATGCTTCGGCGCCATCGTCACGCAGCTTTTTCTTGATGAGATAAGGGCCGATTAATGGCGGCACCCAGAAGCTGGGTTTCATCCTGAGTTCGTAGTGGACCATCGTGCCGTCGTCGACGGTACTGAACGTCCAGGTTTCTTCACTGACATCGAAGTCGCTGGTTTCGGGATCGGCGATCGCGCGAATCACTGTATATGCCTCGGACGTAACCGAGCCGTTGCGTCGCGTGGACTTGCAGAAAAACAATATGCAGCCACGATTATGAATGTAAAAGCCCATGCCACCGTGTTCATCAGGGCCAACATTTTTGGCCTCGACGATGACACTCGAGAATTCGGCAGCCAGATCCCAATCCAGGAACACACCAAACACGGTTTCCTGATCCGCATCGAACCAGACCTCGGCGTCCATGACATAGTGACCGTCTTCGAACTCAACGTGCACGGAGCGCATTTCCGCTGCACCCGACAGCACTGGAAACAACGCCAGGCCCGGCAGAAATAAGCGCCAGTGCTTCACCGCCTGAAGAAGTCTCCGAGTTTATCGAGAATTTTTTTCTCGATTTCCTCGCGGACCCGATCTTCGAGCAACTCCTCGAAATCGATGCCGATTTTTGGCGATGCCAGATCGCCCGTGATACGCAGTGGAATTGCGGCCTTTGTCAGGTCCTCAAGCTCGTCTGCCGTGACATCCTGCATGTATTCGGGTCGATTGAATACGCGTGCCGACAAGGAATAATCCAGGCTTGCGGCCGGAATATTGACACTGCCGTGTCCGTTCAGCTGCATGAAAGGCAGCTCGGCAAAAAAGTCATCATTACGAAGCACACCATTGGTCACCTTGCCGGTCGCCCTGACTTCGCTAAATGGCGTGCGCGCCGGCAGCGTAGGTTCAGGCGGGGCCTCTTGTTTTAGAAACGCCCGTGCCTTGCGCATTTCGTACCAGACATCGACGCCTTCAAAACTTCCGTCATTGAGCGTGAACGACATGTCGCCGCTCAGTGTGTTCAGGATTTGCGCGCTGTCATTGCCACGACCGCTTACGCGAAACGAGCCGCTGATCGTTCCGGTCAGTTTATCGACGTCGAACAAAGCGCGTCCCAGAGGGGCGAGATTTACATTGCTAATCTGTTCATTCAACGACAACACCGGCACCGACGATGTCGCGTTGATACGAAGGTCACCGCTGTAAGTGCCGTCGAAGAACTCCGCAGATATCGGATGCACACGTAACAGACCATTGCCCGCAGTAAAGGTCACGACAAGATTGTCGAATTGCATGGGACCCACGATCGCCTGTTCCAGTGTCAGGTCACCGCGTGCGTTCAAAGCTCGGATCATGTCGGCCGGTATTTCCACAGGCGCCTCTGCTGCAGCGTCCACGTCAGCCGCCGACTCATCGGCCGGCGCCATGTATCGATTCAAGTCGATACGGTCCGCCGCGAGATTCAGGCGCAAAACACCTTCCGCATCGCGCGGCAGGTCGAGTTCGCCGCGCAACGTCGTATCGTCGAAAATCATGACGAGGTCACTAAGGCGTATCTGTTTGTTGGCGACTGCCAGCGTCGCATCTATGCGGAGCTTGCTCAGGACCTTGGGATCAGCAGTTGCTGGCACGTCAATGTCCAGAGCCTGCATAAGCTCGCGCGGCGAGAATTCCTCGATGCTGATTGTTCCGCTCGGAGACGGACTGCCTGCGTAGGAAAACTCATCGATGTTGGCCCTGATAATGACGCCGAAAATCGACAATTCGACGCTGCCAACATGCACTGTTTCTGCGCCGGTCTGCAACAAAATATCGGGCACCGACAGCGAGAGCCTGGTTTCATTATCGCTCAACCCCGACACAGTGCCGCTAAATACGAAGTCGCTGATTGAGATGCTCGCTGCATTGTCTGCCGCCGTGCGCACCGGGCCCGTCGTGACATTGAGCTGTGTGAGCGCGTACTCTTCACCGAGCTGCTGGTCAATGTAACTAAACGCCGCATCGTTCAGGTCGATGCCCGCGATATCGATCACGCTCGTCGACGCGCCCGCTGTCGTCTCGTCTGTTGTCTCTGTCTCGCCCGGCTGTGCAAGATCGTCCCAGTTATTCTCGCCCCGCTCATTCACCTCGAGATTGACGGCGAGGCCGCTGATTTCCGCAGCGCCTACGACGATTTCGCGCCGCAATAACAACGGCAACAGACGTACGCTTAGCCGCACACGCTCGAAACTCGCGAATGGCTTATCGCCGAAACCCTCAGCATTAGCGAGACGACTGCTGCCGATTTCCACGGCCAGCCACGGGAACAGGCTGAGCTTTATGTCACCATCAATAACGAGCTCGCGACCCGTTGCTTCGGCGACGCCCGCCGCGATGTTCTCGCGATAGTCATTCGGGTCAAACAGCAGTGTTAACAGGATGCTCGCAACGATAGCGAGCGCAAGAAGCCCGCCAATTGTGTAGAAAATGTATTTTATCATTCGGCCCATTGTGCAGAACTCGTCCTTGGGCCGGCCAGACTATCAAATCCTGCCTGTAGGAGCAGCTTTGCCCGCAGGGCCACACCGTGAGCCGCGACTTATTCCTTACAAAGTCTAACGCCGCCATTCAGCGTCGCAATCGTGACATGTCCATTGCCGTCACCTTCCGTGAAACTAAGCTCCCAACCCGGTGCGTACTTCGACGTGCGCTCGGCGTCGGGCCCGAAGCAGTTCCGGATACGCCCGTTGAAGGTTTCAATATCAAATCTGGCTGAGACATCACCGATAAATATGACATCTACGGTGCCATTAATCGTCTCGACATCGAGCCTTCCCTTCGGCCGCAGGACTGCGACGAAATTAACGTCGCCGTTAACAGTCGCGAGCCTGGCGCTGCTGAAGTCACCATGAGTAATATCAATATCGCCACTTACGGTGTTCGCCCTGATTTCACCACTCAAACCATCCGCCGTAATATCGCCGGACACGGACTCAAGATTTGCATCGGCAACTTTGTTGGTGCCCTCAACGTCCACGTCACCGCTGACTGTTTGCGCATCGACATCCGCTGCAAATATCTGTGTTTCAATGTCGCCGCTAACAGAATTCAGCTCCTGCTCGCCCTGCACACCTTCTACTTCGATATCCGTGCTAACACCGCTTACATCAATCGAACTACCTTTGGGAACTCGAATTCGCAAATCACTGGAATAATCCTTGTGGCCACGCGTACGGCTTGGCACCTTCACTTTGATCGTGGTCGTCTTGCCGTCGCGTTCGAAAATGAATTCTTCAACATCGTCGCCGAGCGTACCCGTCACGCGAATCTCATTGCGATCCCAACCGATGATCTCGATATCTCCGGAGAGGTTAAATACGTCAACATCACCCTTCGGATCGGCGTCATTTGTCAGGTCAATTTTTTCGGCAATTGCCGGCGACGCCAGCAATATTCCGAGCAACATCAATGTTAGCTTTTTCATACAGTTTCTCTCTAAGGTTTCCGCGTCACTTCCAGTGACGCTAAATATCATTTCTGGACATGACCTTGCGAGTCAGTCCACCAACCCGGCCCATCACGGCGAGTTCTTCGCGATAGGCATTCATAAGCAATTCCTGCAACAGGGCACTGTCCGGCTCCATTTCCATCGCTTTGTTAATTTCGATGATTGCGCTGCGAATCACGCTAAGATTCTCTTCTACGCCTGCCCGAGTTTCGGGCGACAAACGATCCAGCTCCAGATCAAGATCTGCCGCAAGATTGTTACGAGCATGCTGAAATCCCTCGCCCAGCTTGTGATTGCTGCCAAATGACACAAAATCCGAGTCCAGGCCAGTCGTCACAATGACTGGCGAGACACTGGGTCCCGACCTGGTCATCACATAGGTAATCCCTGACGACGCGCCGACCAACAACAGAATCGCTGCGGCCTGCGCCAGCATCGGTGTCCAGCTCGAGCGGCGAGCCGGCGTTTCCAGGCGCGCCTCAATGCCCGGCCAGAGATCGCGCTGCGGCGCGATTTCGGTCGACAGCTGCGCTGCCTCGACCATCAATTTGTCTTCTGTTTCGACGTTCATGCTTCGTATCCTTCCTCGATCAGTTGCTGCGACAACAACCTGCGTGCTCTGTGCAGTTGTGCCTTGCTCGTACCGACCGCAATGCCCAGCATTTTGCTCGATTCCTCATGGCTGTAACCGTAAATGCCATTGAGAATAAAAACCTGTCGTGCTCCCTCGGGAAGCCGGTCAACGGCATCCGAGAGGTCGCGCAAATTTCCGCTGTCGCCTATCGACGCGGGGCCGGGAGAAACTTCCGCTGCGATCTGTATGCGATCCTGCTCGCGCTTCGACTTTCGCATCCGTCCCAGTACTGCGTTGACCGCGATGCGGTGCAGCCAGGTGGAAAACGCACTTTCCCCACGAAATTTCGACAGCTTGTTCCATGCCTGAATAAACGCCTCCTGCGTACAGTCCTCAGCCTCGGCAACATTCCCCGTCATGCGCAGGCATAAGGCGTATACCTTGTCCAAATGCATGCGATACAGCTTCTCGAATGCGCGTGAATCAGACTGTTTGGCTTGTCTGATCCATGCCGCTTCTTCGCTGGCGTCCGGTTGTGTGGCAGCTACCATCTTGCGACTATAGTCGCTGCTGGCAGTCGCCATAAGAGCGGCCATCCACCCTATCTCCCTTTATCCTGATTCTTTGATGCCTGTGGAGGCCTCAGGGTTTAAATGCTCGCCGTTTTCAGACCCCTGTTTGGCCCCCGAGCGCCTGTCACGGCTCGAAATTTGGGTTATTATTCCGCTGGCCCGTTTCGCAAAGGCCACCTCCTGAGGCTAACAAAAGAAACAATCTATGACGGGGCATTCGATACTTTATCTGGGCAGCGGCGAGTTCGCGGCAGACTACCTGTCTGAGCTCGAAACCCTGTCCTGCTGCACGATGCTGACACGCTCGGCCAAGCTCGAGTTGCCGACCGATGCGCCGTCTGCGATCGATGTCGTCATGCTCGAAGCCGGACCGACGATTGCGCAGTCCGGCAAGAGCCTTCAAGTGCTTATTCGATCACTGGGCAACTTCCCGGTCGTGGCGTTGACCCACAAAGAACATGAACAGCGCGGTATCGCCGCAGTTGCTGCCGGTGCCGACGCCTATATCTGCGTAGATAACATTACGGTTGGCGATCAGGAAACAGTTCTGGCACATGCCGTGAAGCGACATCGTTTGCAGCAACGACTGTCCGATACAGACGTCAACGTACTGTCCATTCTCAAGAGCATCAATGACGGTGTCATCATTGTCGATCGCGAAGGGCACATCCTCGACATCAATCCTGCGGCACGAACGATCCTGGCGTTGGGGCCCAGGCTGCAACCCGACCCGACCTGGGAGCAGACATTCTGCTGCGTCG
>JADFLJ010000214.1 GCA_022564475.1 Pseudomonadota bacterium
CGCACCCGAGTGAACATGCCCGATTGTCCAGTCGGTAAAGTGACTGACTGCATTGACACTCTTGATGGCCAGCATCGGGCCTTCGAACGTTGCGAGTCCGTAAAATGCCAGCGACAAGACAATAAACTTGAGTGCCGGGTCGGTCCGCAGCTTCTCCGCCGCACTGCTTACTGTCATGATGCCGTTGATCATCGTGGCCCAGGAGGGTGCCAGCAATATCAGGCTCATCACCATGCCCAGGTTCTGCACCCAGTCCGGGATTGCATTGTAGTGCAGGTGATGCGGACCGGCCCAGATATAACTGTATGTGAATGCCCAAAAAGCAACGACGGACAATTTGTAACTCCAGATCGGACGATCGGCCTGCTTGGGCAGGAAGTAGTACAACATGCCGAGGAAACCACCGGTCAGCAGGAATCCGACCGCGTTGTGCCCGTACCACCACTGCACAATGGCATCCTGTGCGCCCGAGTAAATGGGGTAGGATTTGAACAATGTCGCCGGCATCGCGAGGCTGTTTACGACGTGGATCATTGTGATAACAATGATCAGTCCGCCGTAAAACCAGTTCGACACGTATATTTGCTTGATACGACGATGCGCGATAGTTGCAAAAAACACGACGCCGAAGAAAATCCAGACGACGGCAATGGCAATGTCGAACGGCCATTCAAGCTCTGCGTATTCCTTGCCGGCATTTACGCCGGCCAATAGTGACAGGCCGCCCGTCAGGATGACAAGTTGCCACAAGATGGCAGTAGCCCAGGCTAAACGGGGTGTTGGGAGCGGGATATGGCAGGTGCGCTGTACGCTGTAAAAGGCTGTTCCCATAAGTGCAGATACACCGAAGCCGAAGATAACCGCATTCGTGTGCAGAGCACGGAGTCGGCCAAACGACAACCAGGGCTGGTCGAAGTTTATTTCGGGCCAGAGCATTTCGGCCGCGACATACACCCCTGCAGACATGCCGAGTACGGTCCAGACCAGTGAGCACATGACGAGAAATCGCACGACTGAATCGTGGTAGTACATAGTGCCATTGCTCCCGGGATTCAGAGTCATCAATTCAAGCGCCTATCGATGGGCCCAAACCGTTTGCCCACAAGGCGACGGTTACGCCCAGTAAAGTAACAAAGGCAACGAGCAGCCATCCGACCAGCGACGAGGCCATTAACATGCCGTGCTCTGTGCTGATGCCCAGTGCGATCGGCAGACCCGAATACAGCAGATACATCGCCCATATGAGTGCAGGAATAAGCACCAGCAGGTTGATGAATACATGCGGATATAGATGAATGACGCTGCCAATCGTAACCGGCGCCGCCAGAATCGCGACGATCGCCATGTGGACGCCGAGCCTGGTGCGTGCACCGTAGGTTTCGGACATCCATCGAGACACGAACGCCGTCGATACGAACGCGGCAATCAACACGAGGAAATAGAGAAGACTGACAAGCAGCAACTCCCGGTCGCCCAACATCAGAGGATTTTCCGCACCCAGATCCCAGCCATGCCGCGAGCCGCCGATGTAAGCGAACAAGGGCGGCAAAAGTGCGAACCAGATCAGGTACTTAAAGAAGACGCGGTACGGCGACGGTTGGGATATTGCAAGATCAGCGAATACAGCTCCCGGCTGGAACAAGACCGTTAGCAGGAATACGGATCGACCTTTTCGAGGGCCGCTATTGTTATTTTTATCGTTCATCTTGCAATCCGCCCAGATGAATGAATTGTACTGCGATTTGGATCGCAAATCGAGCGTATGTGCCAGACCTAAACGTCGATCTTGTTCATTGCGATAAGCAAAAACGTTGCCGCAATCAGCGAACTCGACGCTGCGCCGCCAAAAAAACAGACGATAAACATGAGTTCCACTGAGATTTTCCTGTGATTAATCTACCGCTCTTTTTACGGGATTGAGCGCAACGGGATAATGCGTAGTTGTACCTACAGGCCGAATTATTCTGTAATCAAGCGGTAGAGTCGCTGATAGTCATCGGCGGTCATATCGCCGAACAAGGGATCATTGATGGCATCGACAGCTGTATCGATAAAATGCCATTCCTTTTTTGTGAGAACGACGCTGGCTGTTGGGAACAGTTTTCCTTCCTCTCTTGACATGTGCTCGCGCAGGTTTCGAATGTAATCCTGGCCGGAGGCACCCAGCTGCTCTCGTGATTCGACGGTATCGGCGCCTGATGCACATAGTAATCCCGCGAATTCCTGGCCAGCCAGTCCGATTAGGATATGTTCTTCAATCAAAGCTTCAACTTCAGCGCGAATAGCGGTGTCACGCTTCAAGAGTCGTGCAAAGATCAAGTCCTCTTTCGGATGATGAAAGCGGTCAGAATGCTGAGTCAGGTAACGCATGATGTCCTGCATCAAAGAATAGTCGGGCGTTTTCCCGACCTTAATTGCAAGAATCTCAGACTCAAGGATATCCAGCAATTTCGCTATGTTGGCGTGGTCACGCTTGAGCGCTGCGATGGTCCGGGACATCAGCAAATAGTCTAATAGACGGCACGGGACATGAATCCGATGATCTACCTATCGTGCTTTCGGTTAATCCTTAGGTGAAAATGCGGCTTGGCCAGGAATGGCCTGTACTATTGCTGAATTCGCATGACCATGCGAACCAGTTGTGCCACGGATCTGACCTGCATTTTTTCCATCCCCCGGGCACGATGAATTTCGACCGTGCGTTGGCTGACTTCGAGATCGCCGGCAATGACCTTATTGGCCTTGCCCTGAACGACCAGCTCCAGGACCTGTTTTTCCCGTGGTGTCAGTTTCTCGATTCGCTCTTCGATCACCTCTCGCTCGACCAGGGAATCTCTGTTTTTTCGATCGTTCTCCAGCGCCTTGTTGATGCGATCGAGAAGCTCGCCATCCCGAAACGGTTTTGGAATGAAGTCCACGGCCCCGCGTTGCATCGCTTCCACGGCCATCGGAATATCGCCGTGGCCGGTGATAAATATAATTGGCAATTTCGCCCGCATATCTATTAACTTCTGTTGCAACTCCATGCCGCTCATGCCCGGCATTCGAATATCCAGTATGAGACAGCCCGGGGAATCAGGATCGTATTCCGCCAGAAAATCGCCGGCCGACGCGAACGAGCGGCTGGTCAGGTCTACCGATTTCATCAAGAGGCCGAGCGAATCGCGCACGGCTTCATCGTCGTCAACAAGAAATACAGTCGGCTTGTACTCTGTCATGTCCTGGCTTCTGAAGTTACGGGCAGCGAAAAGCGGAAAGTCGTGCCCCCCGATGGGTTACTTGCAAAGCTTAGCACCCCACCGTGCGATGTAACAATGGACTGGCAAATCGCAAGTCCAAGACCCAGCCCGGTGGGCTTGGTTGTGAAAAATGCTTGAAAGATCTTTTTCTCTGCTTCCTCTGAGATCCCGTCGCCATGGTCTGTCACTGCTATTTCTATCTCGCCATTTTTCAGCATTGTGACCGACACGGAAATCCCTTTGTCTTTCTGATCCATAGTCGACATCGCATCAATAC
>JADFLJ010000215.1 GCA_022564475.1 Pseudomonadota bacterium
GGGGCTGTTTTACGAACAACCGACGCGCAGCGCATGGGTACGAACGCGTACGGAATGCGAAATTGCCGAAATGACCTATCCTCGATTCCGGCAGATAGCGAGTGAAAGCCCGGGACTGGTTTTTGAGCTTGCAACGCAGCTCGCGACGCGACTGGATAAAACCAACCGCAAGCTGGGCGACCTCGCCTTCGTCGACGTTACAGGCCGTGTCGCGCACGCGATCATGGATCTCTGTAACGAACCCGACGCGATGACACATCCTGATGGCATGCAGATCAAGGTCAGCCGACAGGAGCTAAGCCGACTTGTTGGTTGCTCACGCGAGATGGCCGGACGAGTTTTGAAAGTTCTCGAAGAACAGGGACTCGTCACCGCAAGCGGCAAAACGATTGTTGTCTACGGCGCCCGACCCAATCGCAAATTCTAACGCGCTTACGCGCTTGCTTTAGCGATCTCTGCCTTCATGGCAGCGATCGTCTGCGCGTAGTCATCACTGCCGAAAATAGCAGAGCCTGCGACAAAGGTATCGGCACCGGCCGCCGCGATCTCGCCGATGTTGTCCACCGTGATGCCACCGTCTATCTCCAGACGAATATCAAAACCGTTATCGTCGATCAGCGTGCGCGCCGCGCGTAACTTGTCGAGCGCCGCCGGAATAAATTTCTGCCCCCCGAAACCAGGGTTCACCGACATTATCAGCACCATGTCGACTTTATCCATCACGCTTTCCAGCCAGGTGAGCGGCGTCGCCGGATTGAAAACCAGGCCCGCTTTGCAACCCACCTCTCGAATCAGGCCCAGTGAGCGATCCACGTGACGACTCGCCTCAGGATGGAAGGTAATGTAGCTCGCCCCTGCTTTTGCAAAATCCGGAATGATGCGATCAACGGGTTCAACCATAAGATGAACATCGATCGGCGCCTCAATGCCGAAGTTTTTCAGAGCATCGCACAACAACGGACCAATCGTGAGGTTCGGCACAAAGTGATTGTCCATCACATCGAAATGGACGATATCCGCGCCCGCATCCAGAACGGCTTGCACGTCGTCACCAAGCCTGGCGAAATCGGCTGAAAGGATTGAGGGAGCAATCAACGGGGTCACGGCATTTTCCTTGTGTTGGGACCTGAATGTACCTGAGCCGACATCGATCGGACAGCTTTGCTATCGAATAGCACGACGTGCCTTGAGCAATTCGTAAGCCACGCGCACCTCACGCGTCCGGCGCTGCGCTTCGGCAAGCACCGCAGCGTTGGGGTTGGTCGATGCAATCTTGTCCGGGTGATTACGATTCATCAGGCGTCGGTAGGATTTCTTGATCTCGTCGTTGCTGGCATCGCGTTTGACACCCAGCGATTCGTAGGCAGCACTGACCCGCGCCGCATCGGCATCACCGGCCGGAGAACGCCGAAAGCCTTTTTGCGCGCGAATCATCGCTTCCAGTTGCGCCAGTTCAACGCGGCCTATTTCGAGTTCGACGCACATACTCCAGATCGCCGCCCGCTCCCGCTGATGCAAACGACTTTTTGCCAGCGACACCTCAAGAATCAGACGTACGAACATTCTTCGTTCTTCGGCGGCTCGTGCGTCGACGCGGCGAAGTTTTCGCATCGTCTGCAGGACAGAAAATGCGGGCTCCTTGCCTTCGTTAAAATGATTAATTGCGCCACGCACGGCGGCGGGTCCCAGGCCAAGGCGGTGCATGATGCTGCGTGCCGCGCGAATTTCGTCTTCGGTCACGCGACCATCGACCTTCGCGAGATAGCCCATGCTCTGGAACAGTGCGCGGGCGAATCCGTCGTTAAACCTCGGATTACGGGCGTCCTGCTGCTGGAAGGTTTTATAGCCCGCGACGAAACTGCGAAATACCTGGTAGGCGACGAACGCGCCAAAGAGCACGAGCAAGGCTTTCATTGCCACCGCCTGATTGGGATCAGCGGATGATCCTAACGGTTGCCGCGCCCTATTCCTATTGCCGCGGCTTGCCTCGTCGCAAGCTAACGGCGATCATCGCCCGCATCGTATCTCCACAGAGTCAAAGTTCACCCATGCGCGACGCTGACGCCTTGTTCGAATCCGCAATTCCCGAGCTGCCCCTGATCGCCCGAGGCAAAGTCCGTGATATCTATGCGGTGGACGATAATCACCTGCTGCTCGTGACCTCGGACCGCCTGTCGGCCTATGACGTTGTGTTGCCGGACCCGATCCCGGGTAAAGGTGAAGTGCTGACGAAGATCTCCCTGTTCTGGTTTGACATGATGGCGGACCTCATCGACAACCAACTCACCGATCTCAGGATCGACGACGTCCTGACCGACCCGGAAATGTGCGACCGGTTACGCTCCCGGTCACTCGTGGTCAAGCGACTGCAGCCGCTGCCTGTCGAGGCCGTGGTGCGCGGCTATCTGATCGGCTCCGGCTGGCGCGACTATTTGCAAACTGGCGCAACCAGCGGCATCGAACTCCCGCCCGGACTGCAGCAGGCCTCCAAATTGGCCGAGACTTTATTCGCGCCGGCGAACAAAGCTGACGTCGGAGACCACGATGAGAACATTTGTTTCGACAAGGTCGTGGAACTCATTGGAGAGGATCTCGCCAGCAGCGTGCGCGACGTCTCGATCAGGATTTACGAGCGGGCCGCCGGCTTCGCGCTCGAACGCGGCATTATCATCGCGGACACCAAGTTCGAATTCGGGCTCGATGATGACGGTCACATGTATCTCATCGACGAGCTGCTGACGCCCGACTCCTCACGATTCTGGCCCGTGTCACACTACAAAGTCGGCACAAGCCCGCCGAGCTTCGACAAGCAGTTCGTCCGCGATTATCTGGACACACTGGATTGGGACAAAACCGCACCGGGCCCCGGCCTCCCCGCTGACGTATTGCGACAGACTGCTGACAAGTACCGGGAAGCGATTACGCGTATCACCGAGGCTTAGGCGGCATGTACAATGGCTGGCATGAGTAGCAGCCTCTCTGAAAAAATTGATGCGTTTGTCTGGGGCGACACGCTGACCCAACACGGCCTGCCGGGTCGCACTGTGGCCACAGTCTTGCGCTACCTGTACGCCGTGCTGCGCGACGTAATGTCGGGCCAGTTGACGTTGCGCTCAATGAGCCTTGTGTACACGACCTTGCTGTCAATCGTCCCTTTACTGGCGTTCAGTTTTTCGGTTCTCAAAGGCCTAGGCGTACACGAGCAACTCGAGTCGCGCCTGTCCGTGCTTCTGGATCCGCTTGGGGAACAAGGCGTGGACATTACGAATAAGCTATTAACGACCGTAAACAACGTCAATGGCACAGCACTCGGTGCGATGGGTCTCGCATTTTTGATTTACACCGCCGTTTCGATGGTGCAAAAAATAGAAGAGAGTTTTAACTACGTGTGGTACGTCTCCAAGCCGCGAAATTTCGCGCGGCGACTTGCCGAATACATGCTGGTTCTGCTGATTGGACACCTGTTC
>JADFLJ010000041.1 GCA_022564475.1 Pseudomonadota bacterium
GTCCCCGGAATTTCTCCATCACCCCGGAATATACCGCTTCCCGCGCCCCGGCCCCGAAGGTCTTCTGCACGTCTTCGGTTTGCTCGGCGCGGATGATGTCGATCACGTCATCCACGGTGACGATGCCCAGCAGGCGATCGGCCTCATCCACCACCGGCAGCATCGAGTAATCGTAGCGATCAAACTCCCGCGCCACCTGCTCCTGGTCCGTATCGGGGCGCACCGCCTTGACGGTTTTTTTCATGATGTCGGCGATTTTCTCGCCGGGGGAAGCCAGCAGCAGCCGGTACAGCTCGACGATCCCCATGAGTCCGTTTTCATGGTTGGTCACGAGGGCGTTGGTGACATGGGCGGAAACTTCATGGCCGCGCACATGCTCGATCGCCTGCTGCAGTGATTCGGCAAGCATGCAGGCCTTGTTGGTGATATTCGCTACCTGCCGCCCGATCTCTGACGCGTCCATGGCGCGACTGCTGCCCGTCGTCACGCTGATCCAGTAGTCCACCTGCTCGGCCAGCGGCGAAATTATTCCCTCGACATCCTTATCATCGAGCAGCCCGATAATCGCGACTGTCGTTGCATCGAATTCCTCCCCGGCCAATGCTGTCGCGAGCACCTCCGCCGCCGCAGGATTGTGGGCGACATCGAACAGCCATCGCCGGTCCGTCACGATCGTCTGCAGCCGACCCGGGAGTACGGGTTTCGCGAACGCCCGGTCTATGCGCTCCACGCCAAGAAGCTCTGCAAAACCAGCGCACTCCAGCAACGCCAGCACACCGGCCGCATTGTCAATTTGAAACTCACCCGCCATTAGCGGTCGTTGTAATTTATCCAGGCGCTGACCCGCACTCTGCCAGCTCCAGCCGGTGTCCGTGCTGCTCCAGTGGTAGTCGCGATCCGCCAGCACGAGCTTCGCGCCAAGCTCGACCGCGACTGCGGCTATTGATTCAGGCATCTCTGGCGATGCGAAGACCGTGCATTTTCCGGCGCGCATGATGCCGGCTTTTTCGCGCGCGATCGATTCAACGTTGTCGCCTAGCCAATCGCAATGATCGAGCGAGATATTTGTGATCAGGCCAGCTGTCGGTTCGACGGCATTCACCGCGTCCAGCCGCCCGCCCATGCCCACTTCAAGAATCTGAATATCGACGTCACGTGCCTCGAATACGATTAGCGCGGCGATCGTGCCAAATTCGAAATATGTCAGTGCTGTATCTCCGCGCGCCGCATCAATACGCTCGAACGCGGCAATGATTTCGGCGTCAGTCGCGGGTTCCGCGTCAATACAAATACGCTCATTAAAATCGAACACATGCGGCGATGTGTAGGTGCCGACAACGGCCCCCGATGCCGACAGCAAGGCTTGCGCGAACGCCACGGAGGAGCCTTTGCCATTGGTTCCCGCAATGTGAAAAGTCGTGTCGGGCATCGCGAGATCAAGCCGCTCGATGACCGCGAGAACGCGTTCGAGGCCGAGCTGAATTTCCTGCGGTGAGAAACTCTCGAGGCGCAGCAGCCAGTCAGCCAGGCTTGAACCGGAGTGGCTCACCTGCGCTCTACTGCGCGATCGGGCTCGGGCGCCGCTCGAATTTGGCGAGCAGGTCTGCGATCTGTTCGCGCATCTGGCGGCGGTCAATAATCATGTCGATCGCACCGTGGTCAAGCAGGAACTCGCTGCGCTGGAATCCTTCCGGCAACTTTTCTCGCACGGTTTGTTCGATCACGCGCGGCCCTGCGAATCCGATTAACGCGCCCGGCTCCGCGATGTTGACGTCGCCCAGCATCGCCAAACTCGCCGAGACGCCACCTGTCGTCGGGTCCGTTAATACCGAAACATAGGGTACGCCCACCTTGCCGAGTCGTGCGAGCGCCGCCGCCGTCTTCGCCATCTGCAGCAAGGAAAACAGTGCCTCCTGCATGCGTGCCCCGCCGCTCGCCGCAAACGAGATCAACGGCATGTTGTTCTCGGCCGCGTAGTCCGTCGCGCGCGAGAAACGCTCGCCGACAACCGAGCCCATCGAACCACCCATGAATGCGAACTCGAATGCGCAGACGACGACCGGATGTCCCAGCAGCGTCCCGGACACGGTGATCAATGCATCTTTCTCGCCGGTTTTTTTCTGTGCCTGCACGATTCGGTCTCGATACTTTTTGGTGTCGCGGAAGCGCAGCGGATCTTCGGACTCCAGGCCGGCCGCTATTTCCGTTTGCGAGTCCGGATCGAGAAAAAAGCTGAGGCGTTTGCGGGCTCCGATGCGCATGTGGTTTTCGCATTTCGGGCACACCTGAAGGTTGCGCTCAAGCTCGTTGCGATACAACTGAGCATCGCATTTCTGGCATTTTATCCACACGCCTTCGGGCACCGAACGAGTGCGAGTTTCGGTGCTGATACGCGACGGCATCAATTTTTCAAACCAGCTCATGGGCGCATGTTAACAAGTCCGAATTCTTTCGGATACTCCACATGCGTCAACGTCAGGCCATGTGCGGGCGCCGTGATTCCGGCTACTTTGCGGTCCCTGCCCTGCAACACGCTCGCGACCCATTCGACGGGCTGATCGCCAAGTCCGACGGCAACCAGCGTACCCGTGATATTTCTTACCATGTGCTGCAAGAAGGCATTCGCAGTGATTTCCAGTGTCAACCAGTCACCGTCGCGAACGACGGAAATCGACCTGATGTCGCGAGTGGGCGTCGACGCCTGGCAACCCGCTGCCCTGAATGCCGAAAAATCATGTCTGCCAAGCAGTAGCTGAGCTGCACCCTGCATGCGACCCGCGTCCAGGGGCTGGTACAGCCACCAGGCACGATGTCGATGAATCGCCGAGCGCACAATTTGATTCAGGATCCTGTAACGATAACTGCGTGACGTTGCCGAAAAGCGCGCATGAAATTCGTCGTCCACGGTCCTGACCCAGGTGACTGCAATGTCGTCCGGCAAACAGCTGTTTGCACCCAGCAACCAGCCCCGAAGGTCACGATCGCTGCTCGTATCAAAATGTGCAACCTGACCCGTGGCGTGTACGCCCGTGTCGGTGCGACCGGCACAAACGACGCTCACCGCAGTGTCTGCAATTCGTGAGAGCGCCTCTTCGACGCGTTCCTGTACGCCGTGGCCAACACGCTGACGCTGCCAGCCGTTGTAGGCTGTGCCGTCATATTCGATGCCAATTGCGATTCGCATACAGGGAATAAGGACGCCACGGACCTGCGGCGTCACGCGGGAATTTCAGTGCATCAGGATGGCAAGGAGTCGAGCAACGCCTGTGCCTGCTGGCGCTGGCTGTCATCACCTTCGTCGAGCACTTCTTCAAGAATGCCGCGAGCACCGGTCGGATCACCCATATCGACATACGCTCGCGCCAAATCGAGTTTTGTACCGACCTCGGTCATCGTGCGGGCTTCCTGCAGATCGTCGCTCATGTCGCCGGCCGCAAGTTTCATGGTCGAACTCATATCGTCCTCATCGATCGATGGTCGCGGCTGTTCGACCGTGGCATCGTCGCGGGGCTGCTCGATCGTATCGCCCATCTCGCTAACCTTGAGTGCAGCGGTCAGGTCGTCAAGATCGAGATCGACGTCAGTACTCGCGACGGCCGGCAACTCACCGGTTTCATCCAGGTTGCTGCTGCCCGTAAAGACCCCCGGCGGCAATGCTTCTGTCTTGGCAAAATCAAAATCGCCTTCACCCGGCTCATCGTCAAGCGATGCCAGCGCCGTTTCTTCGTCATCGTCACCAATAACGGGCGCAAGCTTTGTTGCGTCAACATCAGCGAGGTCGCCCGCTTCGTCTGACAGCGTATCGACGGCCATGTCTTTACTCAAGATCTGTGTGTGGCCTGTCGCATCGAGAAGATTGCCGAGATCAGTCGCATCAGAATCGAGCACATCAAGCATCGGGTTCTGGCCCGTCTCGTCATTCGCGAGGCGCATTTCAGACGTGGACGCAAGTTCATCGTCCATTTTGAGTACCTCAGACATGCCCGTGGCATTTGGATCCAGTGCGCTCTGCACGCCGGTGGCATCCTGGTCGACCTGTGGATTCCTGCCAGTGACATCAATCACATCGTCCAGCACTTCATTAGTACCGGTTACCTCGAGGTCATCCAAAGAGGCGAGCTCGGTGTCGGCAAGCTCATCGCTAATCAGATCGAGATCTGCGAGATCAATTTCCGCAGTCTCGTCTGACGCCAGGCCGCTCTCTTCGATCGCAATGTTCAGCGACGTCTCATCAATGGTCGGCAATTCGGATGTAATGTCGAAGCCCGAAAACTGCTCTTCAATCGTCGGCGTTTTCGCAGTCACCTCGCCGGATGATTCATCGATCACGGGCATTTCGGCCGTCACGCCGAAACCCGCCGTTGAGTCAGCACTGTCCTTAGGGTCCGCTACTTCTGTCGAGTCATCGTCCAGCATGAAGTCGACGGCCTCGTCGTCGTCCGCTGCGCCGAGGTCGATGATGTCAGCACCACCGTCCCCATCATCGCCAAAGTCCATGTCCAGCGCACCGGTCCCTTCTGACTCGTCCTCAAAGGACAAATCAACTTCCTTGGTCGCGCCGGCCACAGCCGCACCAGCGAACAATTCGTGTGCAGCAGCAATTTGCTGCCCCATGATAACGATCTTGTCCCAGTCGGCACTTTCGCCACCGCCCACGACCGCATGCAGACGTTGCGCGGCATCAACGAAGGAGTCCTGATTACCCCAGACAAAATAGATTTCGCACAACTTTGTCAGAAGGTCCTGACGTTCCGGTTCGATCTGCAACGCGCCGTTAATGAGGTCCGCCGCCTGATCGTACAGACCGTAGGCCATATGGAAGTCGGCTTCGGCAGCGGGATCTGATTGGTCAAGATTAATGGCGGTTTCGCTGCTGAATGTGTCCTCAAGCGAGCCGAACTGACCTGTACCATCGCTCGAATCACCTGCAGTATCTGCGACTGCCGGTGCTTCGACCTTATCGCCATCGAGCAGCGATACAGGTGCATCCTGTTCGACCACGACAATCGAATCATCAAAACGCGGTGCCTGAAGCGTCTCGGTCGCTTCGAGCGGATCGATGCGTATTTCATCTGCATCAAGCGCATCCCACGCGGTCGCGTCATCCTCGTCATCACGCTCTCGCCGTACGAACCAGAACAGCAATCCTGCAACCGCAATGACGGCACCGGCGATAATTGCCCATATACTTGTCAGCCAGCCGATGGCCTGATCCACAAACGATGGCGAACTGTCGATGAGTACGGAACTGGAACCCCGCGACGTGTCTATCGTGACTGCATCTTCGGCTTCCGCTGCATCGGCCGCAATCGCGTCTTCGCTGCTTTCGTCGCCCACAATTTCGTCGTCGGCAAATTCATCATCGGCAATTTCGTCGTCGGCAACAATGTCGTCCAGCGGTGGCTCGTAGATTTCGCCTCGTATTTCGGCCAGCTCGGCTCTCAGCGCAGCAAGTTCATTGTCACGAATCTCGATTAGTGACTGCTGAATAGGAACGTCGGCGGCTTGCACCTCGACAATCCGGTCCATGATTTCCTGTTCACGCGTCACTGGCTCGTCGCCCGTACCCAAATCCTCGCCCGTACCAAGACCGATCGGGTCTTCATCGGGCGGCACGAGCGTCAGGCTCGGCCGGGTAGCGACATCGATTATCGTCGGCTGGCTGCTGGTCGTCGGCACATAAGCACCCCAGGCTGCGTGCTGGCGTATCACTTCGCTCAACGCGTCACGTCGGTCAATGCGGTAGATATCGTCAGCGCTCGGAATTTGCAGAGTCGCTCCGGCACTCAGGATATTGATGTTGCCCTGGAAGGCTTGCGGGTTGGCTGCATAGATTGCCAACATTGTCTGATTCATCGACAGGCGACTGTCCGGACGCATCGCTGATGCGATACCCCAAAGCGTTTCGCCGCGCTGCACGTTATATCCACCGCCCTCGGCGGAGTCATACGGTGTGTCATCGGCTACTGGCAGCGGTTTCGGTGGCGCCACCTGCGGTGCAGGACGAGTCTGTGCCGGTGCAGGTGCCGGCTGCGTGACTGGCTGCGTGACTGGCTGCGTGACTGGCTCGCGATCGATTCGACCACTGTCGGTCGCCGTACTGCGCTGCGGCGCTGTAATAGCCGGTCGCGATGTCGACTGCGGCGCGAACGTTGGCGGGTCCAGCAACACCGTGTATTCACGCAGCAGGCGGCCGCGTGACCAGGTCGCCTCGACGAGGAATGTCAGAAAGGGTTCGCTAATGGCCGATGTCGAGCGTATGGAAATGTAATTGCCGTCGGCGCTGCCCGACTCAACAACTTCAAACACCAGGTCCTGGAGATAGTAGGGTCGATCGATCCCGTAGCGCTCGAAGGTTTCGGCAGACGCCAGAGTTACGGTGAGATTCCTTAATTCTTCTTCGGTCGCGCCCAGTAATTCGATTGCGGCGCGCATTGGCTGATTCAGTGCCGAATCCAGACGTACTTCGCCGAGCCCCAAGGCCCAGACCTCGCTTGACAACATGACCAACAATACAAGCAAGTGACGAATAAAACGTCGCGGCATAGCTTTTCTCCAACTCCCCAAAGGCACCACAATCGGCGTCCATGTGGCCCCTGTCCCTAGGGGCCGGATCGCCGGCGCAGTCGCTTGCGGACTATAGCTTAAAGATAGTTTTTTGCCAATATTTCAGCAATTTGGACGCTATTTAGAGCCGCGCCCTTACGTATGTTATCCGACACGACCCAGAGGTTGATTGCGCGCGGATGGGATATGTCTTCGCGAACCCGACCGACGAAAACCGCGTCGTTTCCCGAGCTGTCAGTGACCGCAGTCGGATATTGACCTGTTGCAACGCCGTCAATGAGTTCCACGCCCGGCGCTTCGCTCATCAATCTGCATACTTCTGCAGCCGAAATCTTATCTTTGGTTTCGATGTTGATGGCCTCCGAGTGGCCGTAGAAGGTCGGAATTCGTACTGCGGTCGGGTTAATGAGGATGCTATCGTCGCCGAAGATCTTGCGCGTCTCCCAGACCATTTTCATTTCTTCCCGGGTATATCGATTGTCCTCAAAATCATCGATCTGCGGTACCGCATTGAAGGCGATTTGTTTTTGGTCGCCCTCAATTTCGAGCGGTTTTCCATTCAGCATTGTGGCCGTCTGGCGCACGAGTTCTTCGACGGCCTTGCGTCCGGCACCCGACACGGCCTGATAGGTCGCGACGTTGATTCGTTCGATGCCGACCGCGTCGTAAATCGGCTTTAGCGCGACCACCATTTGTATGGTTGAACAATTCGGATTCGCAATGATGCCGCGTTTCTTGTACTGCGCGATCGCATCTTTATTGACTTCGGGTACAACCAGCGGAATGTCATCGTCGTAGCGAAAATGCGAGGTATTGTCGATCACCACGCAACCGGTCTCGACCGCCTTTGGCGCATACTCGGCAGACACGGACGCACCAGCCGAAAACAGGCCAATCTGCACTTTCGAAAAATCGAAATCGGCCAGGTTACCGACCGTCAACGTGCTCGTTCCGAAATTGACTTGTGCACCTGCCGAACGCTCGCTGGCCAACGCATATACGGTCCCGACCGGAAAATCGCGTTCCTTCAGTATCGAGAGCATTACCTCACCAACGGCACCTGTTGCGCCGACAACGGCCACATCAAATGTGTCAGTCATTTTGCACGTCCGCATTCTGTGCACGATGTCGCAGGTAATGATCCATTAGCACCAGCGCCACCATCGCCTCCGCAATAGGGGTTGCCCGCAGGCCGACACAGGGATCGTGTCGACCCTTGCTGACGATCTCGGTTTCGGCGCCCGTCTTGTCGATGGTCTTGCCAGGCACAGCGACACTGGACGTTGGCTTTAACGCAATGCTTACTAGAATGTCCTGGCCCGAAGAAATTCCGCCGAGCGTGCCACCCGCATCATTTTTACTAAAACCCTCGCGCGACATTTCGTCACGATGCTCGCTGCCACGCTGCGTAATCGCGGCAAAACCAGCGCCAATCTCCACGCCCTTCACAGCATTGATACTCATGAGTCCCTTGGCGATATCCGCCTCAAGTTTGTCGAACACGGGTTCGCCAAGGCCGACCGGCACCTGACTGGCCAGCACCGTAATTTTCGCACCGATCGAATCACCTTCCGCGCGTAAGGCATCCATGAACTTTTCGAGTTCGGGAAGACGCTCCGGGTCGGCACAAAAAAACGGGTTATTGTGAATTGCGCCCATATCGCTCGCGCCGAGTTCGATCGGTCCCAGCTGCGACAAATAGCCCGTAATCGTGACTCCGAGTCGTGTCTGCAGATACTTGCGCGCGATCGCGCCAGCCGCAACGCGCATGGCTGTCTCACGCGCGGACGAACGGCCGCCGCCACGATAATCGCGAATTCCGTACTTCTGTTGATAGGTGTAATCCGCGTGGCCAGGACGAAATTTGTCCTTGATGTCGCTGTAATCCTTCGAGCGCTGGTCCTTGTTTTCAATGAGCAGACCGATCGGGGTACCCGTGGTCTGACCCTCGAACACGCCGGAGAGGATTTTGACCTTGTCCGGTTCGTTGCGCTGCGTTGTGTGTCGGGATGTACCCGGGCGTCGTCGATCGAGATCACCCTGAATATCGGACTCCTGCAGCGGCAGACCCGGTGGACAACCGTCCACGATACAGCCCAGTGCAAGCCCGTGGCTCTCGCCGAAGCTGGTCACAATGAAATTTCGCCCGAAACTGTTACCAGACATCGTTACAAATCCTTTAAGTCGTCTTTCGTTAGCAAGAATACGCCTTGACCGCCATGCTCGAACTCCAGCCAGACAAAAGCAACACGCGGATAGCGTTTTTCGAGTGCCGCCTGGCTGTTTCCCACCTCGCAGACGAGTATTCCATTCTCGCTCAGGAATCGCGACGCATGATGCAGTATCACGTTCACTGAATCCAGACCGTCGCTGCCGGCGGCCAGTCCGAGTTCGGGTTCATGCAGGAATTCCGCGGGGCGTGCGTCCATATCAACCTGATCAACGTAGGGTGGATTGCTGACGATCAGATCGTATCGGCAATCGTCCTTTACGTTCGCGAAGAAATCCGACTGCAGCAATCGCACGCGGTCGCCCACGCCATGGCGCTCGACATTAATCGCGGCGACTTCCAGCGCGCCGGCCGATATGTCGATCGCGTCGATCATTGCTGCGGGGAATGCCTTGGCCAACGCAATTGCGATGCACCCGCTGCCCGTTCCAAGATCGGCGATACGCTGTAACGATGCCGCATCGACCCATGGCGCGAATTGATCCTGAATCAACTCGGCGAACGGCGAGCGCGGCACGAGCACGCGCTCATCAACGAAAAACTCGAGGCCCGCGAACCATGCCTGATTGATCAGGTAGGCGAGCGGGACTCGCTCATCGATTCGCCGCCGCACCAGCGCCTCCAGCTCAGAGACGTCCCGCCCGTCTACGAGTCCTGCGTAGGCAGCCTCTGCGTCATCATGGCACAGACCCAGCCTGGCGAATACGAGCCAGGCAGCCTCATCGAGCGGGCTGTCGGTACCGTGGCCATAGCTCAGGTCCGCGGCCTCAAACTCGACCGCAATGCGGCGAATCAGGGCTTCGACCGAGAGGTCCTCTTGTTGCATCATGGTTGCGTCACGAATGATGATTGAGTCTTGCGTGAAATGCGTTGGCGAATATTACACGCTGGTAGAATAAGCGGTTAGAATTGCGCGCCCCACTTAAAATTCACCCGCCGAGAAAGCAATCCATAATGAAGCTTCGCAAGATCTTAATTGCCGTCGTACTGGGTACCGCGATGGCCGCCGGCATCTGGATGGCCATGAACATCCAACGAACTGTGCCCGTGCCGACGACGGCCACTGTTCTGCCCTCACCCGTCGACCTGCCTGTGTTCTCTCTGCTTGACCACGAAGGTCAAAGCATTGATCAAAACATCTTCGTTGGACAATGGGACCTCGTGTTTTTTGGATTCACGACTTGCCCGGACATTTGCCCACTCACATTGCAAACCCTGAGCGCCGCAAGACGCCAGCTCAAGGCTGTCGGACAAACTCCGTTGCCGCGCATCGTTCTCGTCAGCGTGGATCCCGAGCGCGACACACCCGCGGTACTGGCGAAATACATTGCGGCATATGGCGACACGACGCTCGGCATCACGGGTGAGCTTGACGAGCTGCGGAAACTTACCGGCGGGCTGGGAATTTTCTTCGAAAAAAATGTTTTTGAAAAAAATACAGGTGTCGACGGATCCTATTCCGTCGATCATTCGGCCGTCGTTATCGTTGTCGACCCGGCAGGTCGCTTCCATTCCTTATTCAGCGGTCCGCATGTCATCGAAAATTTTGTGCATGACTTAGCCTTGATCATGGCGAGCTCTGCAGAGTTCAAGCCGCCGCTCGTTGCCAGCAATATCGAAATCATTCAGCCTCCGCCAGGCGCCAGCGTAGGTGCCGGCTATATGACACTGACTAATAACAGCGATGCGGTAATTCTCATTACGCGAGTGACCAGCCCGCAATACGGCGCTGTCAGCTTGCACCAGACAAGTGTCGAAGAAAACGTTGCGAGAATGCGGGCCGTTGCTGAGCTGACCATCCCGCCAGGCGAGTCTGTTCACCTCAAACCCGGGGGCATGCATCTGATGTTGATGCAACAGCGACACGACGTCGACACGGTCACACTTAATTTCCATGCGCAAGACAAGCTGGTGTTGTCGATAAGCACGTCACTGTCATCGCCTGGGGAAAATAGTGATCCAACAAGCTTGGACCACTAGCATGCTGGCCAGACTATTCGTTGCGCTGCAGCACATCTTGCCCTGCCACTGGATGACGGCAGTTGTCTACCGAGTCGCACGAATCCGAACCATTGCAGTGAAGAACGCATTGATAAACGGCTTTGTGCGACTGTATGACGTCAACGTTGACGAAATTTCGCTGCACGTTCCTGCCGACTTTGCCACGTTCAACGATTTCTTTATTCGCGAACTCAAGAGTGGCGCCAGGCCGGTGGACACCGACAGCCTGTCGATTGCCTCACCTGTCGATGGGACGATCAGCGTCGCCACCCGACTTGACGCGCACAGCATTCTGCAGGCGAAAGGCCTCAGCTATTCACTGGATGAATTGTTCGCGATCGACCTCGACGAAGCCCGTGCCTATACCAATGGCTCCGTCACCACTATTTATCTGGCGCCATACAACTATCACCGCGTGCATATGCCGATCGACGGCGTGCTAATCGCAGCACACTACGTACCCGGAGATTTATTCAGCGTCAACGAAGCGACAGTACGACTCGTGCCGGGCCTTTTTCGCCGTAACGAAAGACTCGTGATGCACTTCGAGACGTCGCACGGACCCGTCGCGCTGGTCTTCGTCGGTGCTTTGAATGTCGGCAGTATCAGTACGCCGTGGACTGGCGAGATTCGACCGCGGAAAAAGGCTGTTGTCGAATCGCTGGACATCAGCTCTGCACCACGCGCATTGAAAAAAGGCGACTTGCTCGGCTGGTTCAACATGGGTTCAACGGTCATTCTGCTGTTACCCAACGGTGTCGCAACGTGGCACGAGTCATTGCGCCCCGGAACACCCGTGCGCATCGGCGAAGCAATAGCATCTTTGCACAACGGCGCAGCCCGCGAGATGCCGTGAGCAACTGGCGTCCCGCGTCGAACGCCGACGTCGCAATCAAGCGTGCCGCCATGCTCGCACGCACGCGCCTGTATTTTGACAAGGAGAATGTCCTCGCAGTCGACACCCCCGCACTAAGCCCGTCGGCACCGACTGACCCTCACATCGCGAGCATGGTGACCGGGCAATCTGCGTACTTGCACACGTCGCCCGAATTTCACATGAAGCGCTTGCTCGCAGATGGCTATCCGGATATCTACACGATCTGTCGCGTTTTTCGCGATGGCGAAAAAGGCCGACAGCACTTGCCCGAATTCACGATGATTGAGTGGTATCGCCTTGCAACCAATCTCGATGGGATCATCGCCGACACATTGCAGTTGATCGCATTTGTTCTCGAACGCACCGAACTCGCAAGCAACGCATCCAGGCACGACTACTGCCATTGCTTCGCCGATGAACTGCAAATTGATAGTCGCACCGCATCAATCCAGGACCTCGCCGAGGTCGTCGCCGCGGACGAAGCGCTACGGCGTTCGCTGGGCGACGATCGAGATGCCTGGCTCGACCTCATCATGGCGACCAGGATCGTTCCGCAGTTCAGCACGAGTTCCCTGACTGTCGTAAAGCACTATCCCACATCACAGGCTGCGCTCGCCAGGAACTGCCCGCACGACGCCAGGCTCGCAGATCGATTCGAGATCTACTACGGCAAGATCGAACTCGCAAACGGCTACGTCGAGTTGCGAGACACGCAAGAACTGCTGCGGCGGATGGACAACGATCTTGAGATCCGCCGCAAGTCGGGCCTGCCGACGGTGCCACGCGACGAACACCTGATTGCTGCGATGGACGCCGGCCTGCCCGAGTGCGCAGGCGTTGCACTTGGCTTCGAACGTCTGCACATGGTCGCCGCAGGCGTCAATGACATTCGAAACATTGTAAGCTTCGCCTGAATGTCCGATCCCGATTACAAATTGCTCAACGGCCAGGTCCGCGCCTTGCTTGCTGACGAAGCGGACGCGCTTGCCAGTGCCGCCAACTTCGTCGGCCTGCTCTATAGCGCGTTCGATGACATCAACTGGTTAGGCGTCTATGTGCTGCGCGGCGATGAACTCGTACTGGGCCCGTTCCAGGGACAACCCGCCTGCGTACACATAAACGTAGGTGCCGGCGTATGCGGCACGGCAGCCGCGACGGGTGAGACGCAACGCATCGCCGACGTGCATGCGTTCCCCGGCCACATCGCGTGTGATGCGGCATCGCGTTCGGAGATTGTTGTCCCGCTCGTCGTAAGCGACGAGCTGATTGCTGTGCTCGACATCGACAGCCCTTCGCTGGATCGATTCAGTGCAGAGGATCAGCGTGGGATCGAAAGCCTGTGTCAAACTTTCTGCGAGCTGCAGGCGAATCGGGAAAGTTTTATTTGACCCGCGACACGTATTCTTTTGAACGCGTATCGACTTTGATGGTTTCTCCCTGATCGACAAACAACGGCACTCGCACGACGGCGCCTGTCACCAGGGTCGCCGGCTTCCCTCCACCGCTCGCAGTATCGCCCTTCACACCCGGATCGGTCTCGGTAATTTTCAATTCGACGAAGTTTGGCGCCGCCACGATTAACGGCGTGTTGTTCCACAATGTTATGTGGCAAATATCGCCATCCGTAATCCAGTTCCTGGATTCACCCATGGCCGCTGCATCCGCCGCAAACTGCTCGAACGTATCTTGCAACATGAAGTGCCAGAACTCGCCGTCGGTATAGAGGTATTGCATTTCGGTATCCACAACATCCGCCGCCTCCACACTTTCACCGGACTTGAAAGTTTTGTCGACGGTCTTGCCCGTTTTGAGATTTCGAATCCGAACGCGATTGAATGCCTGGCCCTTGCCGGGTTTGACGAATTCGTTCTCTACGATAATGCAGGGATGTTGGTCGATGAGGATACGAAGACCGGAACGAAATTCGTTGGTGCTGTAGTTGGCCATAGTCTGTACCGAGTTGAGAAGGCGGCCATGATACCGGAGTCGGCGTCTCGTGGCAGGGCTAATCGGGCCCTTTTTGGTGGCTGAAATCGGTCCTGTTGCGCCCCGGTTCCGGCTCAAATGCACCAATTAGTCACCGAATGTTGAGCCCCGTCACGCTTTTGCCATCCCATTGCTGACTGTGCGAAACGCAGTGCTAGACTCCAGCTCAATTAGACAAAATACGGGCGCGAAGGAATTGCGCCTGCCTCAGGCAAGGAACGCAATTTGAACGGCCGCCATAGCATTTCCATCGCCGTACTTTCGGAGAACCAGGACGACGTAGAGCTGATCAACAGCACTCTGCGCGATGCGGGGCATGCCGTTCATTGTCATTGGGTCGACCAACCCTCAAAACTGGCCGAAACACTTTCCGACGACAGCATTGAACTGCTCATTATGAATTGTGATCACTATCCCGACTCGATCCGCGAGGTGATCAGGAGCAAGGACTGCTTTAACCCGGAAGTCCCGCTCATCGCACTGCGCGAAACTGCCGACGAAAAGTCCATCCAGGAAGCGATGCACAACGGCGCGGTGGACCTCGTATCGATTGGTCTCAAGAAACGGCTAACATCAGTTGTCTCGCGTGAACTGCGTGCTCTGCGCGCCGAACGTGCTCTGAACTCAACGATACAGTCCGCGACCGGGTACAAGAAGCAGGTTCGCGAATTCATGCAGGCGTCTACTGCGGCAATTGCCCTCGTTCAGGAAGGCATTATTGTCGAAGCGAACAAGGCCTGGATAGATCTTTTTAAAGCCGCCAGCCTCGATGAAGTCGCGGGCTTGCCGCTCATGGATAATTTCGATGATCAGTCCCATCCCGCTTTAAAAGGTGCATTGGTCGCGACGCTTTCAGGCAAATGGCAGCAGCACGAAAAACTTGACGCGCAGCCGCAAATTGACGGCAGCGAGAACGATCCGCTGCAGCTCGAATTTCGCAAAGTGGACTTCGACAACACGCCCACCGTGCAGATACAAATCGCTCGCCCGGACAGGGCCTCGATGGAACCGACCAAGCTTGTGCACGATGCACTGAAGCGCGACCCCACCACCTTGTTTTTTCACCGCGCACAGTTTCTGGAACGAATAACGAAACGCCTGAAACGCAAGCCGAAATCCGGCTTGCATGTCCTCGCATACATCAAACTCGATAAATTTGCTGATCTGCGCGACAAGGTCGGCATCATCGATTCAGAGGAGCTGCTGGCGCTATTCTCGGAAGAACTGCGAAAACGCATGCACCCGCGAGACGTAGCCGGACGATTCGAAGGCACGTCGATGATGGTGCTTCTGGAACGTGGCAGTGCCCGCGATGGTCAGGTCTGGGGGCAGCAACTTGCCAAGCACATTTGCAATCAGACATTCGAAGTCGGCGACAAGTCGATGCACATGACCTGTACAGTCGGAGTTTGCGCCGTCACCGATATATTCAGCAACCTTGAGGAGCTTGTAGCAGCGACGATCGCGGCTCATGACATGGGCAAGGCTGCCGGCGGCAACACTGCCTTCCTGAATGAAGAGGCGCACGAAGATACAAAACAAAAGGAATTCGACGCGATCTGGGTCAAGCACCTCAAGGCCGCACTCATGGAAGACCGATTCCGCATTGCTCAACTGCCGATTGCCGGGCTCCGCAGCGATTCTGTGGAGATGTACGACTTACTCGTTCGCATGATCGACGAACAGGGAAATTCCGTTCTGCCGTCGGAATTCATGCCGGCCGCTGAACGAAATAACATGATGAAAAATATCGACCGCTGGATGATCAAGTCGGCAATCGAGTTTTGTGACAACAACAATGCAGACCGCGTGTTTGTACGTTTGTCCCGTCAGTCCATACTGGATTCATCGACAGCTGCATGGATGGAACAAGAGTTCGACAAACGTGCATTCGATTGCTCGCGACTCGTGGCGCAAATTCCGGAACACGATGCCGCGAAACACATCAGGCAGACTCAGCGCCTTGTCAAGCAACTTCGAAAACTGGGCGTTGGCTTTGCACTTGAACACTACGGTATCGATCAGGAACGTTTTCAAATGC
>JADFLJ010000216.1 GCA_022564475.1 Pseudomonadota bacterium
ACAAATCTTCGATATCCCGGTGGCTTAAATTGAACCGATAATACAACCAGACCGCGTGTTGAATGATTTCGGGTGGGAATCGATGACGTTTGTACTGATTATTGGGTGTACTCATTTCGCCATTGTCGCTCAGCCGCCGTTAATTTGTCAGTACCCTCTAACCAGCAAATATATCTAATCGGAAACGCCGAACGGCAGCCTAAGTGTCGTTCGACATCGTCGTCAGGGATTGGCGCCGACTGTTGATCCCAGGCAGTGCTCTACCGATGTAAATTGTCGACGTGCAACGAATAGTGCATGGCGCCGATCGTATCTGCCGGAATAGTGCCGGGACATTGGAAATAATTACTGTAAAAGAATTCTTTCAGGGGTCGAGGGTTGAGCTCAGACAGTGCCGTACTCAGGCAGGTACTTCGTCAGACGGTACTGACAAGTGACTATGCTCGCTAGTCAAGTATTTATGCCAGTTTCTCATCCCAGTGAGTGCCGTTTTTCATCATGGTATTCAAGATTGTTAGCTGCTTATCCGCGGCTACAGCGCCAACCTTTCCGTGTGTGTTGTTGCTTGCTATTTCGTCTTTGGTAACGCCTACCGGGATCTTGTAGTAGTTTGACGCGTCCGAAACCTCGGCATAATTCTGGTCTCTGGCAAAAGCCTTTGCGCCTGAGCCAGCCAATAAGACGTGCGGCGTTTTCCCCATCACCCCACGAGCAATTTGAATCGGACTTTTGAAACCCGGTAGCGCGGCGACAGCGCCTGCCTCACGGGTCGGTCCGTGCATGATCGAGGCGTCGAGTTCATTTTCGACTTCAGTCTCCGGTTCAGGATTTGCGAGTATAGCGGCAAACTGCGCCTGCCCTCGGCGAGCAGGCCGGTTGCCCAGGTACATCTATGGCTGACTTTCCCTTTTCGCTCGCGATAATCCGCGTCGATATTATAGTAGGGAGCTACCGGCGAACCGTCTCGACATGTTGGTACGATCTGCCTGTCTATTCATTGCTGCTACGTTTGCCAGACATCGACGTTTCAAACTGCTTCGATTTCCGGCACTCTATATATGTGTTTCGCTATACGTAATCCAAAGTGGTATGGGCTCCCGATGCTTCCGTGGTACTTGTCAGGCCCCTTACGTAATTGTATTGAAGAAAACAACCTATGAATTTTGACGACAATTTTCGACGAATTGGCAGTGCCAATATTGAGCACGTCAAGGCGTTGGTCGCAGCGCTGACCGACGAAGACTGGACTCAGGAATCGGTGCAGCAGCAGCGCTATGAGGTGCACAAGGACACCCAGTCAATACCGCTGGTGCACGATTACGATTTTCGCCACACGGAGCCAACCCGGCATCCTGCCCTGCAAACGTTTGCACCGGTGATTCGGCCAATACTGGCGATAACGGCGGACTTTTATGATTCTTCGGAAAAAGGCCGCGCGCTGACCAAAAAATACGGCATCGGCTATTTCGTTCGAACCAACCTGGTGCGTCTTGCTCCCGGGGGGACGATTGACAAACATCGCGACGAAAATTTTTCATTGACGCACTCGCACCGCGTGCACGTGCCGATCATTACCAACGAACTCGTTCTCTTCAAAGTGGGGCGAGAGACGCTCAGCATCCCCGAAGGTGAGATCTATGAGATCAATAACCGGCGCCTGCATTCCGTTCACAATGCTGGCGCTGCGGCGCGCATTCACCTGATTCTTGACTATGTCCTGAAAGGCGAAAAATGTTGCTGCGGCGAAAAGCACTACCCCGATCAACCGTGCTTGCCCGAAGCCTGCATGGACACAGACCACGGCCGGATTCCCTGTACCTGCCATACCGAAAGCACTTGACGCCGCACGATGCAGCAGCGTGTCGATCTGCTACAGTCCGCCACAAGCGCAACGCGGGCGTTGTCGCCCGCTGATCTCGAAACATGCTTTGACGATCCTCTAATAATCGTCTCGGTACCACGTGCCGGCAGTACCCTGCTATTCGAACAGCTGCAGCACCTCGCGGGTTTCTGGAGCATCGGTGGCGAGAGCCATGCCATATTCAATGCATTCCCGAGCCTGGATGCTGCCAACGCGGGTATGGACTCGGGCTGTCTTGACGAATCGCACGCCGATCCGCGCACCTGCGACCAAATGCGTCGCTGTTTCGCGTTTCTGCTGTGCGACTATCGGGGTCAGCGCTATCTTCGGCTGAATCCCAGATCGGGGAATGTCGTGCTGCTCGAAAAGACGCCGCGTAATGCGCTTAATATTCCGTTTCTACTCAAGGTTTTTCCGCGCGCACGATTCGTCTTTCTGCATCGTGAGCCGCCGCAGAACATCGCCAGCATCATCGATGCCTGGCATTATGGATTGCAGACCGGCCGCTTCGTGACTTATCGCGATCTGCCCGGATGGGATCGCCACGCCTGGTGCTTCCTGCTGCCGCCAGGCTGGCGCCGCCTGAAAGGTAAAACGCTGGCAGAAATAGCCGCTTTTCAATGGACCGCCGGCAACCGCATTATCCTCGATGAACTCGAACGGCTACCGGCAGAGCGCTGGATGACGACCGGCTATGAGCAATTGATCAGCAAGCCGGCGGCGACGCTAAGGGAAGTCGCGAGTTTCGCCGGGCTTGAAGTTCCCGAGTTCGTGCAAGAAATGCAGTCGCTGCCGTTTTCGAGGACGGCATTAACGCCGCCACATCCAGACAAATGGCGGCGACACGCGGAGGCCATCGACAACGTGCGGGACGAGTGGCAGCCTGTCGCCGCACGCATCGCGACCTTATAACGCGCGGTAGTCCGGCATACCACAAACACGCTGTAACCAGGCATCATGTCGCGGAAATGATGCACGTGCGGACCGAATTCGCTCCGCCACCGGCAGCAGCACTTCGCTGGGTGGCCGGTTCTTGCCGTACCATCGATCGCACTCATCGCTCAGAAAATCCATGCCGTAGAGAATCGCCTCGTTGCTGGAGAGGTCGAACACGCCCGCCGTGTCGATGGGCGGCCGGTGGTCACCGGGCAGCCCGCCGGATACCAGTGGCGTATCTGGCTGGCCTGGAAACCACGCATCTTCCCAATCGGGCATTGACGGTGGCTTGTGCCGCCAGAACTCCAGTTTTGCCCGCACCCGATCGTGCATGCGCTCGGGCCGCCGAACCTCGCGCCAGTAGTCGTTGTCCTCGCGTTGCGTCAGGCAGTAGTGCAGATTGATGAAATCGAGGATCTCGTGGAATCGATCCGCGATGATGCGGTTGTAACGCTCCGCCAGTGGTGCCATGTCGCCGTGGTGGGGGAAATGGTCAGACAACATGACGGTTGCGAGATCACTCATGTACAGTCCGGTCGACTCAAGCGGCTCTAAGAAGCCGGCCGACAGACCGATCGCGATGCAGTTTTTCACCCAGGCTTTCGCACGATA
>JADFLJ010000217.1 GCA_022564475.1 Pseudomonadota bacterium
ACAAGGCCGTCACCAGTGCGAGGATCCCGGTGACCGGACCGAACGGTGTCAAACTGACGGACACCCCCGTAGCAAGCGTGGCCACCACGGTAAACCGATCGGTCAGTGGATGATTTTTTGGCAGCCGCTCATGGCCCCGGGCACGCAACCAGTTAGCCGTGAAGTTGGGGATTATTCGCCCGGCAACGACCGTAATCATGAGGAGCATCAGGTGAATCAGAAAATACAGGGCCAGGCGATCCATGCCAGGCAGGATTTGCAGCGTGCCCAGGTGATACAACAGGTTCAGAATCGCCAGAAGCAGGGTAATGCCGACGATGGGATAATTACGACGACTCCTGCCTCCCACGACTTCCCGTCCCAACAGAAAGGCCAGCAGGAAGGGAAAAATCGCGTCCACCGAAGTAACCAGCCAATACGGTAATTGCGCTGCGGCCAGCATGGCCAGGCGCCCGAGTAACCAGCAGAAAACCAGAATTCCCAGCCACTTGCCGCGTACCGGTGGGCGACCCGTCCAGGTGGCGACCGCCGTCAAAGCGAAACCGGCCATGGCCGCCATGGCAAATCCGACTATCATTTCGTGACCGTGCCAGTACGGCATGTTTGCAAGCAGCACGGCGAATCCGGAGCCGTGCAATGCCAGCAGCCAGACTGCGATAACGGCGACGGCGAACAGACCGTTCAAGAGGAAGAACGGCCGGAAGGCATAACTCATGAATGGGTGGGGCCTGGTCATGCCGTCAAAGGAAGCTGCGATTTGATGTTGCGGTCAGCTTGCTTTGTATCACGCGCTTGATCGGCGGAATATTGTTGGCCAGCCGCAAAGCGACTCGCCTTGCGAATTTTGCCGGCACTCGGTCATCGGTGAAAAATTTAACGATCTCATTGGTGCCGTAAAACATGGGCTTCGTGCTTCGCATGTGTTTGCGTTCATACTTTTTCAGCAAAATGGTAGCGCCAATATCGCTCTGTCGAGTTGCAGCGCTGGCAATTTCATTCGCCAGAATGTCCTGGCCGCTGAGTCCAAGGTTATAACCATGCGCCGTGACGGGATGCATACCGACAGCGGCGTCCCCGATCAACGCAAAACGCTGCGCGTGGAACTTCGAAGCATGCACGCCAACCAGCGGATAGGCAAATCTCTTGCTCGTGAGTGTCATATCACCGTATCGGCTGTTGAATCGCTGTCGAATGTCGCAGCCGAATTGCGCCTCGTCCATGTCCATTATTGAATCGCGTTGATCCATCGGGGCCGTGATCACGATAGAGGAGCAATGACCGCTTAGCGGCAATACCGCCAATGTCCTGCCGTAATGAAAGCATTCGTACGCGATGCCCTCGTGGGGCTTTTCGTGCTGCATGCGACAAACAATGCAGACACGGCCGAAATCGTGCATGTAGGCCGAGATTCCAAGCATGCGGCGAGTTTCCGAGAAACGGCTGTCGGCGGCGACGACCAATCGTGACTCCAGGGTCTGCCCATCGGACAAGACGACGGACGCAACGATGTCGCTCGTTGCAACGGAGGTCACAGTCAGGTTGGCCATTAACTCAACGTTGTCGAGGGTCTTTACTGCGTCGAAGAGGGTCTTGCGAATAACATGGTTCGAGACAATGAAACCGAGTGGATCGACTGAATGAGGATCGAAATTCAAACAATAGGGAGAAGTGCCGTCCAACACCCTGGCGGCCTTGATTGGCGGTCGGTCATCGGCTTCGAAACGCGCCCAAATACCGAGTTTGGTGAGGATTTGAACGGACAAGTGCGTCAGTGCAATGTCTCGCCCGTCAAATTCCGGTGCGGCCAGTTGTTCTTCGGCTTGCTTTTCAATCAGCGCGATCCGTAATCCGGTGTCCGCGAGGGATAGTGCGAAGCTCAGGCCCGCGGGACCTGCCCCAATAATAATGATGTCGTAGCTCATAGGATGCCCATATTTGATAGCTTAAGTGATGGTCAGGATATCGGTTCGAAACGGGCCTGGAAGAAACGCAGATACTCGGGTTCATACACGATCCTCAAGCCCCTGATCTCATTACGTCGTTTATAAACATCAATGACGGATTCTGTGACGACGTCCATATGTGCCTGCGTATAAACGCGGCGCGGAATCGCGAGTCTCAGGAGTTCCAGCTGTGGACGGCGGTTCTTGCCAGTCTTTGGGTCGCGCCCGGCCGATACGTTGCCTCGTTCCATGGTGCGAATACCGGATTCGATGTAAAGCTCTGCCGCGAGTGTTTGTGCCGGATACTCATCCTGATCCACATGCGGCAAGAAGCGTTTGGCGTTGATATATATCGCATGGGATCCAATGGGTTTGACGATCGGGATACCCGCGGCGTCAAGCTTCTCGCCCAGGTAGCGCACCTGACCAATACGAGCTGCCTGATGCTCTTCCGTTACTGCCTCCCGAATACCCTGGGCCATAGCCTCCATGTCCCGCCCCGCGAGGCCGCCATAGGTATGCAGGCCTTCATAGACGACGGCCAGGTTCTGTGACTTTTTGAATAGCTCTTCGTCATTGCACGCAAAAAAACCGCCGATGTTCACGAGCGCATCTTTTTTGGCCGACATTGTGCAGCCGTCTGTCAAATCACAGATTTCCCTTAAAATTTCGCGGACTGATTTATCCGCATAGCCATCTTCGCGTTCCCTTATGAACCAGGCGTTCTCAATGGTGCGCGTTGCATCGAGCATGATCGGAATGTCATGCTTGCGGCAGTAGCTGTGTAAATCATTGAGGTTTGACATGGAGAACGGCTGTCCGCCTGCCATGTTTACGTTGCCTTCAAGGCTAATGTATGGCACGCGTTTTGCGCCAACGTCCTGCACCAGGCGATTCAGCTTGGCAATGTCGACATTGCCCTTGAACGGGAACGAGCTTTCGGGATCGTGCGCCTGGTCAACGATGACATCCACGAAGGTTCCGCCGGCCAGTTCCTGGTGCAGTCGAGTTGTCGTGAAGTACATGTTGCCGGGTACATAGTCGCCCGGCTTGATAAGCAGCTGGGACATCAGGTTTTCTGCACCGCGGCCCTGATGCGTTGGCAGCATATATTCGTAGCCGTAGTATTCTTTAATTACGGCTTCGAGGTGATAAAAATTCTCGCTCCCGGCATAGGCCTCGTCACCCAGCATGAGGCCCGCCCACTGCCTGTCGCTCATCGCGCCGGTGCCGGAATCTGTCAGCAGATCGATGTAAACGTCCCTGCTTCGGGTCAGGAATGTGTTGTACCCGGCTTCCCGAATAGCCTGTTCCCGCTCCTCTCGCGTCGTCATCCTGAGAAGCTCAACCATCTTGATTTTGTACGGCTCGGCCCAGGTACGGCTACCTGACTGCGGCCCACTCATGCTGTTCATCGTTGCACGTTAACCGTCACGGCCTGCCTGCGCGATACGTAGAACTAC
>JADFLJ010000218.1 GCA_022564475.1 Pseudomonadota bacterium
TCCGAGCTGGAATTCGAACTATCCCCGGAAGGCGAAACAGAAACTAACCTGGAATACCTGGCACTGAACTATTTCATGACTGACCATGTAACCTTGGTTGGCGGTTTGTTTCTCAGTCCGATCGGCCAGTTCCGGCAAAATCTGCATCCTTCCTGGATAAACAAATTGCCCTCGGCCCCACCGGGCTTTGGACACGATGGGGCGGCACCAATCTCTGAATTGGGTCTGCAACTTCGCGGTGCTTTCCCACTCGGTGGCATACGCAGCAACTATTCAGTCTACGTCGGCAATGGTCCGGAACTGAACTCCGTTTTTGAGGATGATGAATTCGAGCTGGAGGGCATCGTGGCAGAAGGCTTCGGCCAGGACCGGGATGGCGAGAAAGTCTTCGGCGGCCGATATGCGATTTTGCCAATTCCCGGCCTGGAAATCGGTATATCCGGTGCTACTGGTAAAGCAACAGTGACCGGTCTTGAAGATGAAGATACGGGCGACGTGACGGCAGTCGAGGGCGAAATCGCACGCGACTACGATGTTTTTGGCGCCGACTTCAGCTGGCTTTGGAAGGGCTTCAATTTGCGCGGTGAGTACGTGAGAGCGGAAGTTGGCGCAGCGTCGACCGGGTTGACTGCATCCGAAGGCAGCGTCTGGAGTTCATGGTATTCGCAAGCTGCGTGGAGATTCCCGTCTACGAAGTTCGAGGCAGTCGTTCGCTACACTGATTTTGACTCTCCACACGGCAGTGAGGACCAGCAGCAATGGGCGCTGGGCTTCAGTTACCTGATTACCAATAGCTTCATCGCCAAGGTTGCATTCGAGTTCAATGATGGTATCGATGGCAGCGACACGAACAGCGACCGTCTGATGCTGCAATTGGCCTACGGATTCTGAGGAGAATAGGAATGTCAACTGGACAATATAGTCTGATACTTTTGCGCCTGGCCAGATACATCACGGTACCGCTGATGGCGATTGCCATGGTTTCCATTAGCGTGGCTGCTGATTTTCCGGAACCGGGGGATTTTTCCACCGGGTCCAGGTTATGGGCGGAGAATTGCGGCCGCTGCCATCATCTCAGGAACCCACGAGACCTTCGGGACGATCAGTGGATTACGACGGCATTTCATATGCGACTTCGCGCGGGACTCACCGGAGCCGAAACAAGGGATATTCTAACTTTCCTGCAAGCTTCAAATACGGTGATTACGGCTGATTCCAGGTCGGTCGCTGTTGCTGCCGAGTCGGCAGCCACGCCGGTGCTCTCGGGTGCAGAGATATATGGGCAAACCTGTGCGGCGTGCCACGGTTCCGATGGCAAGGGTGCGTTGCCTGGTGTTCCGGATTTCAGTCGTGCTGATGGACCACTTGGCAAATCGGACGAAGTCCTTCACCGGAGTATTTCCTTGGGTTACCAAGGCCCTGGGTCTTCAATGGCGATGCCGCCCAAAGGAGGTAATCCTGCGCTCACCGAATCCGGTATTGCCTCGGTACTGCGGTATCTGCGGGAGGCGTTTGTGAACGAGTAGCAATCGGACATGCGCATAATGTATATTATGTTAAATGAAGAATATAGATCCCATAAGGCGATCTTCCAAGCTACCCCTCGTCCCACTCCTGTGACCCTTCGACTCGGGCGAACCCCTCTATAGCCGCCATCGGGTATCCTTGAGGCATGCTGATTCGCCTACTTCCATTATATGGCGGCGTAATCCCCGTTCTGGCAGTGACGCTTGCGTACTGGTTAGGCGTTGACAGCGGCGTGTTGCCGTCCTGCAATCCCTGGCTGGACGGTTGCACATCCATTAGCTCAACGGGACGACACGCCCCGGGCAGCTACCTGTTTCGAGCCATTCAATTGCCTTTTGCGATGGTGCTCGCCTTTATTTGGTATTTTTCCCGTGCGTGGTTAAACGAACTTTGCGGCGCCAATTACCACAGAACGATTAAGATCATGCTCATTGCCGGCGTATCTGGAGCGACGGCATTAATCATTTACGTCACCTTTCTCGGCACGTCAGAACCGATTTACGAATTCATGCGCCGCTTTGGGATCTATATTTTCTTTCTAGGGACCGCCACGGCCCAGTTGTTGCTGTCATTTCTTATCGTGATCCAAATAAAGCTTAATGACGCCTACGGTATGCGTGGCCTGTCGCGACAAATGATTGTTCTTGCCTCATTACCTCTTTTCCTGGGGGTCCTGAACCTCATTTCGAAATCAGTCTTCGACGATGCCGACGCAGTGGAAAACAGCATTGAATGGATCGCGTCGTTATTAATGCAGGTCTGGTTTGTCTTACTTTACCTGGCGTGGCGCCGAACCGGTTTCAGTGTGATCGTTACGACCAGACGATAAGCCATATCCCTGCATTAGTGCTTCACAAACCGTTCTCCTGTGTTAATAATCAGACTTGGGCCGCATATGGGGTATGCAGCCTAATTATGTAAGACAACACACATAGTATAGGGAGGCTTTCTCTTGATCATGAGAATCGTCAGTATTGCTGTGCTCATTGTTACTTTCTCTGCTGCGCCATTACATGCGCAGTCCCGTCCAGAAGATATTCCCTCTGATTTTTTTGCCAGCCTGAATGGCTATACCGGGGCTGAAATCTCTCCAAACGGCGAGACCCTGGCCTATTTGTACCCGATTGACGGACGGCAAAACCTCGTCATCGAAGACCTGGGGACAGAAGCGCGCCAGGTGATACCGCCGATTGGTGGGCTCGATTTTACCTGGCTTGAATGGGCCAATGACGAGACTCTTGTTTTCTCCATGTCCATGTCGGCCGCCAGGCAAGGTTGGATCATTGTTGATACAGAAGAGTCGCGTCTTATCGCAATCAACATCAAAACGAACAAAGTAACGGCGTTGATAAAGCCTGCAATGATCGTCGGTCGAACCGGCAGCCGCACGGCAAGAGAATATTACGGCGAGCCCCAGATTCAGGACGAAGTAATTGATTGGATGCCGGACGACCCGGACCATATTCTCGTGTCGCTTGACGAGGATTTTGATGGTCGCGATGAGGTGCGAAAGGTCAATGTTAATACCGGCTCCTACAAGATTCACAGAAAGTCCATTGACGGTATCCAGCATTGGGTGGTCGACCAGTCCGGTGAGGTCCGTCTGGGTTATGGCTATCGACTTGGGCAATCGCATATGGTGTTCAAGGATGCCAAGGGTGACTGGCTGACGCTCAACGATACCGACTGGTACCAAAATGGCTGGAGGCCGCGGGCGTTCACAGCGGATAACGACATCATCATCGTTGTTGGTTACGGCGAACATGATACGGCCGAGGCCCGCACTCTGAATACGAGTACCGGTGAATTTGTCGATACTCTGTTTTCGAATCCCGATTACGACCTGGATGTGATTCTG
>JADFLJ010000042.1 GCA_022564475.1 Pseudomonadota bacterium
TACGATCTCAATGCGGTCATCTGACTTCGCATACTCAAGTGCATCGACAATATCCTGTACGACAGTTTGTGATGGTTGATCGCCAAACAACTCCATCTTTGCACGGTCGAACGGGTCGCCTTCCTGTTGTTCCACAAGGTAGCCCATCGGGCGAATTTCGAGTGCAGAGCCCTCCGCAATGATCGGTGGGGTCGACTGCATAAGCACACTCATGAACAACACGAGTACTAACAACATAAAGGCCAGGTGCAGCAGCTTGCGGAAACCATCGACCCCCCGCCACAGCCAGGAAAAAGTTCTCACTACAATGTTCGGTTTACTCATTGCGGGTCCTTGTAGGAAATCCGATATACGACACCACTTGCATCATCGCTGACGAGCAGCGAGCCATCTTCGATCACGAGCAAATCCACCGGTCGACCGTCCGCGATTTGCCCTTGCAACCAGCCCTCAGCAAACGGCTCGTACGTCGCCGGCTGGCCGTTCTCAAGGTGCAGCAGCGAAATACGGTAGCCCACTTTCTTTGACCGGTTCCACGAGCCATGTTCCGCAATCAGTATCTGGCCCTGGTATTCCTCGGGAAACATTGTACCCGTGTAGAACGTCAAGCCAAGCGAGGCGACGTGCGCACCAAGCTTGCGCGCCGGCGCAGTATAGTCATCGCAGCTTTTTCCCTCGCCGAATTTCGGATCGAGAAAAAATCCACCATGGCAATAGGGAAAGCCAAAATGCAGGCCTCCTGTGGGTGCATGATTCAGTTCATCCGGCGGCAGATCATCTCCCAGCATGTCGCGGCCATTATCCGTGAACCAGAGCTCGCCAGTTTGTGGATGCCAGGCCAGGCCTACGGAGTTGCGCACTCCCTCTGCCCATACTTCCCGCTCGCTGCCGTCAGGCAGCATGCGATCGATGCGGGCAAATCCCGGTCGGTCGCAAATGTTGCACGGTGCGCCGATACTTATGTACAGATGATTGTCCGGACCAAAGCCGATGTAACGCCAACCGTGGTGCCGCTCAGACGGCAAATCGATATCAAGAATCTCCGGCTCGGGCGGATTGCTTAATCGATTGTCGATATCGCGATACACCAGCACGCGGGAGATTTCGGCGACGTAAAGATCGCCATCGTGATACGCGATGCCGTTCGGCGTCTCGAGATCGTCGGCAAGTTCGAATACTCGATTGCGACCACCCGGTCCCGGCCGGATGGCATAAACCGAATCCGCACGGCGGTTGCTGACATACACCACGCCATTGCGTCCCAATGCCAGCGAGCGTGCATTAGGTACTTCTGCATAGACCTCTATCGAGAAACCCGGAGCCAATTGAATATCGGCCAGATCCACATCAGCGAGCGCGGCTTCAATCAGACACAAAGTCAGCAGCAATAATACAGAGCGCGACATAATTCAGTATCCGTTTAGTCAGGCAGAAGCCAAAGCGACATCTCAGGAAAAAACGTAATCAGAATGACAGAAAACATCAATATGACAAGGAACGGGAATGTCGCCGAGTACACCTCCATGATCGGTTTTTCGAAACGATAGCTCGCGATGAACAGATTCAGGCCCACGGGCGGTGTCAGATAACCCAGCTGCATGGCTGCCAGGAAAACAATGCCCAGATGCACCGGATGAACATCGTAGCCAGCCGCAATCGGTAAAATCAATGGCACGATGAGGACAATTGCCGAGAATATGTCCAGGATTGCGCCGAGGGCCAGCAAGAACAGCAACAACAAAATCAGGAATGTCGTCTGGCTCGTCACCATGCTGGATACAAACTCCAGCAACATCTGCGGGATGCCGGCACCAATCATGTAATTCGTTGAGGCGAGCGAAACAGCCAGAATCAACAGGATGCCGCCCACCAGAACCATCGACGAGCGCATGATGCCCGGCAATGCGCTGAGCTTTATCTCACGAAGAATGACGATCTCGACGATTACCACATACAGTGCGGTAACCGCCGCGGCCTCCGAAACAGCAAAGAATCCTGAGTAAATGCCGCCGAGCACGACGATCGGCAGCGGCAATTCCCAGATCGACTCACGCAGCGCGCCACCCAGCTCCTTGAACGAAAATGAACTTAAGGGACGCCGATTGTGGCGATTCACCCAGATACTGTAACCGGACAGCATCACGAGCATTAACAGGCCGGGCAGGATACCGGCGAGAAACAAGTCATCAATGGGTACTTCCGCAATGACACCATAGAGAATCAACGGCAACGAGGGAGCAAACAACAGGCCCAAGCTGCCGGCTGACGTCACCAGTCCAAGATTAAACTTGTCCGGATAGCCATCGTGCTTGAGCGCCGGGTACAAGATCGCACCCAGGGCAATAATCGTGACGCCCGAGGCGCCCGTGAACGCCGTAAAGAACGCGCAAGCCCCCAAACTGACAATCGCCAGGCCACCGGGCATCCAGCCAAGCATGGCACCTGTGAGTCGAACCAGTCGCTTGGGCGCGTTGCTCTCGCTGAGTAAATAGCCTGCGAACGTGAACAACGGAATTGCGGCCAGAAAGGGCAAGCTGGCGATGCTTTGCACTTCCAGCGCCATCTGCATGAGATCTACGTCGTCACGCAGGAAGCCTACCATCGCAGTTGTCGCTATGACGGCGAACAGCGGCGCACCAAAGACGGCCAGCAAGATGAGAAGGACACTGATCAGGATCATGTGTCTACCTCGCTCTCATCACCTGTTATCAGGCTGTATACCTGCCAGGCAATGGAAACCGCGAATCGATAGCTAATGACCGCGAACGCCAGCGGCACGATGAGATGGGCGATCCAGGCTGGCGTATCGATCAGGACCTTATCTTCAAACTCGATTTCGAGTAGCAGATATTGATAGGAAAACCATGCGATTACCGCGCATACGGCAACGGCAAACAAATCCACGAGAATGCGCGTTAGCTTGATCGCCGTGTCCGGAAGGATGTGCGACAAGGCGTCAATACGAATGTGGCGATTGTCCCGGCTGGCGGCGACAGAGCCGACCATCGCAAGCCACAGAACGAGGAGCTTAATTAGTTCGTCGGCCCAGATGAAGCCTGTCGAGAAAACTTCACGCAATACGATCTGCGCGACCGCGAGCAACATCATCGTACTCAATAGCACGACGAGTGCTGTATTCTCCGCGAATCGCCCTACGCGATCAAGTCGGGACAGTAATGATTTCAAGGATGTTCGCTTCGGTACTCGTCAACGTAGCCGATCATCTCATCGTAGAGCTCGATAGTGAACTCACCCTTGGCACCCAGTTCGCGATTGGTGATTTCCAGCAATGCACGAATGCGTACGATTTCGTCAGGATCAAATACAGTGGTCTCGATGCCTGAGTTGATCAGTGCGTCAAATGCACCGCGATTATCAATGAGGTTTTGCTTATCGAAGTTGGCGTAGATCGCAGTCATGACTTCGCGAAATACAGCCTGATCTGCGGTGGAAATCTTGTCGAATGCGCGCTTGTCGATCGCCATGAAGCCCAGAGAGTATGCGAGGGGCATTTCGGTGATGTACTTGATCTTGGTGTGCCATTGCAGCACGAGAGCGGCAATCGGTGGAATCGCCACGATATCGATAAGACCGGTTTGCAAACCCGTCAGCACGTCAGTGAGCGGCAACGTCACGGGCGACAGCGACAGTGCTTCCATTGAGGCGTAGCTGATCGTGTCGCCTTCGAGAACCCAGACGCGCTTGCCTTTGAGATCGGCCAGTCCACGAACCGGTGTGTTGGACAGGATATTGGCGAAGCCGCCAGCGGCAAAACCAAAGGTCACGAAGCCTGCTTCCTCCAGCCCTTCACTGAGACGCTCGTCAAGCCGTTGTCTCACATAGGCGGCCTCTTCTTCCGAGTCAAAAACAAGTGGCATGCCGTAAATATTTATATCGGGATAACGAGATCCGAGTGCCGAGGGAGTCAGAGCGCCACCTTGCAAACGACCGATGCGAATCTGGCCCAGGACTTTCTTGTCATTGCCCATGATGCCGCCGCCGAAGTACTTGATCAGTACTCGCCCTTCTGTGCGCTCTTTAATCTCAGCCGCGCCCGCACGCATGTCTTTCATCCATTGCGAGCCTTCGGGCGTCACCGTGGCAATCTTGAATGTCGCAGCATCAACCGTGGTGCAGCAAAACATTGCTGTCACGAGCAACGCCACTACAATCCGGTTAAAAGAAATAGTCATCAGCTTCCTCCATCATTATCACTGCGTCTTCCTGGGCAAGAATATTGCTCAGAGTAAGGCCGTGTTCTTCAGGATCGGCCGCGAGAACCTCATTAATCAGGCGATCGTGCAATTCACGATCGTACATTAACTTCGCATAGCCCCTGGCGAATTCCACTTTCGCACCAAGGTCACGCCCGTTCGTCAGAGCGATGGCTTTCTCAAAATGCTCACGCGCTTCATCAGGCTTGCCACCCAAAGCCGGTGGCCTCAACGTCAGCATGATTCCCATGTAGGTATGGGTTGACGGTGTTACGTCGTCGCCCGCGATATCAAGATAATGATAAAAAAGCGCCTCGATCTCGGGTAGCTCGGCAAGGGAATTCCAGTCGGACGAATGTGCCTGCAGATACACAAGGGATGCGAATCCGTAGCTGTACAGAATATCGGCGTGCTTCGCTTTTACGCCCTGCACGCTGACGACAAATTCATCGTAATTCATTTCCGGCCAGTGGCACGACTCTTTGTAAGTGTTGCACATGGCGCGTAATGCATAAGAGCGTGCGCGTGTGGTCAGCCTTGAGGCGCGCAATTCACTGTCCGCAAATACGGCGCCGTAGGTCGCGTACATCGTCGCAGCGGCCACCAGCAATTTCGGGTCATCCGGATTGCTTTCCAGTATTCCGTCAAGCAACACCATATAGGCCGGAATAGCTATACGCGCGGTTTCGGGGTCATTTTGATTGAGGACGGCGTTCGACAAGCTGTCGGCGAGTCCGGTCGCGGCCGAGGACATCAAGGATGCACAGCCACTCGTCAACACCAGTATCAGCGTCAACGCTAGCGCACGAATCAGAATACGGCGTGTTCTATTGGTCATGCCACGAAAGACTCCGCTGCCCGCAGATGGTTCAGCGTTTCTACTTGCCCAAGCCCCAATTCTAGATCTTTTCCTTGATCCTTGCGGCTTTGCCTGTCAGCCCGCGCAGGTAGTAAAGCTTGGCACGGCGTACGTCGCCACGACGCTTTACTTCAATGGAACTCACTGACGGGCTGTACGTCTGGAAAACGCGCTCGACACCCTCGCCGTGGGAGATTTTGCGTACTGTGAACGCAGAATTAAGGCCGCGATTGCGCTTGGCAATGACCACGCCTTCAAAAGCCTGCAGGCGCTCACGGGTTCCCTCGGTGACTTTGACCTTGACGATCACGGTGTCACCCGGAGAAAACGCCGGAATTTCCTTGCCCATTTGTTCCTTTTCAATCGCTTCGATGATTTTGCTCATGTCTCTTTACCGGATTCTTTCAAAAATTCGTCAAGCAACGCTTGTTGCTCACGGTCCAATTCCAACTTACTGATCAGCTCCGGGCGCCGCAAAAAGCTGCGTCCCAGCGCCTGCTTGTATCGCCACCGCGCAATTTGCGCGTGGTCTCCCGAGAGCAATACGCTGGGCACTTTCTGCCCTGCCACGTCCTCGGGACGTGTGTAGTGCGGGTGGTCGAGCAGACCCGCCATAAACGAGTCCTGCACGGCCGACTCGGCATCACCGAGCACTCCCGGCAACAATCGCGTCACTGCATCTATGACTGCCATCGCTGCTATTTCACCGCCCGACAACACAAAATCGCCAAGCGATAACTCTTCATCCACTGCGCTCATCAAACGCTCGTCGATACCCTCGTACCGCCCGGCCAATAACACCAGGCCTGGCAATTCGGCGTATCGCCTTGCCGTCGACTGATCGAACACTTGCCCCTGCGGCGTCAAGCACACAACCGGACTGCCCTCGGGCAGACGCGCGCGTGCTGCGCGGATGGCAGCGGCGGCAGGCTCATACTTCATTACCATGCCGGGTCCGCCACCATACGGCCGATCGTCGACCGTGCGGTGCACGTCATCCGCATAATCCCGCGGATTCTCAAACGTCAGCTCGAGCAATCCTCGCTCTGCTGCACGTCCGATGACGCCGTGTTCGGCCACCTGAGCGACCAAATCCGGAAACAGGCTGACTACACAACATTTCATGCCGTCAGTCCCACTCCCAATCGACCCTGATCACGCCCTTGGCCAGATCAACATCGAGAATAACTTCATCCGCAATGAACGGTATCAGCCGTTCACGTTCTCCCTTCGTCACCAGAACATCATTCGCCCCGGTTTGCATCACGTAGGCCACGGTACCAACGACCGTGCCATCGCGTTGCACGACCTTGAGTCCCTCAAGATCGCCGAAATAATAATGGCCAACACCCGGATCCGGCAGCTCTGCTCTCGCGACGCCAATGTCGCAGCCGAGTAGCTCTGCTGCCTGATCACGATCATCGATGCCCTCAAGGCGCACGATAACCGTCTTGCTGTGCCGTTTTCCTTCTGCCACCTGCACCGATTGCCATTCTTGCGAACGTCGAATCAGCCAGTGACCGTAATTCAGCACCGCTTCTCGCGGCTCGGTGTGCGAAAACACCTTCACCCAGCCTCTTACCCCGAACAGGCCCGAAATTCGGCCCAGAACAACTGGTTCTGCAGTTGGCTGTGTCAGTTTGCCTTGACCGCCTTGCGGTGCGCCTTCAGCAACGATGCAACGCGCTCAGACGGCTGCGCCCCCTGGCCTATCCAGTAATCGACACGCTCAACGTCGATACGCAAGTTCTCTTCATGCTCCTTGCCAAGCGGATTGAAGAAACCCAGGCGCTCAATGTAGCGGCCGTCCCGACGGTTGCGACTGTCGGTGACTACCAGGTGATAAAAAGGACGTTTCTTTGCGCCAGCGCGCGAAAGACGAATACTAACCATCTCAATTCCGTAAAAACTGTGTTAAGTGCAGACATGCACGGTCTCGGGCGGACCCGACCAGACCGGCATTGTACCGACATAATTCCAAATGTGAAGCGTTTTTGAGAGCAAAATTCGCTTTATTTTCAGGTGCTTACGAGGTGGCCAGCGACCGGGAGCCGATCGGGGTCAAAAACCGGGCCGCAGAGTGCCTCCGGGCATGCCCCGCAGCATCTTTTGCATACCGCCGCGGGACATCTTTTTCATCATTTTTTCCATTTGGCGGTGTTGCTTCAGCAGACGGTTAACATCCTGAATCTGCAGCCCGCAGCCTGCCGCTATGCGCTTTTTCCTTGAGCCATTGATGACTTTGGGGAAACGCCGCTCGCCTGGCGTCATTGAGTTGATGACCGCGATTTGACGCGCAATCTGTTTGTCGTCAGCACCGCCCTTGAGTGCTGCGGGGCTCACATTGCCGGGTATCGGCAGCTTGTCGAGTAAGGTAGCGAGCCCGCCCATGTTCGCCATTTGCTGCAGCTGGTCACGCAGATCGGACAAATCAAAGCCACGGCCTTTTTTGAGTTTTCGAGCCAGCTTTTCAGCCTTTTCTTTCTCGACATTGTCCTCTATCTCCTCGACGAGCGACAAGACATCACCCATGCCGAGAATACGAGACGCCATCCGATCCGGGTGAAACGCCTCTAACGCGTCGATTTTCTCCCCCACACCGAGAAACAGAATCGGCTTGCCCGTGACTTCGCGGACCGACAACGCCACGCCGCCTTTGGCATCGCCATCAGCCTTTGTAAGAATGATTCCAGTGAGCGGCAGACTCTCGTCAAACACAGTGGCCGCGTTCACCGCGTCCTGACCGGCCATGCTGTCAACAACGAACAGCGTCTCTCTGGGCGCAGCCGCTTTATGCACGGCAACCACTTCCGCCATCATGTCGTCATCGACGTGCAATCGTCCCGCCGTATCCACGATGAGCACATCCGCATGACAACGCCGGGCCTCATCAAGAGAGCGCTCAACAATCTTCGCCGGCTTCTCAGTCGATGCACTACTGCAATGCAATGCCCCGACTTCGGCCGCCAGTGTTTGCAACTGCAAAATTGCCGCCGGGCGATGGATATCGACGCTGACGAGCATGACTTTCTTGCGCTCAACGTCGATCAAGCGTTTCGCAAGCTTCGCGGCGGTCGTCGTTTTACCTGCACCCTGCAAGCCTGCCAGCATGATGACGACGGGGGGCTGGGCCTTAAGGTCAAGCGACGCACTACTGGCGCCGAGAATTGAGACAAGCTCGCTGTGAATGATTTTTACAAGCGACTGACCCGGCGTGAGGCTCTTGCTTACCTCCTCACCAACGGCCCGCTCACGAATGCGCTCGATAAATAACTTGACGACAGGCAGCGCGACGTCGGCTTCGAGCAACGCCAGGCGAACCTGACGCAATGTGTCTTTGATATTGGATTCAGTCAGCCGACCTTTGCCGGTCAGGCTGCGCGCGGCGTCGCGCATGCGCCCGCTTAGATTTTCGAACATGCTTTGCGTGCCTGTGTGAAACCGGGCACGGATTGTATCAGACCTGCAATACAGTTCCCGGGGACAACATTCGAATATTCATGTCAGGGGCAGCCTTGAGCACCTGCTCCAGAATCACCTCTTCCTGCCCGGGCTTCATGCCCGTCAGCCAGATTTCCGGCGCGTGACGCAAGTGCTTGAGGTCGGCCGTCAGCGTGCTCGGGCAGTAGTGTCCCGCCTTGTCCGCGAGATCGGCCATCTCGTTCGGGAACGAGACTTCGATAACCAGTACTTTCAATTCCTCGCATTTGTTCAGCACGGGCCACAAGGTCTGATTGGTCCTCGTATCGCCACTGACGGCGAACACACCACCGGAATTCTTCACAGTGAAGCCTAATGCTGGCACACTGTGCATGACATCGATCGCGTAAAAATCGCGATATCTGATTGTAATTGTATCCCCGGGGCTGCAAACGGCGTAACGCAGCATCGGGTTTTCGGTACTTGGAAGCCGCCCAAAGTCCGGCCAGATGACGTCATTAAACACATGCGTCTTTATCGCGCGAAGCGTCTCCTCGCGCGCATAGACCGTGAGTGGCGTCTCGAAATTCTCGTCGAATATGCAGTCAATGAGCATCGGCAATCCAGCGATGTGATCGAGATGGGCATGCGTAAGAAAAACGTGGCGAATCGATTGCAATTCGCTCAGCGACAGATCGCCAATGCCTGTTCCGGCATCGATCAGCACGTCATCGTCGATCAGCATCGACGACGTTCGGGACCCGGCGCCGATTCCGCCACTGCAACCTAAGATTCTGATGCGCATTTCATTACCGAATATGGGATGATTCGTTAGACGAAACGGTAGGTCAATCACCCACGAGTTTCTGTGTTTCAAATCACAATTCTATTTCTGTACCTGTTTGCCGCTCTGGCATTCACCCTCAGTCGGTTTCCGAAGTATTCGGCCCGCGCTCGCTCGCTCGTGCTCGCGGCATTCTTCATGTGCTCGATCGCACTCGTAATTCATGGCCGCCTGCTCTACATCGTGTTTATCGCCGGCGGCGGAATTGATTTATCCATGGCCAGCGCCATCTCTCTGATCGGTTTGCAACTGGGCCTGATCGGCTTGCTCGGGGCCTGCGAGCCTACGCTGCGAGGCATGTCCGCCAGCTTGATCTTGCTCGCTGCTATTACGTCACTGCCCGGTATGAACGTTAATCCAGGTGTGGACATACTGAGCTCAGGTACCGCGGCATTGAGTTGGCAATTGCGGGTACATATCGTTACATCAATGTTCGCCTACGGATTACTGGCCGTCGGTGCAATCGTCGCGCTTCACGCATTGCTGCAGGATCGGCGATTGCGCAGCGGCCAGCTCTCGTCGATCAATCATTTGTTCGCACCGATGGAAACCAACGATAAATTGCTTTACGCAATTACGGCCACGGGCCTGACGGTACTCGCACTGTCGATCGTGTCCGGCATCACATTCGTCGAGGACTTGTTCGCACAGCACCTGGTCCACAAGACAAGCTTATCGCTACTCGCATTGTTGTTATTCGGCATCTTGCTGCTTGGCCGGCGATTTGCCGGCTGGCGAGGCAAGCGTGCAGTCTATCTGTACCTCGCAAGTTTCATTGTGCTGAGTCTGGCGTACTTCGGGAGTCGCTACATACTCGAAGCAGTACTTGGGCGATCCTGGGGCTGAGCGACACATCCTTGACAGGCCACGACGGCCCTGCTCAACTGAGGCTGTCTTTGTAACGAAGGAGGCGCTCTTTAATTGGGCGATGACATACCACCGGGGACGTTAATCGGCGTCCTGTTCCTGCTCTTGTTCCTTTCGGCCTTCTTTTCAGGGTCGGAAACGGCGCTCATGAGCCTCAATCGTTACCGACTTCGACACAAAGCCCGCCAGGGACATCGTGGTGCAAGGCTGGCGGAGCAACTCCTCAAACGTCCGGATCGAATCCTCGGACTCATTCTGCTTGGCAATAATCTCGTCAATATTCTTGCGGCCTCAATGGTTGCCCTGATTGCGATGGATTACGGCGGCCAACCTGCTGTTGCTCTGGCCTCGCTGATCATGACACTGGTCATTCTCATCTTCGCCGAGACGGCACCGAAAACCTGGGCGGCATTGCATCCCGAACGACTCGCCTATCCTGCGGCGCTGATCTATTACCCGCTGCTCAAGATTAGCTATCCGCTAATCTGGCTTATCAATGCCTGCTCAAATGCTGTGTTGCACTTATTCGGCGTCCGACCTGGCGACGGCGAATTGCAATCACTGACACGAGACGAATTTCGCATTGTCGTGCACGAAGCCGGCAACAGAATCTCCAGTCGTTATCAGCAAATGCTGATTGGAATACTGGACCTCGAGAAAGTAACAGTCGACGACGTCATGGTGCCGCGCAATGAAATTATCGGCATCGATCTTGACGACGACATCAGTGATATCGAATTAATGATAGTGAACAGTCAGCACACACGCTTGCCTGTCTTTCGAGATAGCGTGGACAATATCGTTGGCGTATTGCATTTGCGTCGTCTGGCAAACATGACCAGGCAGTTCTTGGACAAAGTGCAGCTGGAAAAACTACTCGATGAGCCCTACTTCGTACCGGAGGGGACACCCTTAAGCACGCAGCTTGTTCAATTTCAGCGGCGGCGCCTGCGTATCGCGATGGTTGTCGACGAATACGGCGACATCCAGGGAATTGTAACGCTGGAAGATATTCTCGAAGAAATCGTCGGCGAGTTTACAACCGACCCTGCAGAGGGCGACGATGACGCAGTGCGCGATGGCACCGATACATGGCTCGTCAATGGGGCAGCCAACATTCGTGAGCTTAATCGCGCGCAGAATTGGGATTTTCCAACCGACGGGCCAAAAACAATCAACGGTTTAATCGTGGAGCAACTCGAGAATATTCCGAAAGCATCGACTCGCCTCGTGATCGACAGCTACCAGATCGAAATAATTGAATCGGACAACACACGTATCCACTCGGTCCGAATCCGCCCAAAAGTAGCGGAATCCGCGGCTATCGAAGACGACTAGAACGCTGCGGCCAGCGCTTCCTGCAAGCGCCGCACGCCGATTACCTCGATACCCTTGGGTGTATTTTTCGGAACATTTGCATGCGGCACGATTGCGACTGAGAAACCCTGCTTGGCTGCCGCTGAGATGCGTTCCTCACCGTAGCGAACGGGCCGCACTTCGCCGGCAAGACCAACCTCACCGAAACTAATCAAGCGTTCGCGCATCGACCTGTCACGAAAGCTCGACACAATTGCCAACATGGTCGGCAAGTCCGCCGACGTTTCGCTTATGCGCAGACCGCCGACAACATTCACGAACACATCTTCCGCAGCAAGTGCGATATCCCCATGACGTTGCAGCACCGCGAGCAGGAGCACGAGTCGATTATTGTCCACACCCTGCGCGAGTCGCTTCGGATAACTGCTGCTGGTATCGGTCACCAGCGCCTGGAGTTCGACAAGTAGCGGCCGACTACCTTCCCACGCGACCGAAACGACAGTGCCCGGCTCGGTTACCGATTCGCGCGAAAGAAAAATAGCCGACGGATTGCTGACTTCGCGAAATCCTCTCTCGGTCATGGCAAAAACTGCAATCTCTCCGCTTGCGCCGAAGCGGTTTTTAACCGAGCGAATTATCGTGTACCGACTCGATGGATCGTTCTCAAAATACAACACAGTATCAACCATATGCTCGACGGCGCGCGGACCCGCAATTGCGCCCTCTTTCGTCACGTGACCGATAATAAAAACAGACACATCATGTTGCTTCGCAAACTGTACGATTCGACCGACGCATTCTCGAAGCTGCACCACCGAACCCGGCGCCGACGGTATTCGCGCACTCACCATTGTCTGAATGGAATCGATCACCAGCACACGTGCCGAAACCTGAATTGCCTGTTCCAGCACATGTTCAAGCGACACCTCAGCCAGTAACTTCAGCGACGGTTGTTGCAGGCCTAATCGCTGTGACCGTTGCCCGATTTGTCGCAGGGACTCTTCACCCGTTGCATAGCAAACCACCAGGTCATCGGGCAACCCGGCAGACACCTGTTGCAGCAAGGTTGACTTGCCAACGCCCGGATCTCCGCCAAGCAAGACCACAGCACCGGGGAACAGCCCACCGCCAAGCACGCGATCAAATTCCGTGAAACCGGTTGAATAACGCTCACCCAAATCATCGAGAATGCTGTCCAGATCGGACGCGGCCGTGCCACCGGAGGTTGCTGTGGATGCCGCGATGAGTGTCTCGGACAAGGTATTCCAGGCCGAACATTCGGGACACTGGCCGGCCCATTTGACACTGTGTGCGCCGCAATCCCTGCAAAGATAAGCGGTTTTCGCTCGGGATGTTGCCATACAATCTTAACTCTTTGTTTTTTAAGGATTTATCATAATATTGTTGTTCCGTACCAGCGCATCGGGGCAGGAATCGACCTGACCCGGTCCACGAAGCCCAATAATAGCAGCGCATTCAATGCCTTTATTACATAAAAATGCCAACTCATTCTCATTTCCCAAGCTCATGTTTCGTTAGAATTTTGCTCTTATCGACGAGGGCCCCGCCATCTTGGACAAAAGTACACCGCAGAAACGGAACCGCTTGATCGCGCTCAGCTTCGCAAGCGTATTGCTATTGCTGACGTATGGGCCGTTCGCCGAGCTATTTTCCGCTGTGGACCGTTTTCTCTACGACCAGGTCGCATCTTTCCTGCCGAATGAGGCACTCGACGACGCCGTCATCTTCAGTATCGACCCATCCAGGGTTCCCGAAGCAGAGCTCCTGGAGCAATACGAACTCGTCATAAATCGATTGCGCCAGGCCGATGTGAAGCGAATCATCTTACCCAACCCACCCACTGTCGGTGCCTCCGATCCGCTGCCCGCGTGGGTAAGGTCGCTGAATTCGGGTATTCCCGTCTTCGTTCCGACCCGGCATCGATTTGCGGAATTCGCACGGCACAATGGATTTGTAGAGCTGCGGCCAGACTCCGATGGCGTCTTGCGCCGCTCTGATCTGTGGCAACTCAATGACGGCGTAATGTCGCCATCATTGCCGTTAGCGATCGCGTTTGAAAACGACGACAGCCTGGCAAGCTTTCGTGTGTCCAGCGCCGACGATGCGATTTACCTGTCCAATTACCGAGAATTGCGTCGACTCAACGTCAACAATCTGATCGATGGGCGCATCAACAGCCGTAATCTTGTTGGCTTTACGGTATTTGTCGATTCGGAACCGGCATTGGCGGGTGCACAGGCAAAACTGCCTTCCGGCCAATTTGTTACACATTCTGAAATTACCGCGGCGCTGCTCGCCAACGTTGAAAACGGCAAGTCAATTCTCGCGCCCGCGTGGGCCAAAGCAATGGAGTGGCTCGCACCGGTGTTGCTGGCAATTGTCGCAGTGCTGTTCATGCCCGATCGAAATCGACGTGACATTGCCGTACTAACGATCGCGGTCGTAACGGGATTAATACTCTTCGAGACCATGCTCTTGTTGGTGCTGCGTACCCGACTCGACCTTGGACGCCCCGGTCTCATATTCATCGGTGTCGCGATACTCAGTATCTGGCTCGTCGGCGACGAGAAGAAGGAGTCTAGAGACGCCTTCAAGCGTGGCTCCGATTTTCTTTCAGCCAGCAGACTCGAACCCGCTTTTGCTGAGTTTCGACGCTGCCCTCCTTCGGAAACACTTGCGACAGTGATGTACAAATTGTCGCTGGCATTTGAGACGCAGGCGAAACCCGAGCGCGCCGAAGCCGTACTCGAATGGATGAAGCGCACTCACGCCGGCGTACCCACGGGTCAGAGCACACCCAAACGCGCGGCCGGTACTCCACGGCGCCTCGGTCGCTATGTGATCGAAAAATGCATTGGCCGTGGCGCGATGGGAGCTGTGTATCTTGGCAAGGACCCGCGCATCAATCGCCCAGTCGCGATCAAGGCGATACCGATAGAAAAAGAGTTTGAAGACGAAGAACTGAAGGAAGCACGGCTGCGGTTTTATCGAGAAGCAGAGTCTGCCGGCCGTCTTGCACATCCCAACATCGTCACAGTATTCGATGCAGGTGAGGACAAGGGCCTGGCCTATATTGCAATGGAATACGTACCGGGCACGCCCTTAAGAGACTTTACGGATCCGGAGCGATTGTTGGCACCGAAACGGGCGCTTGAATTGTGCGCCTCGACGGCCGAAGCTCTCGACTACGCACATAACCAGGGCGTCATTCACAGAGATATCAAGCCAGCGAACCTGCTCTACAATCCCAAGGATGGCTCACTCAAGATCAGCGATTTCGGGGTTGCGAGACTGACGGACAACAACAGGACAAAAACCGGTATTATTCTCGGCACGCCAATGTACATGTCCCCGGAACAGCTCAGCGCGGAAAAACTGACCGGACTCTCGGACTTATTTTCGCTTGGTGTTACCCTATATGAACTCTTGATCGGCGAGGTGCCGTTCCAGGCGACTAATATTGCGGTGCTGATGACGAAAATTACAACAGAAGAAGCGGCTCCCATCGCGAATCGACGTAAAGGGATACCGCCGAGCATAGATGCAGTTCTGGCGAAAGCC
>JADFLJ010000043.1 GCA_022564475.1 Pseudomonadota bacterium
CGCCGTCGTTGTTAAATGCCCCGGCCGCGTGCAGGCCGCCCGTTTGCTCGAACGTAGTCTGCCTGCTGCGCAATCGGTCCGGCATCGCGACGAGAACGCCCTCGCTGAATGTAACATCCATGTCCGACATCGGCTCCTGCCCCGTCACGCGCAAAGCATCGAGTGACGCTTTGCCGCACACGCCGCAGCTGGAGGTCGTATAGAAGTGTCGTTGCAGTCGGCCGAGATCCACTTCGACATTGCCCTGAAGTTCGACCCGAATAACGTTGTGGTTGCCGCTGTCCGGCGCCGGCGGTCCGCAGACGTCGATGCCGGCGATGTCATCGGCGTCGTGGATAATCGCCTCGGTGAACAGGAAGCCAGTGGCGAGTTCCTCATCGAAGCCCGGCGTCCGCATCGTAATCGAAATACTTTTTACGGCACGGCCATCCGACGTTGAGAAGCCGAGTCGAATCTCGAGGGGTTCTTCCACAGCAACAGCGTCCGCCTGCGAGCTACGCTGCCCGTCTCGGATCTTATTGATATCTATGGCGAAACTGCCTGCGTTCATATCACTGCGTTGATCGATGAAACTGCCTCGTGGCGGCCTGCGCTGACTATATCAGCGTTCTTTCATTATAGAAGAGCGGATCCCGGCCAACGGGGCGCCTGACTGCAGTTGTACGTTGCCATCCCGAACGTCGACGCCAAGGCGAGACAGCAGGGATTCGACGTCGGGGAAGCCGGGCGCCCACGCATATTGTCTATAAAGTGGCATGAAAACGGGCTCATCGATCAGGCTGTCGAGTTTTCTGAAAAGCTCCGTTCCCGACCAGGATCGATCCGAGGGCAGGCAGCACTCCTGCAGTTTCTCGAAAACCGAATCCAGTGATTCTTCGCCGTTTGACCTTTGACGCAGTTCGACGTCGGCCATGAGCGCGATCGCCGTGCCACTCCAGTAGATTTTCATCGTGGCCCCTCCGATCCCGGCGCGTGCGGCGCCATTCGGTGACAATTCGGGTCGCGACAGACGGCCGCGTTCGAAGCCCTCCCACAGGTTTTGCCAGGCGATTTCTTCGCTGTACTGATGTGCGCGTGCCATCAAAACATTTTGGTAGTAAGTGGCGAAGCCCTCCGACATCCAGCGATGGCGCGAACGGATATAGGGCAGCATCAGGTGGCTAAATTCGTGTGTCGCAATCCAGGACTCATAATAATCGGCTATTGGGCCAGCTTGATCGACGAACAATTCAATCGTTTCCGTGCCATCGCGAATGACGTGACCGAAGATTACGGCGGAGTCGTCGCGCCCGCGTTGGCCGCTGATCGGCACGATCACGACGTTGGTCGCAGGGTTCGGGAAGCGACCGTAAGCGAGCACCACGTTGTTTGCTGTCGCACGTACCCAATCGACAATCCTGTCTGTATCAATCTCGGCCGTGGGCTGCATGATCGTAATGCTTAGCGTCGCGCCAGGGATTTGTGTCTCGACAAGTTCGAACTCCCCGAATGCGGCGACAGCCGCTGAGCTTCGCAACGAGTTCATCAGGCGGTAAGTATTGCGTTCACCGGGAACGGGCTTCCATGTTGCTGACACAGCAAGCGATTCGGGTAGATCGAAACGCACAATAATCTGCTCATTGTCACGCAGCTCCGGTCGCCAGAACCATGCAGCGGGAGAAACAATGATGTTTCGATCGGATAAGGACGCGTTGCGTCGTTCGGCAGCCGCTGCTTTTTTCAGGTTCACGGAATACCGCAGGCACGATAATCCTTTTTCAGGCAAGCGCATGCGTCCGTCACGCATGCGGATTCGAGTATCGTCATCGCAATTTCGAACGTCGCGAATGAAATTGCGGGCGTCGGATGAGCGAGCCGTCAGCGCCTGAACGGGTGCGCCAAAAGAGGCCTCGACCTGCATGCTGCTCATGGTCGCGTCGACCGTAATAAGGTACTCATGCGTCAGCGCATTGGCAGCCGTCGCAACGCCAGGGTCTGCGAAGACGCAAATCGCCGCGATCGTGAATAACGTCCTTGCAGTGTTTTTCATGTTGCTAATGATAATCGTTCTCAGTGCCCAGAAAGCTTTGACTGCAAAGAGGATTGCAGTTCCATCGACCATATGGGTTTGACCTTATGCCGAGGTTCATGGCGCCGCGTTACAATGCGCCGCTGCAGCGCCTTTTTGGTTTACACTGCTGCCAGACGTTCCACCGATCTTTAAAGATTTCAGGAGAGTACCTTGAGCAAAATCGCACGCCGCAAATTTATTCAGTTATCAGCCGTCGCTGCCGCCGGCTGTTTCATGCAAAACAGTCGTGAGGCCATGGCCGACGAGTTGCCGAAATTGACCTTGGACGATCCAATGGCACAGGCCATGAAATACACGCACGACGCAAGCACGGTTGATGCCGCGTCGCGCGTAAGTCCCGCTGCTGACCAGAACTGCTCCAATTGCGCACTGATACAAGGTGCAGACGGCGACGAATGGCGTCCTTGCCAGATCTTCCCGGGCAAGTCAGTCAACGCGGCTGGTTGGTGTTCCGTCTGGGCACCGCAGGCCTGAATTGTTTGCGTCACTGAGTCCGCGTCCTGCGGATGCAATTCTTGGTCTGATCGCTGAATACAAAAAAGATCCACGCCCACAGAAGATTGATCTGGGTATCGGCGTCTACCGCACGGCTGACGGTGAGACGCCCGTTCTGAATGTTGTCAAGCAGGCGGAACGGCAGATTCTTGAGTCGCAAACGAGCAAAGCCTATCTGGGTACCGCGGGGGAGCCGTCGTTTAACGCTGCAATACAGTCGCTGATATTTGCGGACTCGGTCAGCGGCGAGCGGTTGACGACCGTACAGACGCCGGGTGGATCCGGGTCGTTGCGCGTTGCGGCGAGTTTGCTGCAGCAAAGTGCGACGGTCAGCCCTGTGTGGGTCAGCGATCCGACCTGGAGCAATCATGTGCCCTTGTTGGGCGGTGCGGGCCTCGAGCTGCCGCCCTATCCCTATTACGACACGGAGAAGCACGTCATTCGCGTGGACGCGATGCTGGAGACATTGCGAACGATCCCGAAGGGCGAAACGGTCTTGTTTCATGCCTGCTGCCACAATCCGTCAGGACTCGATCCCGCGGATGATACCTGGCGTGCAATAACGGACATCGTCGTCGAACGCGAATTGCTGCCGTTTATCGATATGGCCTACCAGGGATTTTCGCGTGGCCTCGATGAGGACGCGTTCGCAATTCGTCATATGGCGGAGCGTGTTCCGGAGATGCTTGTCTCAAGCTCCTGCTCCAAGAACTTCGGCCTCTATCGTGATCGTGTTGGCACCTTGTCGGTGATGGCAGCCGATGCTGCAACCAGCGCCACGGTTGCGAGTCAGCTGAGTTTTATCGCACGCACCATCTATTCGATGCCGCCGGACCATGGTGCGGCCATCGTCAGCACTATCCTCGCTGACGACTCATTAACGTCCGACTGGCACGGCGAACTTGCGGACATGCGGCAACGCCTGCGGGACATGCGTGAACTGATCAGCAACGCGTTGCACGATAAAGCGCCGGATCATGATTTTTCACATCTTGTTCGTGCGACGGGCATGTTTTGTTTTCTCGGTATTTCGGGTGAGCAGATCGCGACGCTGAAAAATGACTACGGTGTCTACCTCGTCGGTTCGAGCCGCGTCAACATCGCAGGCATCACACCCGCCAATGTCGACTACCTCGCGGAGTCTATCGCCGCCGTTTTATAAAGGCCGACAATCGAATCAGGATCCAGGATCGCCGCGCTCGTCATTGCCCGATCCCTTTGCGAAGACCGGGCCCCATAACAATCGGCTGTTTTCGTCAATCGACAGTCTGCCGGCCGTGCCCGCATTCAACTCGAGCACATACATGACGGCATCTGTTGAGCTTATGGACTGCAGCGACTGCGGTTCAGTATTGGCAATGATATTGGCAATACTGCCGTCGGCCCGCGCGAACGCGATATCGAGTGCTATGAAGGTATTCTTCATCCACATCGAGCGGTAATCGGCGCTGTCATAGACGAACAACATGCCAGATGTATCGGTCATCTCGCGTACGTGCATAAGGCCGCGCATTTGCTGAGCTCGATCGACCGCGAGCCAGACATCGAAGCGATAGCAGGCGAATCTGCTCGCTTCGATAATCAACACATCGCGCTCGAAAGCCGCGTCGAGCGCCTCGTCTGCGCCGGCCTGGCAGGCGAGCATCAACAGCAGCAGCGGCCAACGGCGCGCAGTAAGCTGCAACTTGTCGCTATTTATGTGCAATCTAACGGGACCCTGATGGTCAGAAAGGGGGCCATTATCACCGAAGTGACGCGATAATTAATAATAAATGCGGCGACAGGTTGGCCTGTCCGCGCATCCTCTCTAGAATGGCACGCCCATTTTTAATGCCTTTTAATCGACCGGAGTTGTGAATGACTGTCGTAGAACAAGTACAAAAGCTGGAGGCGCACGCGAGCAGCCTGATCATTGGTCAGTCCCATTTGATCAACCGCATGCTCATTGCATTGTTATGCGATGGCCATCTGCTCGTGGAGGGAGCCCCGGGCCTCGCAAAGACGCGTGCGATCAAGGTGCTCGCCGAGAGTATCGAAGGCGATTTTCATCGTGTGCAATTCACGCCCGATCTGCTGCCGGCGGATCTCACGGGTACCGATATCTATCGGCCGCAGGAAGGCACTTTCGAATTTCGCAAGGGACCGCTGTTTCACAATCTGATTCTTGCTGACGAGATCAACCGCGCACCGGCGAAGGTGCAATCGGCATTGCTCGAGGCTATGGAAGAGCGCCAGATTTCGGTCGGCTCGAACAGCTACAAGCTGGATGACCTGTTCATGGTCATGGCGACGCAAAACCCGATTGAGCAGGAGGGCACGTATCCCTTGCCCGAGGCGCAGCTCGATCGATTCCTGCTGCACGTCGAGGTGGGCTATCCGACTCCGGAGGACGAGCGCCGTATCATGGTTCTGAACCGCGAGGAGGCGAAGGCCGCGGTGCGCGACATGTTCCAGCCACCTGAGTTGCTGCCTGTCTCCGCAATCATGCAAGCGCGCCAGGAAATACTGCGCCTGCATCTGTCTCCGGAGCTGGAGGAATACATCGTTAACATTGTCGTCGCGACGCGCAACGCCGGCGCCGTCGACAAGTCGCTCGAAGGTCAGATCATGTACGGCGCGAGCCCGCGCGCGAGCATGGGCATCGACCGTGCGGCACGCGCGCACGCGTGGCTGGCCGGCCGGGACTTTGTCGGACCCGAAGACATTCAGGCCATCGCACCCGATGTCATGCGGCATCGCCTCGTTCTGAGTTTTGAGGCTGAGGCCGATGGCGTCGATGCCAATTCCATTATTGAACGCATTCTCAACGGAGTAGGAGTGCCCTAGTGGTCCATCAATACAACCGTGTTGGACCACCAGGAATGTATCCGGACCATATGCCGGAGGACGCATCGCCGGTTAGCGTGAGCCAGGCCGGGCTGATTCAGCTCAATGGCCCTGCACGCGGAATCGCGCTCGATGTGCTGCGCGTTAGTTCGTTGCAAACGGGCGCCTATGTGTCGCACTTTCGTGGCCGTGGCATGGAATTCGATGAGTCGCGCCCGTATCAACCCGGCGACGATCCACGGTCGATCGACTGGCGCGTCACAGCGCGCAGTACCACGGCCTACACCAAATTGTTTCGCGAAGAACGCGAGCGGCCCGTACTGATCATGGTCGACCTGCGCGCCAATATGCATTTCGCGACGCGAGGCTCTTACAAATCCGTCAACGCAAGTCGTGCCGCCGCGTTGCTGTCGTGGGCGGCACACCATCGCGGCGATCGCCTGGGTGGCCTGATATTCGGTGATACGACGCATTGGGAGCTGAAACCGCGCCTGGGACGCAAGGCTGCGCTGCGCTTTGTACACCAGATTGCCAGTCACCCGGACTGGAGTACGCATGTGCGTGCGGCCGATGACGGTGGCGAGTTGCAGCTGACAAAGGCAATGGCGGCCTTGCGGCGCGGTACGCGACCTGGGAGCCTCGTCATCATCCTCAGCGACTTCGTCGGCTTTTCACGCGCGGCACAGGCCTATTTATCCGGCATTGCACGCCATAACGAAATTCTCGCCGTGCAAATCAGCGACCCGTTCGAACAAGCGCTGCCGCCGCCCGGTCGATACCGCCTGATTGCCGACGATGAAGAGCTTGCGATCGATACTTACGCAGGCGCTGCCCGACGAGACTATGCGCAGGCCTTCAGTGAGCGCAGCGCAGCCTTCGAGGATTTTTGTCATCTGTACGGCATTCGCCTGATGCCATTGTCGACGCAGGATGACCCGGTCGCTGCGCTGCGCAAGTCACTCGGCAAACGGGCGCGCTAAGCATGGATCCGAACGCCATTCCAATCAGGGACCTGCATCTGCCCGCCGCGATCGGCTGGTGGCCGCTGGCGCCCGGTTGGTGGGTCGTTATCGTACTGCTCGGAGTCGGGCTCGTGTTTCTCCTGCGCAAGTGGCTGTACAGCTATTCGCGTGGCGCCGCCAGGCGACACGCGTTGCGGCAGCTTGACCTGTATAGCCGGGACTACCTGTCGCATCTCAATGGCGTACTCATCGGCACTCAATTGTCTGAGCTCTTGCGGCGCACGATGCTTGCTTATGCGCCGCGGGCGGACGTCGCCGGACTGACGGGCGAGGCCTGGCTTGAGTGGCTTGATCACGGCCTGGATCGTTCACACTTCGTCGCAGGTGACGGGCGGGTGCTTATTGAATGGCCCTACCGGGATCCCGGTTCACAGGTCGACAAATCCGATGTGGGTGCGCTCGTGGACGCAGTACGCCTGCGGCTACGTACACCCGTAGGGAGTGCAGCCTGATGGTTTCGTTGGCGTGGCCATGGGTGCTGTTGGCATTACCACTGCCATTCATCCTGCGTCGGCTGATGAGCGAGGCCAATGATCTGCAAGAGGCGGGCCTGCGCGTGCCGAGTTTCACGGGTTTTAAAATGTTGCGGGATCGCTCACAGGCCGAGTTGTTACTCAACTGGCGCTTGTGGGTCGCTGCGACGGCCTGGCTGCTGCTGCTGGTTGCGGCGGCGCGTCCGGAACTCATCGGCGACGAGCTTGAGATGCCTGTCTCCGGCCGCAACCTGATGTTGGCGGTTGACCTGTCGGGCAGTATGGACCAGAAGGATTTCGAACTCGGCAATACGCGGGTTGATCGCCTGACGGCCACGAAGGCTGTTGCCACCGACTTTATCGGGCGCCGCGAAGGTGATCGCATCGGCCTCATCCTGTTCGGTGAGCGTGCCTATTTGCAGGTGCCGCTGACGCTCGATCGGGAGACCGTAAAGATCTTGTTGCTGGAGGCGTTTATCGGGCTTGCGGGCGAAAAGACCGCGATCGGCGATGCGATAACGCTGGCCGTCAAACTCATCCACGAGCAGCAGGAAGACGCGGGCGAGCAGGTTCTGATTCTGCTGACCGATGGTGCGAATACGGCAGGTGAGATCGAACCGCTCAAAGCCGCCGATCTTGCCCGGCAAGTCGGCCTGCGCATATACACAATCGGCATTGGCGCCGAACAGCTGGAAGTGAACTCGCTCGTGGGCGGTCGACGTCGTATTAACCCGTCCGCGGATCTTGACGAGAAAACATTGACGCAGATCGCGGAGCTCACGGGCGGCCGTTATTTTCGCGCCGTGGACACTGCGGGTCTGCAGGATATTTATCGGCTGCTCGACGAACTGGAGCCTGTCGAAGAACCGGAAGCCGGATTCCGGCCCGTGAAGAACCTGTTTCACTTGCCGCTGGCGGGGGCATTCGCGCTGGTCGCGTTCATGTGCGGCCTGGGCTTGCTGCAAAACATCGTCGTCCGACGCGCCGCGAGGAACTACACAGGTGCTGGCTGACTTTCATTTTATTCGACCTGAATGGCTGATCGCCTTGCCGTTCGTGCTGCTGACGGCGGTATTGTTCGCGCGCCGACGTCTGGGCCCGGGCAGCTGGGAATTCGTAGTCGACCCGCAACTCGCGCCGCATGTGTTGTCGGGCTCGCAGGCAAATGGCATTGATTCGCGATGGATCTTGCTCGGCGTAACGGGCGTGCTCGGCGTACTCGCGCTTGCAGGGCCGGCGTGGGAGCGCATCGAACAACCGATGTTTCGTTCTGAACAAGCGCTTGTCGTGGCCCTCGATTTATCGCGCTCGATGGATGCGCAGGATGTTGCCCCCAGCCGACTGCTGCGCGCGCGGCTCAAGATTCTCGATTTGTTGCAACGTCGTGCGAGTGGTCAGACGGCACTGATCGTCTATTCCGCGAACGCTTTTACGGTGACGCCGTTGACGACCGACAGCGATACCGTGGCCGCACTCGTCAACAGTCTCGGCACGGACATCATGCCGAGTCGCGGCAGTTATCCGCTTGCGGCCATCAACAAAGGCCGCGCTTTGCTCGAACAGGCCGGCATGGGTTACGGCGAAGTGCTGTTGATCACCGACGGTGGTTCGACACCCGCCACAGAGCGCGCCGCTCGTGATCTGCGAGATGCGGGTTATTCATTGTCGGTCCTGGGTGTGGGCACGACCGACGGAGCACCAATTCCGCGCGCGACGGGCGGTTTCGTGACTGACCAGATGGGTCAGATCGCAGTGGCGCGCCTCGAGGAAACATCCTTGCGCGCGCTCGCGACTGCGGGCGGAGGACGCTACGCAACGCTAACGTCTGACAATCGTGATCTCGATCTACTGTTGTCCGGCGAAACCACAAGCCGATCGGCCACTGATGAAACTCAGGGCACGGACCGTTGGCGCGAAGAAGGGCCGTGGCTGTTGCTGTTGTTATTGCCGCTGGCGGCGATGTCGTTTCGCCGTGGCTGGGCGATCGTATTGCTGGTCTTCGTCCTGCCGCTGGCGCAGCCGGCACAGGCAAGTCTATGGGACGACATGTGGCACACCAGAAACCAACAGGCACAAGAGCGACTCGAAGAAGGCGATGTGCTGGCCGCGGCTGAATTATTTGACGATGGCGAATGGCAGGCCGTATCGCGATACCGTGGCGGCGAGTTTGCCGAGAGCGCCGCAAAGTTTGCGGCCAAAGACGACACGCGAAATCTCTACAACCTGGGTAACGCGATGGCGATGCAGGGTGAGTTTGAGTCCGCCCTCGATGCCTACGAGCAAGTTCTGAAAATGGAACCGGACAATGCCGATGCCAAATACAATCGTGACCTGATGGACGAGATGCTCCAGGAGCAGCAATCGCAGCAGGAAGGTGAATCACAGGACAGTGATCAGGAGTCTGGCGGCGAGAGCGAAGAATCGGACGGCGAAAATGAGTCCGATCAGCAAAATTCAGACAATTCAGAACAATCGGCTTCCGACGAAGGCGACCCGACCGAGCGTGCCGAGGATGAAGATCAACAAAAGGATCTCGACGCCTTGCAAGAAGAGCTGGAACGCGCTGCAGAGGCACAGAACAACAGCGAGTCCGAGCAGCAACTGACCGACGAGCAGCTTGAGGAGTTGCGTCGCGCCCAGGAAGAACAACAGGCGATGGAGCAGTGGCTGCGACGCATACCCCACGACCCGGGCCGCCTTCTGCGCACAAAGTTTCGCTATCAATACAAACGTTCAGGCAAGGACCAGGACGGCAACGACCTGTGGCCCGACGATGAGGTACAACCGTGGTAAGAGCTTTCACAACTCGCACGCGCGGCAGGTTGGCGCTGGTTCTCGCAATGTTTGCTGCGTACTCAAGTGCAGGCGCAGAAATTCTGGCACGAGTCGATCGCGACCCGGTGGAGCAGAACGAGTCGTTTACGCTGGAAATCATCGTCAATTCGACGGGCAATCCAGCACCGGACTTCTCCGCACTTGAGACGGATTTCTTTGTGGGTCAGACCAGCCAGCTCAGCAACACACGCATTGTCAACGGCGCGATCTCGCGCAGCATGACGTGGACGGTCGCATTACGGGCCAGGCGGGCAGGGACGATCACGATACCGGCGATCACCGTGGGTAATCAGCAAAGCAACCCCGTCACGATTCGAATTTTGGAGCCGAGCAACAAACCGCCCGGTGAAGCTGATGTGTTCATCACCTCGGAACTCGATTTCAGCGAGACCTATGTGCAGGCGCAAGTTCTGTACACGATCAAGATTTACCGCGCCGTCGCGACGCGGCAACCTGCGCTGCGTGAGCCGGTTTTCAGTGGCGCCGAGGCGCTCGTGGAAACGGTGAACGACGAACGCAGCTATGAGGCGATATTGAACGGTCGCGCGTACAACGTCAGCGAAGTTACCTATGCTGTGTTTCCACAGGAAAGCGGTGAAGTGCAAATTTCCCCGGCGCGCTTCGAGGCGCGGGTGTTACGCGATGGCCGCATCACGGGTCGCAAGGTGTTCGAATCGGAGCCGCAGACAATCACGGTCAATCCCGTTCCACCGCCGCCGGCCGATTACCCGAATGCCGCCTGGTTACCGGCCAGGGACCTCAGGCTCTCAGAAGTCTGGTCGCGTGACCCGGGTGAATTACGCGTGGGCGAACCGATTTCGCGGCACATCACAGTCAGCGCATTGGGTCAGCTGGAAACACAGATTCCCGTGATCGAAGCCCCGCTTGCCGACGGCGTCAGGATCTACCCGGACAAGCCGAGTTTGCAGCGAATCATGGAGTCGGGTGGTATTCGCGGCGAGCGGACCGACCGCTACGCGATGATCGGAATTACGGCCGGCGAAGTCACTTTGCCCGGTCTCGATTTACCCTGGTGGGATATCGATGCGGGTGCATGGCGTGTCGCGAGCCTGCCGGCCGTGTCGATCAATGTCCTGCCGGACCAGGACCTGATCATCGTCGAGCCGCCGCAGGAAACAGCCGTCGAAATGATCGAGGTCGACGACGATGCGGAAGCAGCGCTGATTGTTGCTGCATTGCCCTGGAAACTCATTGCCGAAACGCTTGCGGCGGTGCTGGCGCTGACCTGGCTGTCGTGGTGGTGGTCGAGCCGCCCGCGGCGTGAGGAACGCGAACCACCGCCTGTTCCGTTGCACAAGCAGCAGGCCAGACACCTGAAAGCCGCACGCAAAGCAGCACTGGCCGGTGATGCGCGGGGCGTGCGACAGGCCTTGCTCGACTGGGGCCGGCTGCAGTGGCCGGACAATCCTCCGCGCAGCGTTGGTCGATTGGCAGAGGCTGTCTCCGCGCCACTCAGCGAGGAACTGCAAAAATTATCGGGTATCAGTTACGGGCCGGACGGCGGCGACTGGAATGGCGAGGCGTTGGCAAAGGCGTTGCGCTCCTTCGCCATCGTGGAGAAGAGCGCCGCGTCGAAGCAAGTGGATCTGCTGCCGCCGTTATTGCCGAAGTTCTGAACTTACCAGTGACCGACACTGGGCATCGATGCCCAGGGTTCCCGGGGCGGCAAGGCGTCGCCTTTTTGCAGCAATTCAATTGAAATATTGTCGGGCGAGCGAACGAAAGCCATGTGTCCGTCTCGGGGTGGCCGGTTGATCGTGACGCCGGCATCCAGTAGTTGCTGGCATAGCGCATAGATGTCGTCGACCTCGTAGGCGAGGTGTCCGAAATTACGAGCTTCGCCGTATTCCTCGGGATCCCAGTTCCAGGTCAGCTCGATCTGCGCGTCCTCGTTGCCCTCGGTCGCAAGAAATATCAGGCTGAAACGCCCCTGTTCGTTGTCGTAGCGGTGCAGCTGAACCAGCCCCAGCTTGTTGCAGTAAAAATCCAGTGAGATATCGATATCGGTGACGCGCACCATCGTATGCAGGTATTTCATGGCCAGCCCCGGTTGAACTGCTTTGCGATTAAGGCCCACAATGGTCGATCATTCAGCCTTGTCAGGCAACACGCGCGGGATTTTTAGACACGATGGGGTCCGTCCAAACGCCACTGATTCTGTACATACCTGGCTTGTTGCCCAAGCCCAGGGCCGAGGTACACAAGGCTGCCTTGTGGCGCTGTCTTCTGGCAGGCGTCGGCAAGGCTGCGCCGGATGTCGCCGCGCAGATTCGCGAGAGCAGCGATAGCTTCGAACTCGTGTCCTGGACCTGGGACTTCTACCACGAGCACCGCGACATCGCGCAGGACATGGCCGCGATAGAGGCGGTCATCGAGCAACCTGGGGCTAACGAGGCCGACGTGCGCGAGGCGTCGTCGGCGATTCGCAAAGCCACGGTCTGGCTGTACAGGCTGGGCGATCTGGTGCCGTTTCTGATTCCGCACCTCGCGACCGAGAGGATGGAAGTCCACATTCGGGACTTGCGGCGCTACGTACGCAACACGAACGGCATTGCCGAACACACGCGAGACATGCTGAAGGCGCCGCTGCGCCACGCCAGTGAATCGGGGCGGCGGGTCTTACTCGTCGCGCACAGCATGGGATCTGTTATTGCTTACGACAGTCTCTGGGAAATGTCGCATGACGCGCACGAAAGCCTGCACGTGGATCGATTGCTGACGCTGGGAAGCCCGCTCGGCCAGAGCTATCTGCAAAAACGAATACTGGGTCGCGAGCGCAGCGGCGCCGCACGTTATCCGCACAACATCCGTCGTTGGAGCAATCTTGCAGCGGCCGGTGAACTTACGGCGATCGATCCGGTACTGCGCAACGATTTCAGGGAAATGCTGGAACTTGGCCTGCTCGAGTCAATCGACGACATTGCTGTCTGCAACTACTTTCGACTCAACGGGCAGCTCAATGTCCATGCCGAATACGGCTACCTCGCAAATCAGACGACGGGACAGATCATCGCCGACTGGTGGCGAGAGCAGCTGTAGCAGCACCCCGATCGACTTTTCTGGCCGCCGCGGGGTACTTGTTTGCTAGCTACTCGCTGCGCTCCTCGAATGCGTCGCAAACAAGCACACCCACGCCGGCCAATATTTGGGATTGTCAGGCCGGGTTGCTGGCGGGGTGCTTTTCATCGGAAGTACGCCGAGACCGGCAAAGCCGGTCGACAGGCGCCGAAGGCGAGGGGCCGCAGGCACCGTCCCACCGCAGCATAGCGAGCCATGACGATGAGAAGTACGTCGTCAGCAACCCGCTTATGAGGAATCAGCGGCGGGTTTTATGATGACATCGATGCGGCGATTACGTTCGCGTCCCGACGGCGTTTCATTGCTCGCAACAGGCCGCGTTTCGCCGTAGCCGACCGCGATCAGACGATAACTCGGGATTCGCATCGCGTTGATCATGTATTGCTGTACGGAGTCTGCGCGTTCCTGCGAGAGTTTTTGGTTGAATTCGTCGCCACCGTGAGAATCCGTATGTCCCTCAATGGTGAGTTCGCTGCGTGGGAAAACATCGATCGCCTTCTCGACTTTCTCGAGCAGGTTGAAATTGTCGGGTCTGATCTGAGATGCGCCGCTGTCGAACGTCAGGCCCACGAGGCGCAGGATGATCGTGTTGCCCTGGCGGAAGACGCGCGCCTCATCCGACGTAAACATTTTCTCAACCTGTGCGAATTGCTCGCGGACGCGTTCTTGCGCAGCGAGTCGTTGCACCAACGCGGCACGTTCGGCCGTCGCGCCACCCAAGCGCTCGTCGAGTGCGCGCAGTTCCTCTTCGAGGTCCGCAAGACGAATGCTGTCCTCGGCCGATTCCTGGCTGAGTCGTTGTAATTCGATACGTTTGCTTTCGATGTGGTCGACGAGTTCGTTGGCAAGATCGGCCGGGCCATCGTCCATGTCGGGGACGATATCGGCAGCGGCGGCAATCGCCGTCATCGGCTGTTCCCAGGCCAACACGAGTTCCTCAGTCGTCAGATCGCGGTCGCGGACGCGGCGGACGATTTCAGACAGGTAGATTGCATGTTTCGCTTCGTAATTAGCCTGCCGTGCGAGACTGCGCGGCAGGTCGGTGTCGTAGCGGTTTTCGTTGAGTTCGCGCTCGGCATCGGCCAGCAGTTGCTTGGCCTTGCCCAGCGTAATCGGCGCGTAGCGGCCGACACGGGCACGGTCGGCATCGGCCAACAACCGGCGCGTCTCGCTCAGGTACTGGGCCTTGATCGCGACCAGTTCGGCATCCCGGTAAAGACTCGTTGCTTCAATGTCGCGGCGTCTGGACCCTTTGAGGTCACCGCGCTCCAGCAAACGCACAGCGTCGCCAAACTTGCGTTGGGCACTCTGCCATATCTCGGGTGCCAGCTCAGGTGAGCGGGCGTTCGCGGCGTCCTGGCGGCTCTTCATGACCTGGGCCAGCGCCGTTGCGGCCAGCTGTGCGGCTTCGGTAGCCGTATCGAAGAAGCGTGCCGCGTCCGCGGCGTTGGAGCGCACCAGCTCGATATTGCGGCCGCGTGAGAGGGCTGTTTCAGCGTCGCGATACTCTTTCATGCCGCGCCCGAAACTGCGGGGGGCGAGCAACTCCGCATTCGCGGCTTCTGCGGCTGCCTTGGCGATATCGGCGTTCTTGAAGAACGTGGCTCTGAGTTCGTCCTGCGCGACGGCATTCGCGCCCAGCGCCAATGTCAGGGTCAGCACCAGATATTGCGCTACACGTAGAAAACCCGCTTTTGCGACCATTTTTTTCGTTCCCGGTAAGCCTTGTATAAAGGCCGATCTTACATATGCCACAGCAACAAATCTGTGCTCCGCGCCCATATTTTGCCCGATTGGAGCAATTGCCGGGTTTGTGCCGTAGCGCACAGTTGCGGGGCGGTCACAGGCGTAGTCTCGGGCCATGACCGCGAAATACTACACGCAGTTCATTTTGACCGACACGCACTACCGTGGCGGCAATGAATTCAGTGGCGTAGTGGAGTTGAGCCAGCCGATGGAAGGCGACAGCGAAACACGCGACATAGAGGCCGCACTGGCCCGCAATTTTGACCTGAACCGCAGCGCCGTAAGGCTCGTGAGCTGGTCCAGGTTGCACTAGACACTTCTGGCGTTAACGATTCCCCCTGATTCTCCCGGCCTCGGCCGGGATCTTTTTATTCTGGTCGGCACCTTTTGCTCATGTCGGCCTTTATGAGAGAATGCGCGTCCTGTTTTTCCCGCCTGTCGTCCCAAAATGAGCAAGTCCGGCCGAATTTTCCGCGGAATACCCGTCGTCGCAAGCGGTCAG
>JADFLJ010000044.1 GCA_022564475.1 Pseudomonadota bacterium
TCCGGCCCTTCGACGCCGGGCACGAGCAGATTGCGCAGCCGGACGTTGCCGAACGTGCCGCGCATCATGACTTCGTGATTGCCGCGGCGCGAGCCATAGGAATTGAAGTCGCTGGGCTTAACGCCATGTTCCTGCAAATAGACAGCTGCAGGGCTATCCGCAGCAATGCCGCCGGCCGGGGAGATGTGATCGGTTGTTACAGAGTCGCCGAGTAATGCAAGAACGCGCGCTCCGCTAATTTCGGTAACCGGTGCCGGGTCCTTTGTCATGCCTTCGAAGTACGGTGGATTTTTGATGTAAGTCGACGCGTCGTCCCAGGTGTAAATCTCGCCTTCAGGCGTATCGATATTCTTCCAGTTAGCGTCGCCCTCAAAAACGCTGTCGTAACTTGATTTGAACATGTCGGAGTCGATGTTGGCACTGACGACGCCATGAATTTCCTGCTGGCTCGGCCAAATGTCCTTGAGGTAAACCGGATTACCGTCTTTGTCATCGCCCAATGCGTCCTCGAACATATTGACGTCGAGGTTGCCCGCAAGCGCGTAAGCCACGACGAGTGGCGGTGAGGCGAGAAAGTTCATTTTTACGAGGGCGTGAATGCGGCCCTCAAAGTTGCGATTGCCCGACAACACGCTCGTGCCAACGATGTTGGCTTTTTGGACAGCAGCGGCGATTGCTGGTTGCAATGGGCCCGAGTTACCGATGCAGGTCGTGCAGCCGTAACCCACCGTGTAAAAACCAAGTGCGTCGAGGTCATCGAGCAGCTGCGCTTTTTTGAGATAGTCGGTTACGACGCGCGAGCCAGGTGCAAGACTTGTCTTGACCCAGGGTTTTACTTTGAGGCCTTTCTCACGCGCGTTTCTTGCGAGCAATCCGGCGGCGACCATGACTGCGGGATTTGAGGTGTTCGTGCAACTCGTGATTGCTGCGATCAGCACAGCGCCGTCGCGAATTTCCACGTCCTGACCATCAATGTCCGCAAGTGCAGAGCCGCCGTCCTTTCGATCCGCAATTTCGGTCGCAAGGTGCTGGCCATAAACCGTATGGGCCTCTTTGAGCAGAATGCGATCCTGTGGCCGTTTCGGGCCTGCGATGCAGGGCTCAACGTCGCTTAGATCGAGTGCCAGAGAATCTGTGTAAAGCGCATCGGGTTGTCCGTCTTCACGCCACAGACCCTGTTCTTTGGCATAGGCCTCAATGACTTCGATATGTTTTTCATCGCGTCCTGACAGTCGCAGGTAACGGATTGTTTCGCCATCAATCGGGAAGATGGCGCAAGTGGAGCCAAATTCCGGTGACATGTTGCTGAGTGTTGCACGATCCGCGAGCGGCAGCTCGGCCAGGCCGTCGCCGTAAAACTCCACGAACTTGCCGACCACGCCGTGGTTGCGGAGCATTTCGGTGACCGTGAGTACAAGATCTGTCGCCGTTGCGCCTTCCTTGAGCTTGCCGGTCAGCTTGAAGCCGATGACGTGAGGAATCAGCATAGTGATTGGCTGACCCAGCATTGCCGCCTCGGCCTCGATTCCGCCCACACCCCAGCCAAGGATGCCCAATGCGTTGATCATCGTCGTATGCGAGTCGGTGCCTACGAGTGTGTCAGGGTAGGCACTGCGCGTGCCGTTCTTGTCCGTGTCAAAAACGACACGACCCAGGTACTCCAGATTTACCTGGTGAACGATGCCCGTGTTGGGTGGGACAACGCGGAAGTTCTTGAATGCTGACTGGCCCCAGCGCAGGAACGAGTAACGTTCCTTGTTGCGCTGGAACTCGATCTTGTTGTTGAGATCCAGTGAATTTGCCGCACCGTAACTGTCGACCTGAACGGAGTGGTCGACAACGAGTTCGGCCGGCGACAAGGGATTGATTTTTTCTGCTGAGCCGCCGAGTTTGACGACAGCATCACGCATGGCAGCCAAATCGACGATTGCAGGTACGCCGGTGAAATCCTGCAGAATTACACGGCTGGGCGTAAACGAGATTTCTGTATCGGGATCCGCCTTGGGGTCCCAGTTGGCGATCGCGAGAATATCGTCGCGAGTGACATCACGACCGTCTTCGTGTCGCAACAGATTTTCAAGCAGGATCTTGAGTGAGTAGGGGAGTTTGGCTACATGGCCTTCTGTTACGGCGTCGAGGCGGAATATTTCGAGTTCATCGCCACCGACGGCCAGCGTCGAGCGTGCGCCGAAGCTGTCCTTCATCGTGTTTATCTCCGGGAATTCCAGTGGTGGAGGGCGGCGCATTATAGCGAAACGTGCGCTACGCTGCTCAGGAAATCACCGCACCGCCCAGGCAACGATCGCCCGCATAGAAAACCACGAATTGCCCGGGCGCTATTGCACGCTGCGGCTCATCGAATTCGACCGCAAGCGTGTTCTTGCCCGTCTGCCGAACCCGGCATTGTTGATCATCCTGGCGGTAGCGAATCTTGGCGCCAAGCGTCAGGCCATCGGCTAGTCCCTCAGGCGGCGCGCCAATCCAGCTGCTGTCCGTGGTCGTCAGGCTGTCACTCAGCAATCGGTCCGAGTCTCCCTGATCGACAATCAGGCGGTTGTTTGACAGGTCCTTGTCGACGACGTACCAGGGCAGATCATCCGAATCCTGTCGCCCGCCAATGTGCAGGCCCTGCCGTTGCCCGAGTGTGTAGTACATGAGGCCACTGTGTGTGCCGACCTCGCGACCGTCCACACTGTGTATTGGGCCCGGATTTGCCGGAATGTAGTGACTGAGGAATTCGCGAAACGGCCGCTCGCCGATGAAGCAAATACCCGTGCTGTCTTTCTTGTCGTGTACGCCAAGGCCGCGGTCTCTCGCAATTCGACGCACCTCGTGCTTCACGAGCTCACCAAGCGGGAAAATGGTTTCGGCGAAAGCGTCTTCTGCAACAGCGTGCAAGAAATAACTCTGATCCTTGCCCGGATCGGCAGCTTTCAAGAGCGCCGTTCGACCGTCGATTGTGGCCGTTTTTGCGTAGTGTCCGGTCGCCAGTAATTCTCCACCGAGGCGCCTGGCGTATTCCCGAAAAGCACCGAATTTGATTTCACGGTTACACAAGACATCCGGGTTCGGGGTTCGACCCGCGCGGTACTCGTCCAGAAAATATTCGAAAACGCGGTCGCGGTATTGTTTCGTGAAGTTGACGTGGTGCAGCGGGATATCCAGTTGTTCGCAGAGCTGCCGCGCGTCCTGCAGGTCTTCAGCGGCCGTGCAATAGCCGTCGTCATCTTCCCAGTTCGTCATGTGCAGCGCCTGCACGTTGGCGCCGGCTTCTTTCAACAAGACGGCCGCCACGGCCGAATCGACCCCACCTGACAGGCCGAGGACGACATTGCGGTTCGCTATGTTGGAGAGATTGTGCGCCATAAGGCGCGAATTCTAGACCAAATCGGCCCGGGCAAGGACGCGATGTACGTTTTGGTGCAGCGGCAGCATGCCCGTCAACAGTTTGTCCGACTCACGGCGGCCGGATTCGTAGTCATGCAGGCAGCGCAACACGATCGGCGAGCGCGTGTCCGCGCGCCGGGCATCGATTTCGCCGCGCGTCAGCCATTGACGCGAGACGATGCTGTGGTCCAGCGGCAGGGTTTCGTCACAGCTGACAAAATCCGCTGAATGGACGATGCGAAGAAATTGCTGGCGGGTTTGCGGTTGAATCCAGAGGTAGACGCCAATCAGTTCGTTGCAACTGATGACGCAGCCGGTTTCTTCCAGCGCCTCTCTCACGACGGCATTCTCGGGCGACTCTCCTGCCTCGATGTGCCCACCGGGTTGATTGAGTACAAGCTTGCCCATCGCGCGTTCTTCAACGAGCAGGTAACGGCTGCCGTGTTTCACCACTGCGGCGACTGTCAGGTCTGTTGGATGCATGCTTGCTTCTTGTTGTATGCAGGAGCTGGCAGCGCTGCTGCCTTCTTCCCTAAATCTGGAGTTGACGGAATTCCACTTCAACTTCACTGTCCAGCCAGATCTGATCGAACATTTTGCCGTACAGCTTCGCCACCGCCGGCTCATAGGTGTCCACGATTCCTTCCCAGCGGTCAGCCTGCAAGCGGTAGAGCAGTGCGGTTTCGTCAGCGATACAAAATGCCTCGCCGTGTGTCCGCAAATCCTCGCGAACGTGACGAAATTCAATATAGGTATTCAGGCGGCGCCCGAGATGAACGAAATTGTTGCCGTTTTTGATAGCGCGTTTCGGGTCAGCGATCAGGACACGAATACGAGCGTAGGTCTGCGACAATACAAGGTGTTTGATGATCTCCAGAAAGTCCGGGTCGTCGTAAATGCCCGGCTCGAGGTCGTGAGTGAATATCGATACCTTGCGTTTCGCTTGTTTCGCGATCGCGATGACGGCTTCGCGTGTTTCTTCACGCGTCGAAATCACCCATCGTTTGTTGCTGTCTTGAGAATCAACCATTCGCCAAAATTCTGCTTGCTGCTTTTTTTAAGTTTGCCTGCCAGACGGTCTGGTGGCTGGTCTGTCATTCTAGCGGGCGCAGGGCCACGCGATGTGCCAACTGCGTCACGTTTTTGCGCCAAGCCCTTGTTTGGGAATCGTTCGCAAACCGCGTGGGGCGCGGCTTTCAGGCTGTTTCGAGCGGCTGGAAAACAATGCCAGTGAGTGCGAATAAGGTCATTTCAGACCATCTGCGGTGCTAGATATCCTTGGCGAGGAGGGCTGCCAGGCCTGTGTAGGACGCGGGTGTTAAATCGAGCAGTCTTTGGCGTTCTTTTTCGGGTATTTCCAGCTTGGCGATGAACTCCTGCAGTAGTTCCTTCGTGACCGCCTTGCCACGGGTCAGGGCCTTGAGTTTCTCGTAGGGCTCGGGGATTCCGTAGCGGCGCATGACCGTCTGCACTGCTTCGCCGAGTACTTCCCAGGCGTCATCAACATCGGCCGCGATGACCGCTGCGTTTATTTGCAGTTTGCCAAGGCCTTTCAACACCGATTCCATCGCGATCAGTGTGTAGCTCGCAGCCACACCAAAATTACGTTGCACGGTGGAGTCTGTGAGATCCCGCTGCCAGCGTGAGATCGGCAGTTTTTCGGCGAAGTGGCTGAACAACGCCGTCGACATGCCAAGATTACCCTCGGCATTTTCGAAGTCGATCGGATTAACCTTGTGCGGCATCGTCGATGAACCGACTTCGTCTTTGGTAACTCGTTGCGTGAAGTAGCCCAGTGAAATATAGCCCCACAGGTCGCGACACAGGTCGATCAGGACGGTGTTGTAGCGCACCAGCGCATGCGAATACTCAGCGGTCCAGTCATGTGGCTCGATCTGCGTCGTGTGCGAGTTTTGCTCAAGCCCGAGCGATTCAATGAACACGCGGCTGATCGCAGGCCAGTCTGCATCCGGATAGGCGACCAGGTGGGCATTGAAGTTACCGACAGCGCCGTTGAATTTGCCTCGAATCTCGACGTCGGCGAGTTGCCGCTGCGCGATCTCGAGCCGCTTGACCACATTGGCGAATTCCTTGCCGACGGTCGTCGGGCTTGCAGTTTGCCCATGTGTTCGTGCCAGCATGGGCACGGCCGCATACGCCTTTGCCATTTGCTTGAGCTGGTTGCGCAGCTCACGCATTTTCGGAATCAGCACATTCTGGCGGGCCGTACGCAGCATCAACGCGTAGGACAGGTTGTTGATGTCTTCTGACGTGCAAGCGAAGTGCAGGAAGTCCTTCAGGCCCTGTGTTTCCGGACCGTCGCCCAGTTTCTCGCGGATGAAGTACTCGACGGCTTTGACGTCGTGGTTGGTTTTCGCTTCGATCGACTTGACCCGCTCGGCGTCGTCCAGCGAGAAATTGTCAACGATCCCGTTGACGACATCCTTCATAACCGACGATATCGGGCCGAGCTCGGAGACCGATGTTTCATCCACAAGGCACTGCAACCAGCGGACTTCCACGAGAACCCGAAATCGAATCAGTCCGTATTCGCTGAAAATATCGCGAAGATCGTTGACCTTGTCGGCGTAGCGGCCGTCGGTCGGGGAGATGGCCCTTAATCCGGAGACTTTCATGCTGCAAAAACCAGTGTAGACTTGCGCGCGCAAAGCGCGAATCATACACGATTGCGGCAGCTACAAGACGGAGACATCGACACGATGAGCAGCGGAAAATTTCGCACGGAAAAGGACAGCATGGGGGAGCTGAAGGTCCCTGAGGACGCGCTGTGGGGCGCTCAGACGCAACGTGCGGTGAATAATTTTCCGATCAGCGGCTTGACGATGCCGCGCCAGTTTATAGCGGCCCTCGGGCTGGTCAAATGGGCGGCGGCGGGTGCCAATGCGGAACTTGGGCTGCTGAGCAACGATATCGCGATCGCGATTCGCACAGCGGCTCTCGAAGTGGCTGCAGGAGCGCACGACTCGCAATTCCCGATCGATGTTTTCCAGACCGGTTCCGGCACCAGTTCGAACATGAACGCCAATGAAGTCATCGCGAATATTGCGACGTCGAAGCTGGGTGCCGACGTCCACCCCAATGATCACGTCAACATGTGCCAAAGCAGCAACGACGTTATTCCGACCTGCGTACATGTGAGTGCGGCGGTCGCTATTGCCGACAAGCTGTTTCCCGCGTTGCGAATGCTGTCGCAGACACTGGAGAAAAAATCGCAGGAGACAGGCGACGTCGTAAAGACGGGCCGGACGCACCTCATGGACGCAATGCCGGTGACCCTGGGCCAGGAACTGGATGGTTGGCGGGCGCAAATCGATCATGCCTCCGAGCGCTTGCGCGATACGATGAAGCGCCTTACGGCACTCGCACAGGGCGGCACGGCGGTTGGCACGGGCATCAATGCGCACCCGAAGTTCGGTGCCAAAGTCGCCGTGCTGTTGTCGGAGCGTACGGGCGTCGCATTTACGTCCGCCGAATCGAAATTTGCGGCGATGGGCAGCCAGGATGCTGCCGTCGAAACCTCGGGCCAGTTGCGTGTACTCGCCGTTAGCCTGACCAAGATCGCCAACGACTTGCGTTTAATGAACTCCGGACCACTCGCAGGTCTCGGTGAAATAGCGCTGCCGGCACTGCAGCCTGGCTCAAGCATCATGCCCGGCAAGGTCAATCCGGTTATTCCGGAGGCAGTTGCAATGGTTGCGGCGCAGGTCATGGGCAATGATGCAACGATCGCTATCGCGGGGCAGTCAGGTAACTTCGAGCTCAATGTCATGCTGCCAGTGGTGGCTTACAACCTGCTGCAGAGCATTGATTTGCTCGCCAACGCAGCAAATTGTCTGGCTGAAAAGGCGATCGCAGGATTCACGGTGAATGTCGATACGATCAATCAGGCCCTGAATCGAAATCCAATTCTCGTTACTGCCTTAAATCCTGTCATTGGCTACGAGAAGGGCGCAGCGGTCGCGAAGCAGGCTTACAAGGAAGGACGCTCGGTCAAGGATGTTGCCAGGGAGATGACGGACCTCACCGAGGAGGAGCTTGATCGCCTGCTGGACCCTGCGGGTCTGACCGAAGGCGGCATCAAGCACTAGTGCGTCAACAATCGGATCAAATTACGATCGCGACGCTGCGTGAAAGCCTTGCAGGTACCCGGCTGCCGGCGGATCCAACCGCTGTGACAATGCCGCCGGGCAGCGACGAATGGCCCGTTGACATGCGCGAGGCGCTGACAAAGTCGTTGCAGCCGGCCGGCGTGCTCATTCCGGTGATAGAGCGCGAAGCGGGCCTGACGGTCTTACTCACGCGCCGATCGGCCAAGCTAAAACACCATGCAGGCCAGATCAGCTTTCCGGGCGGTCGTATGGAGGAACATGACAAGGACATTCAGGCAACAGCACTGCGGGAAACCCACGAAGAGGTGGGGATACCGCCAGAGAGCGTGGACGTCTTTGGCTACCTCGAACCCATGCCGACCGTAACCGGTTATGCCGTCACGCCGGTTATCGGCCTGGTCGATATTCCCGATTCGCTGCACATCGATCACAACGAAGTTGAAAGTGTATTCGAGGTGCCGCTTGCGTTCCTGCTCGACAAGCGCAACGCCAGGGCGTCGGAGCGCGACTTTCGGGGGCGCAAGATTGCGATCGTCGAGTTCCGGTTCGAGGAGCATCGGATCTGGGGAGCCACGGCTTACATGCTTATCGGACTTAGAGAAAAACTAATAAAAAACAAAATGATATGAGTGAAATAGATAAACTACTTGAAGTAATGGAGGGCTTGCGAGATCCGGACACGGGCTGTTCCTGGGACGTGCAGCAGAATTTTTCGTCAATCGCGCCTTACACGCTTGAGGAGGCCTATGAAGTGGCCGATGCGATTGCACGGTCGGACATGCCTGCCTTGAAGGATGAGCTCGGCGATTTGCTGTTTCAGGTCGTATTTCACTCGCAGATGGCCAGCGAAGCCGGGTTGTTCGATTTCGACGATGTGGCCAGGGGCATCGTTGAAAAAATGCGTCGCCGTCACCCGCATGTTTTTGGCTCGGATGAGGAGCGTGCGGTGGGCAAGGTGGCCGGCAGCTGGGAACGCATCAAATCAGAGGAACGCGAGGACAGTGGAGATAAGAGTGCGCTCGCGGGTGTGACGAGGGCGTTGCCGGCGCTGAAGCGTGCGCAAAAGCTTGGCAAACGTGCTTCCGGAGTCGGATTTGACTGGGACGACCGCGAGGGTGTGCGTGACAAGATCCACGAGGAGCTTGAAGAACTCGAAGAAGCTGTCGGTACACGCGAGGCGAGCCATATCGACGAAGAATTCGGCGATTTGCTGTTTGCCGTTGTAAACCTGTCGCGGCACCTCGACGTGGACCCGGAGCAGGCGCTGACGCGTGCCAACATCAAGTTCGAGACGCGCTTTCGGGAAATGGAGCGATCCATCGTCGACTCTGGCCGAGCGCTGTCTGCTATGTCACTTGCGGACCTTGAGCAGGAGTGGCGGGCCGCCAAGAAGCGCCTGCTATAAGGCCTGGCGGCGTTCAGCAGTCATTCATTGGCAGGGGTCTAGTCTTTCACCCAGGCCGGCAATAAGTCGGTCGGTAGCTTGGGAAGGACAGGATCATGAACACGATAAATGACAGCAGAAAATTCGCAGCAGTTTTTAGTTTAGCCACGCTGGTATTGGCGGCGCCCGCGTTTGCTGATCACGACGCTCGTCGCTCTGGCGTTCGCTACGATTACGCCAAAGTGATCAGCTCCGAGCCTGTACTTCGGTACGTGACCGTATCGACGCCAGTGCGCGAGTGCTGGGACGATGTTGAGTACTACACTGATTATCGTTATAGCCGCGGCACCGGTGTCTCGACCTTGTTCGGCGCCCTTATCGGCGGAGTTATCGGTCACCAGTTCGGTAGCGGTCGCGGCAATGACGCAGCGACGGTTGCCGGCACCCTGATCGGTGCCGCTGTTGGCCACGACGCTGCTCGTCGTCGTGCCGGCTACGCGACTGTGCAGTATTCCCGTCCGGTTGAGCGCTGCAAGACCGTTATGCGCCAGCACCGGGAAGAGCGCATCGACGGCTACGACGTGGTCTATAAATACAAGGGGCAGCGTTATTCCACGCGCATGCCGTACGACCCGGGTCGTGAATTGCGTGTTCGAGTGGACGTCCGCCCGGCGGGCTAGTGTGAAACGCTTCGTTGCATTTGGCCAGATGACGGACCACACTATTCTGATGAAAAACTTCACCGTAATGGCGATTTGCCTGGGGATGCTGGCTTTGCCAGTCATCGCCCAGGCGCGAATGGCGGGTGACGCTGTCATCGCATTGGGCAGCGAATTCGATATCAGCGTGCCGGAGTTACGAATTACCCAAGGCGGCGGCATGAGTTTGTCCGATGCGATTGAGTCGGTGCGGAGGCGCGGCAACGTTGAACGGATCATCAGCGCTGAGACTCGCGTAAGCGGTGGCCGTGAAACACACCACATCAAGGTCTTGACCAAAGATGGCAAGGTTAAGACTTACAAGGTCTCTGGCCGGAAGCTCGCTTAGGAATCCCCATGAGACTACTCGTAATTGAAGATGACACGACGCTGCGTGAATCGCTGACGACCCGGCTCGCTGCGGAGGGATTCGCGATCGAGCAAGCGGCGGACGGACGCGAGGGTCTGTATCAGGCGATGGAGTTTCCAATCGACCTCGCGATCATTGATCTCGGACTGCCGGAGATGTCGGGACTCGACATCATTCGACGGGTTCGCGAGGAGGGTAAGACCTATCCAATTCTGATCCTGACAGCGCGTGATCGCTGGCAGGACAAAGTGGACGGCCTGAGCGCCGGTGCAGACGACTATGTCGTCAAACCCTTTCACTACGAAGAAGTCAGCGCGCGTGTAAACGCACTGTTGCGCCGCTCCGGCGGCTGGGCGTCGCCGATCCTGAGCGCCAGGCCCGTCGTGCTGGACATGGCGCGACAGGAAGTTCGTGTCAATGACGATATCATCGAGCTGACGAGCTTCGAATACAAGATTATCGAATATCTCATGGTGCGTGCCGGTGAGGTTATTTCGAAGTCAGAGTTGACAGATCGTCTGTATGATCAGGACTTTGAACGCGACAGTAACGTCATTGAGGTTTTCATTGGCCGTCTACGCAAGAAACTCGATCCCGACAGTTCGATCAACCCGATCGAAACCCTGCGCGGCCGGGGCTACCGTTTCGCGCTCGAGCGCAATCAATCCGATTGACCCCGTTTATGTCGTCGCTTAGCTCACGACTGTTGGTATCGGTTAGTGTGCTCATGCTGTTTTTTTTCGGCGCGACGATTGTTGTGCTCGATACGGCGTTCGTGTCTGCAGGCGAGCAGGCCCGCGAAGACATACTTGATGGCTATCTGATGCAGCTTCTTGCTGCTGCAGAGCCTGACGACAACGGCGTGTTGAGTTTACCCATCGATCTGTTCGAAGCTGGCTTCAATAACATTGGTTCCGGCCTGTACGCCGAGTTGCGCGGCGAAATCGGTGACGTGTTGTGGCAATCGCAATCCGCGCTGGGACTGATCTTGCCCACGAGCGAGAATTCAGAACTTGGCCTGCGTGTCTTCGCCCGCAACCCGCTGGCCGACGGCACGCCGATGTTGTCTCTGAGCCTCGCAGTGCAGTGGGAATTCCAGGACGGCACGTTGCGACCGTATGTGTTTCAGGTGTCGGAGAGCCTGCATTCGTTTAACGCCCAGATCGCGCGTTTTCGCGGTCAGCTGTTCGGGTGGTTCGGCGCCGTCGCGCTCATCATGTTGCTCGCCATCTCGGTACTCATGCGTGGCCTGCTAAGTCCCTTGCGACAGGTTGAAACCGAGATTGGAGAGATCGAGCAGGGCAAGCGCGCCTCTTTGTCGGAGGATTTTCCCACTGAGTTATCGGGCGTCGCGCGCAACATGAATCTATTGATCGGCAGCGAACGGGCTCGATCGGATCGCTATCGCCATACATTGGACAATCTTGCACACAGTCTCAAAACGCCGCTGGCAGCGATTCGTGCGCTATTCGGGCACTCCGCATCGCAACTTGAGTATGAGGAGAAGGTGAACGCGCTGATCGAGCGCATGGATGACATCATTCGTTACCAGTTACGAAAACCCGCGACGACTGCCGACAAGCTGGTGCGGCAGAACGTTGTGGTTGAAGAAGAGGTACTGCGGCTTGTTGACGGGCTGCGCAAGGTTTACCGCGACAAGCAGCCGCAGTTTTCGATCGACGTCGAGCCCGGCATGCAGTTTCGCGGTGATAGCGGGGATCTGCTTGAGCTGGCCGGCAACTTGCTCGACAACGCCTGTAAATGGTGTGCCAAACAGGTAAAAATCACGATTGACTACGCCGAGGCCGGTGATGGCGGCATGTTGATGTGTGTTGATGACGACGGCCCGGGGATTCCGGAAGAGTCGGTCGATGCCTTGTTAAACCGTGGCACGCGTCTGGATGAGTCGACGCCCGGTCATGGCATCGGACTGGCGATCGTCAACGACATTGCCGGTTCCTACGGTGGCTCTATAGAAATTACACGCTCGATACTTGGTGGTGCCCGAGTAGTGATTCGCGTACCGAGTCAACAGGCGGCTCGGAAAAACTAGTCGTCTTTGTTTTTTTGCAAATTCTCCGCAAATTTCTTCGACGGTGCGATTAAGTCCATTGGAATTGGAAAAACAATCGTGTTGGTTCTTTCGTTCGCAATTTCCTTGAGCGTTTGCAGATAGCGTAATTGCAGTGCCTGTGGTTGCCGTGAGAGTATCTCCGCGGCTTCCGCAAGCATTGTAGCGGCTTGTTTTTCACCTTCGGCATTAATGATCTTCGCCCGCCTGGCCCGTTCCGCTTCGGCCTGCTGGGCGATCGCGCGAATCATGCTCTCATCGATATCCACGTGCTTTATTTCGACATTGGAGACCTTAATGCCCCAATTGTCGGTGCGTTGATCCAGCAAGGCCTTGATATCGATGTTGAGTTTGTCCCGCTCAGCGAGCATGTCATCGAGTTCGTGTTGGCCGAGCACTGAGCGCAGCGTCGTTTGTGACAATTGACTCGTGGCCTCGAATACATTCGCGACGCGAATGATGGCTTTCTCGGGATCGACAATTCGAAAATAGATGACGGCGTTCACTTTTACGGAGACGTTGTCGCGGGAGATTACATCCTGCGTTGGCACGTCCATGACGATGACGCGGAGATCCACTTTCGTCATCTTTTGCAGGCCCGGGATCAGGATGATCAGTCCGGGTCCCTTGACGGACTGGAATCGTCCAAGAAAGAAAATGATGCCGCGTTCGTATTCCTTGAGAATCTTGATCGTGTTGTAAATAATGACGAACGATAGCGCCAGCAAAACTCCGATTGCAGTTAGTTCCATGATGAACTCCTCAGCTTTGGATGCTCAATGTCAGGTTTGAAGTTGCGCCTGCTGAGTTTTTTCAACAGCCGGCGCGGGTATTACTTCCAGTGTCAGTCCATCCATGGCAGTTACAACGATGCGCTGGTCTTTCTCGATCGCTGCTTCGCTACGTGCGCTCCAGGCCTCGCTCTCCAGCCAGACCTGTCCTTCGCCTTCGCTATTGAAATCCACAAGCGCCGTACCAACGCCGCCAATAATTGAGTCGCTTCCGGATACGGCACCGCGACGCCTCAATTTCAATGTGAAGGTCACCATCCAGATGAGCAGCAGCGCGGCCGCGACCGCGATGGAAAGTACGAATGTTATGGAAATTCCGTAGCCAGGTATATCGCTGTCAAACATCATGATTGCGCCGAACACGAAAGCGACGATTCCCCCAAGCCCGAGCGCACCGAAGCTCGGGGCGAAGGCCTCCGCGGTCATTAGTGCCAGACCGACAATGATCAGGGCGAGGCCGGCATAGTTAACGGGCAATATCTGCAATGCATACGCGGCAACTAACAGGCAGATGACACCGACAACGCCGGGGACGATCGCGCCGGGATTCCAGCCCTCATACATGAGGCCGTACAAGCCGATCATGCCAAGCAGCAACACGATCTCGGGATTGGATATGACGGAGAGTATTTTGATGCGCCAGTCAGGTTCGAAGAGCTCGATGTCAACATCTTCGGTTGCGAGCGCGACCGTTTCGGAGTTTACAGTCACCTCGAAACCGTCGAGTTGCCGCAATAAATCTGCCTGATCTTCTGCAATGATTTCAATGACGTTTGTCGCTAGTGCTTCGCGTGCAGTCAGGGTAGCCGCGTTGCGAACGGCGTCCTCTGCCCAATCGGCATTGCGGTCGTATCGTTCTGCCAGCGTGCGTATGTAAGCGATCGCGTCATTGAGGACCTTGCGCTCCATGGCGCTGCCGGGCTGTGACCCCGAGGACCCGGATTCTTCGTCCGTTGCGCCTTCTTCAGCTTTTTCCGACTCCTTTTCCAGATCGTCGTAGGGTCCGTCCGGCGTTGCGTCGCCGCCACCAAGCGAGACGGGCGTGGCGGCGCCCAGGTGCGTCGTCGGGGCCATCGCCGCGACGTGACTGGCAAGCAGTATGTAGGTTCCGGCGCTGTCGGCGCGTGCCCCCGAAGGCGTCACATAAGTGACGACAGGGACGGACGAGCCGAGAATGGCCTGTACCATATCGCGCATCGGCGACACCAGCCCGCCGGGCGTGTCCATGTTCAAAATTATCAGCTCGGCGTTAACGGCTTCTGCATGTTCGATGCCGCTACTCAGATATTCGGACGTCGCAACGCCAATTCCACCGTCAATCTCCAGCACGACGACTGTGTTGGCCGTCGCAGATATGCCGGGCCAGATCAGGAGGATTGCCGTGGCGACGCAGGCTTTCGCCAGGACTCGAAGCCGGCCAGGATATCGCCGGCGGGATCGACTGAGAATCTTCATGGTGTCATCATAACAGGCCATGTTCCTACGATTCATAACTACGGGCGGTACGATCGACAAGATCTACTTCGATGCCCTGAGCCAGTTCGAAGTCGGTGACTCGCAGCTCAAGCATATCCTGACCGAGGGGCTGGTCGATTTTGAATACGACATTGTGCCGCTGCTGCAGAAAGACAGCATCGAGATGACGGACGACGATCGCAGCAAGCTTCGCGACTACATTGCCGAAGACGACGCTTCCCATTACGTCATCACCCATGGCACGGACACGATGCCTGCGTCTGCCGAGGCCCTGGCCGGGCTTGCAGGTAAAACCATCATTCTCACGGGCGCGCTGACGCCCGCAAGATTTAAGACCACCGATGCCGTATTCAACATCGGAATGGCCGTGGCAGCGGCGCAAACGGCCGCGCCAGGCGTCTACATTGCCATGAGCGGGCAGGTGTTCCCTGCCGGCAAGGTCCGCAAGAATCGCGCCGAGAATCGATTCGAGGAACTGTAGGAGCGGCCGTCGGAGCGGCTTGTAGGAGCGGCTTTAGCCGCGACTGCCTAGAGCCGCCTACATCGGCGTACTTGTTTGCTAGCTGCTCGCTGCCGACCTCTACTGGTCGCGACTGAAGCCGCTCCTACCCGCTAAGACCTGGGGAATGTAGGAGGGCCTTTAGGCCCGACCGTGTCGCGGCAGCCGCTCCTTGTACGTTTGTTTTGGGTTGTTTGGCAGCTTGATATGCTGGCCTCGAACCCCGGGGTGAAACCGTGCGCTCCTAAAGGCTA
>JADFLJ010000219.1 GCA_022564475.1 Pseudomonadota bacterium
GATAGGGTAGTAGGGACTCTACTTCTTTCCAGGTCGTGTATCTTGCCGGTTTTGTTGAGAATGTCAAGTAGTAGAGACTCTATTACTGAAAACATAAATTTCCGATATCGCGCTAACTTCCAAAAAGTGGAAGTTTCTGGTATTTTTCAGGCCTGTCCTCTTGAAATACCCCGGAATACCGCGCCCCATGCAGACACTGACACAGCAACTGATCGCGATCGGCCTGCACGACCGCATCCTTACTGACGATCAACTGCGGCGCCTGGTCGCCGGCACGGATCAGCGCCGCCACCATTTGGTGAGCCGGGCCGTGAAAGCTGGCGAACTCGTACGCCTGCGTCGTGGCTTGTATGTGCTGGCTGACGAGTTTCGCGAGCACCCGAGTCATCCATTCACCGTGGCACAGATGCTTGTGCCCGGTAGCTATGTGTCGCTGGAAACGGCGCTGGCGTTTCACGGCTGGATTCCGGAAGCCGTGTACACCACCGCATCGATCGTACCTGGGCGCAAGGTGAAGGAGTTTCGGCACGAACAGTTCGGATTATTCACTTTCCACCCGCTGGCCATTCGGCGAGGCTATTTCCTGGAGCTTGTTCGGCGGGTCGAGGCCAGCGGCCAAAGTTTTCTGGTGGCGCAGCCGCTGCGCGCGCTGCTTGACCTGGTCTGTTTGCAGAAGATTGAATGGCAGGGTTTTGCATGGCTTGAACACGGCCTGCGTGTCGATGTGGATGCGCTGAACAAGGTCACCGGGGCGGAGTTACGCACATTGAAAGATGTTTATAAGCACCAGCGCATGCGCAAGTTCATCGCTGAGCTGGAGCAATCACTCGGACTGGTGGTGAGCCATGATTGAGATCATTCAGCAAAAGCTCGACGCGTATAAAGCGTCTAATCCGGTTGAAGAGGAGCAGGCCACCAAGGAGATCATGCAGGAAATCGCACTCTATGGCTTGTGGCGCGCGGGCTTTTTCAAGGTAGCTGCTTTTCAGGGCGGCACGAGCCTGCGGATCTTGCATGGCCTGCAGCGATTCTCGGAAGACCTGGATTTCATGTTGCAGACGCCGGATCCGGAGTTCGACTGGTCGGTCTATCTCGCCAGGCTGCTCGAGTGTTTTGAAGAGTACGGATTGCAGTCGGAGGCGTTGCCCAGGGGCAGCATGGATCGCGCGGTCCGCACAGCTGTGCTAAAGAACAACTCGTTGGTTAACCAGCTTAACCTGAGGTTCTACAAAGGGCATGCCGATCGGAAGATCACGATCAAACTCGAGGTGGATGCCAACCCGCCAGCGGGCTCGGTGTACGACTATAAGTATCTGGATTTCCCGACTGACTTCGAAATCTGTCATCAAAACCTGGCCGGTAACTTCGCGCTCAAGATTCATGCACTGCTGTGTCGACCGTATCTGAAGGGGCGCGACTGGTACGACTTCAACTGGTATATCCGGCAGGAGGTGTCACCGAATCTGCCACACCTGCGGAACGCGCTGATTCAGCATGGACCGTGGGCGGGGCAGGGCAGCCTGGCGATCGATGCAGACTGGGTGCGAGAAGAATTACAGAAGAAGATCGACAACATCGATTGGGCGGCGGCGACAGCCGATGTGGCGCCATTTTTGAAGCTGGGCGAGCAGGAAGCATTGACGTTATGGGGTGCGCGGTTTTTTGCAGCCAAATTGGAAAGGTTGGCGTGAATTGAGACGCGCGGTTTTCACAATTCAACGGGCTCTTGCCGGCAACTAAACTCGCGGCCGTGCGCCTCGCAAGCCCATCATCACGGCATCCAGCAGATCCAGCGGAATGCTAAATCGAATTTTCCGAATCAGTGCGGCGCGGATTCTGCGTTTGGAGGCCGTGTGCGCTCGCGGATCGAGCTTCTTGAACTCGCTCGCGCAGCTCTCGGCGCGAGAGATCAGATCAGCCGGTTCGACCAACTCGTCGAAGAACCCGGCGTCCAGTGCAGATTCAACATCGAAGTATTGCGACACGGTCACCGCGCGTTGGAATGCCGCCGGGTTGAGTCGGTGTCGCAACATCGCCGCTGCAACGCGTGGCATGGTCAGGCCGAGGGCCACTTCGTTTGCGGCAATTTTGAAATCGCCGCGGCTGCCAATCACATAGTCGGCCGACAGCATCAGAAAGACACCCATCGCCAGTGAATGACCGTTGCACGCTGCAATGACCGGATAGGGATAGGCCATGACGCGGGCGGTCAGCGCATAGCCCGCACGCAGCATGCGCAGCGCGTTGATACCGCCGCGTTTCATTACGTGCAGATCGAAGCCCGCGGAAAAGACGGACTCCCGGCCGGTGAGGATCACGATCGCACGATCGGATTCAGCCCGAGCTAGTGCCGCATAGATTTCGTGCAGGACTTGCGGCGACAGTGCATTGCGCTTGCCATCGTCAATTCGAATGGTGGCGACCTGGTCCTGCAAGCTGTACCGGACGGATTTGACCGTCATCGTTAGCGGCCGATGTCGATTTGTCGGCCGCGCGCTGGTACGGCAACGGCGAGCAGCGAGACTATAAGCAGCTTGGAAAGCGTGGGTTTAAACATGCGACGGTGGACTCCTTGGGTTCGCGAGTCATTGTATCCCATCGATAGCGTTGCACAGATTCGCTTCGCGAATTGATTCCGAATGGCGGCCAACGGGGTCATCGCCGCCGCGGTCATGTTCGCGCTGAGAGATGACTCGATCGCGGTCTACTGGGCGATTGGAATCAGCTCTATCGGTGCCGCTGTGAGAGCTGAACAAATCGGCCAGGCGATGTTCGAGGTTTCAGCACGAGGGCCTGAATTCGAAAACGGTGACCGTCTTGGAACCTGGAACATTATGCGTTACAGCGACGCGTACGACCGACGATCGAACGTGGCTTCGATTTCAGGGAGTTGGACCGGGGGCTAATACTGCGGGCGACGCACCCGATCAGTCGGCGTAGCTAATACTGGCGAGCTACTTCTTTTTCCAGCGACCACCGGCGTCCTGGTAGTAGTTGCCGGCCTTGGTTCTTTGCACGGCAAGTTCGTAAAATCGACGGCTGACCTGTGCAACAGTCGTGTTGGTCTTGCTAGCGGTTCTTTCGAACTCGGCCTTGCGTTTCGCATTCACGCTGGAAACGAGCGCTTTCACGTCCGCGCTGGCGGGCGCTTGCACCGCGGCCAGGTAACCGGAATTGGCTTCGCCAACCAGGCCCTGATTCTTGGCCGTTCCGAGATCAATGGCCCATGCTGTCTGCAAAGCAAGGGTCAGAAAAA
>JADFLJ010000045.1 GCA_022564475.1 Pseudomonadota bacterium
GCCTTATTTTCGGGCTCAACGGAATCATCGGTGGGGCATCTCCCTTCATCGCGACCTTGATCATCGACCATTTTGGGGGATTCGGCTCCATTTTTTACTATGCGGGGGTCTTGACCGCGGTTTCGGCGTTAATCGTGGTTTTGATTCCGCTGCGGAAGCGACAGATGTCTGAATAGAAAAACCCGGCGACAGGCCGTTTGATCTTGCACGCCTGGATGAGACACTCGCCGAAATCAAGGCGGCATACCCGCAATACGCGCTCTGGATTGAACCGGGCCGGTTTCTCGTCGCACGCGCGGGCGTGTTGCTGACTCGAGTGACGCAAATTAAAGGCAAGGGCGACATGCGCTACGTTGGCGTGGGGACTGGCATGAATTCCCTTGTGCGGCCGGCCCTGTACGGCGCATATCATGAGATTGTAAATCTCACACGCGTCGACGAGGCACCGAGTCAGACCGTCACAATCGTCGGCCCGATCTGCGAAACAGGGGACCGACTGGGCACTGATCGCCTGTTGCCGCCGTCCAGGGAAGGCGATGTCATCCTGATCGCGAATGCCGGCGCCTATGGCTATGTCATGAGTTCAAATTACAACCGCCGTGAAGTGGCGCGCGAAATCGTTATCTGACAATCTCCTGCGAAGTCCTGGACTCTGTCCACGGACATGACGGCTTCCTGATTCAGCCGACGGCGCTTGTTGGACCACTAGTTCAGAGCGCGGATAACCGCGTCCGTGAAGTCGCGGGTTGAAAGAACCTTTTCGCCATTTGCCGCGGTGTCCGCCGTTCGTCCACCGGCCGAAATGACCGTGCTGATCGCGTCTTCCAGGGCGTTCGCTTCTTCATCAAGCTGCAGGCTGTAACGCAGCAACATGGCGGCGCTTGCGATCATCGCCACAGGATTGGCGATTCCCTTGCCCGCGATATCGGGCGCTGAACCATGAATGGGCTCGTATATGCCGCGCGTAGAGTCCCCCAGAGATGCGGACGGCAACAGCCCAAGCGATCCCACCAGCATCGATGCTTCGTCAGTGAGGATGTCACCGAACATGTTCTCGGTGACGATGACGTCGAAGTCCGACGGGCGGCTCAGGAGGTGCATTGCGGCCGCGTCCACAAGCAGTGTTTCCAGTTCGATGTCAGGAAATTCGCTGGCCATCAAACGATCCGTAGTGTCTCGCCAGAGTCGCGATGTCTCAAGTACATTGGCCTTGTCAACCGAACAGAGTTTGCCGCGGCGTTTTTCGGCCATTCTCGCGGCCACTCGCACGATGCGTTCGATTTCGTATCGATGATAGGTGCATAGATCGCTCGCGCTATCGTCGTTGCGCGTCTTCTCGCCAAAATAAATACCACCTGTGAGTTCGCGCACGACGATCATGTCGGTACCGTGCAACACGTCCGCACGAATCGGTGATGCCTGGACCAGTTCCTCGATGACTTTGACGGGTCGAATGTTGGCGAAAACGCTTAATTCGGCACGCAGTTTCAAGAGCCCCTGTTCCGGCCGCACGCTGGCATTGGGATCGGACCACTGCGGTCCACCAACAGCGCCCAGAATTACGGCGTCACTCTCTTTGCAGCTCGATATCGTGCTGGCAGGCAGGGGGTCCCCTGTTGCATCAATTGCGGCGCCACCGATTAATTGTTCATTGAAGTTGAAACTGTGGCCATGTCGGGACGCGATGACCTCAAGCAGTTCACGGCCCGAATTTGTGACCTCAGGGCCGATTCCGTCCCCGGGCAGGAGTGTAATCAGGGCGTCCAGGAGCGCGCCTCCTCAAAGGATTGAATTGTGTCCGCATGATTTCTCAAGTAGCCGAGTTGATCGATTCCTTCGATTAGACAATGTCGGGCAAAAACATCAATTGGGAACTCGACGACTCTGCCGTCCGGCAACGTCAGCGTCGACGCGACGATATCAATGTCAATCTCGATGCCGGGCTTGCTGAGCAGGTATTGATGAAGGTCGTCATCCACAACGACAGGAACAAGACCGTTTTTGAGAGAGTTATTGCGAAATATGTCAGCGATTGCCGTCGAGATCACGGCGCGAAAACCGTAGTCGAGCAGAGCCCACGGTGCATGCTCGCGAGAGGAGCCGCAGCCGACGTTTCTACCCGCAACCAGAATTTCGCAGCCTTTTGCGGTCGCCGCATTCAACGGGAAGTCGGGCTTGTCGCTGCCGTCTTTGTTGTAGCGAAGATCATGAAAAAGATTCTTGCCCAGGCCCTCGCGGCTTGTCGTTGTCAGAAAGCGCGCCGGAATAATCTGATCCGTATCGATGTCTTTGGTTGCCAGTACGACGGTTCGCGACTGGATGCGTTTGATTGCTTTCATATGCTGCGCGGGTCGGTGACACGCCCGCGGATTGCCGAGGCTGCTGCGGTGGCAGGACTGGCAAGTATTGTTCGTGCGCCAATACCCTGGCGTCCTTCAAAATTTCGATTACTCGTGCTGACGCTCAGTTGTCCGGGCTTGACAGTGTCGCCGTTCATGCCAATGCACATTGAACAACCAGCCTCGCGCCATTCTGCGCCGGCTTTCTTGAAAATAAGATCGAGGCCACGGGCCTCGGCTTCGTTTTTGATTTGCTGCGATCCCGGTACGACCAGCATTCGAACACCCGCCGCAATCTTGTGGCCTCTGAGGATCGCCGCTGCCTGCTCAAGGTCACTTATGCGTCCGTTTGTACAACTGCCAATGAAAACCACATCGATGCTGTTGTGCGATAAGGGCTTGCCCGGTGTGAGCTGCATGTAGTCGAGCGCCTTCCTGAAACTTGGATCGTTGCCGGCATCCGGAACGGGATCGTTTACGCCAATGACCATTCCAGGGTTCGTGCCGAAGGTCACCATTGGCTGTAAACAGCGGACATCCAGTGTGACTGACTTATCGTATGTCGCAGCATCGTCTGCGCGTAGCGCCTGCCAGCGAGTAACAGCCTTGTCCCAATCAACACCCCTGGGTACGCGAGGGCGGCCGTGCAGATACTCAAACGTCGTATCGTCAGGTGCGATCAAACCAGCGCGTGCACCTGCCTCGATTGACATGTTGCAAACAGTCATGCGTTGCTCCATGTTGAATGACCTGATCGCATTGCCCCGGTACTCCAGGACGTATCCGGTACCGCCATCGACGCCGATCTCTCCGATAATCGCCAGGATGAGGTCCTTCGCGCTCACACCGTCCGGCATTTGACCGTCTATGTTAATCGCCATCGTTTTGGGCTTACGTTGCAACAAACATTGCGTCGCGAGGACGTGTCCAACTTCGGTCGTACCGATGCCGAAGGCGAAGGCGCCAAAGGCGCCGTGCGTACTGGAATGGCTATCGCCGCACACGATGGTCTTGCCGGGCTGGGTCGCGCCGAGTTCGGGTCCGATGACATGCACAATGCCACGATGTTCGCTGCCAAAACCCAGCAGCTCGATTCCGAAGTCGCGACAGTTTTTTTCCATCTGCCGGATCTGATTCGCGGCGCCATCAGCGACGATCGCTAAATCCTTGAAGCTTGCAACCGGTGTTGTTGGCGTCGAATGATCCATCGTCGCCAAGGTTAAATCCGGGCGCCGCACAGGCAGGCCCTTTTCTCTTAACAATGAAAAAGCCTGCGGCGTTGTTACTTCGTGAATAATATGCAGGTCGATGTACAACACGGCTGGCGCAATGGGCGTTTCGGGAACGACCACATGATCGTTCCAAAGTTTGTTGAACAGAGTTGACGCTTGAGTCACCTTTATGCTCTTGCAGTCCTCTAAATGCTGGCGCGACTGACTGCGGTCGTCTGGCCACTTTCCGATGTGCGTTTGTTACGACGAAGTATCCGGTTCATTACCTCGAGACAGGCGCGACTACCTGCCTCCACAATATCGACGTTGGCAGCGCGGCCCCGGTAACTGGATCCGCCGTATTCCACGGCAACCGTTACCTCACCCTGAGCGTCTTCACCCATCGATGCGCTGTGCAGCTCGAAGCTCTTTAGCGTGAGCGCAACACCAGTGACTTTTTCCAGCGCCTGCTCCCCATCGCGCAACGTCGTATCGAAAATTCGTATCCTGTTGTCCATAAGGATCAGCCTTACCTGTTAGTTTTCCAACCAATCCATACGACTGCGTAAATCCGCACCGACTTTTTCGATCGGGTGCTGCAGATCAGCATCCATTCTGCGTTTGAACTCCGTCATGCCTGCCTCGCTCTCCGCAATCCAGTTGCGCGCGAATGTGCCGTCCTGAATATCAGAGAGCACGGCTTTCATCGCCGCGCGCGATTCGTCGCCAACGACTCGGGGCCCACTGATCATGTCTCCCCACGCTGCAGTGTCGCTGATGAACTCGTACATTTTGCGCAACCCGCCTTCGTGTAAGAGATCGACGATGAGTTTCAGCTCGTGCATGACTTCGTAGTACGCAACTTCAGGTTGGTAGCCGGCTTCAACAAGGGTTTCAAATCCAGCGACAATCAGTTCCGTTACACCACCACACAGTACAGCTTGTTCGCCGAACAGGTCGGTTTCGGTTTCTTCTGCGAACGTCGTTTCGATTACACCGGCACGCGCGCCACCGATGCCAGCCGCATAGGCCAGTGCCAGCTGCAATGCTTCGCCGCTCTTATCGGTATCGACTGCAACCAGGCAGGGCACGCCGTTACCCTCTTCGTATTGTCTGCGAACGAGGCCGCCCGGACCCTTCGGCGCGATCAACACCACATTGAGGTCTTCCCTGGGCTCGATTTGCTGGTAGTGAATCGCAAACCCGTGCGCGAAGAGCAGCGTTGCAGCGTCGGGTATTTCTGCTTCTATCGCGGCGTAAAGACTCTTTTGCACCATGTCAGGTGTCAGGAATGCAATAATGCACGCGCCTTTAACGGCCTCCGCAAGTTCTTTGACGTGCAGCCCGTCCGCTTCGGCTTTGGCCCAACTGGCACCGCTGCGGCGCAATCCAACAACGACGTTAAAACCGCTGTCTTTGAGATTCAGGGCATGGGCACGGCCCTGGCTACCGTAGCCGAGAATGCTTATCTGTTTGTCCTGCAGGCAGGAGATGTCGACATCTGCTTCTGAATACAACTGCATGGGTATTTATCCTTACTGCATAGGTGCAACGAACACCTAAAAAAAACCCCACAGTCCTTGCGGGTGCGGGGATGAGGCGCATCATGTTGCAAGTCAGTGATCATGTCAACTCCTGTATTTTCAGTTACTTGTGATACTAAATCCTCGGTCTGCATGGACGCCAGGAACTTAAGTTGTTGTTGGGCTGGTACTCGTTTGAGCATATGTTATTCTTGGCGCTCGGAACTTCAGGACCTGAAAACAATCAAGGAAACAATAGGCGGGGAAGCCGGCATTGTCCGGGAAGCCATAGATAGAGAGAGCTAATCGGTCCGAAAATTTCAACGCCGCGGCGACAGTGGAGAGGGTCGCGAGCGCAGGCAGGAGCACCAATCAGTGCACCCTGTTATTCAATAGTGCGGGTATTAAGCTCTATTTAGGAGCGTCTATCTTGCATTCCTCTCCCAGGATATCTAACTACAACTCGAGCTTTTGAAGGAGCGTTCATGAAACGGTGCATAAGCAGCAGTCGGCGCGGAGCCATGGCAATTATTGCTACGTTGGTAGTCGCAACATCCGGCAGCGTTTTCGCCCAGTCTGTCGACCAGGTCCTGCAAGCTGATCAACGTCGTTTGACGTTGGCCCAGCAGTCGCAAGAGCGCATTAACAGTATTGTTGAAGGCACTCGATCTCTGGAAGACCAATACCGGGCAATTAATAAGGAGATCGACGGTTTACGTGTTTACAACCGTCTGATGGGTGCACAGACCGACGGTCAGCAAGCAGCGTTGGAGGACATCGCGCTGTCAATGGACCAGGTCGATGTCATTAATCGTCAGATCTTCCCGCTCATGACGCGCATGATTGATGGCCTCGAACGGTTAATCGCGCTCGACGTTCCCTTCCTGATGGAAGAACGTACGACTCGCGTCTCTGGCCTCAAAGATATTCTGGAACGCTCTGACGTGACTGTCTCCGAAAAATTCCGCAAGGTCATGGAGGCCTACCAGATCGAGAATGATTACGGCGACACGTCAGAAACATACACCCAGACGCTGACTTTTGGTGACAATACGCGCAGCTACAATATTTTGCGCATTGGTCGTATCGGTCTGTATTTCCAGTCTGATGACGCCAATATCACCGGCCGTTGGGATAATACGGCGCGAGAATGGGTGCGTGACGATTCGGCGCGTGCCGAGATCCGCAAGGGATTAAGTATCGTCAAACAGATCATAGCGCCTGAGATTATCGTCATCCCGGTCTCTGCAGCTTCAACTTCGGAGGCTTCTTAAATGAAACGCATAATTACAATATTGGCTGCCAGCCTTCTGTTTGTCGGGTCTGGCGCGGCAATTGCGCAGGATGATGGCGCATCAAGCATGGCCGAACTCCTGAACCTGATTCAGCAAGGGCAGGCACGAGATTCCAGAGAAGCACGTCAACGTGAGGCGCAATTCACACAGCGTCGCGGCGAGCAACAAAACCTTCTGAATCAGTCGCGCTCGGAGCGCAATCGTCAGGAGCGTGAAAGCAGCCGTCTTGAGCAGTTGTTCAAATCACGACAAACTGAAATCGTTGCCGCCAGAGCCGCCCTGGATGAGCGTCTTGGTGCGCTGAAAGAACTTTTCGGTGTTCTGCAGACGGTCTCCGGTGATACACAAGGTCGATTCAATTCTTCATTGACCAATTTGCAATTTCCGGATCGCGAGGAATTTCTTGTAGCGCTCGGCAGCAAAATGGCCAGCGCAACAGAGCTTGCGTCAATCGAGGATATCGAACGCCTCTGGTTCGAGCTGCACCGCGAGATTGTTGAGTCAGGCAAGATCGTTCGCTTCAATCATCTCGTCTTCCAGGCAGACGGCCAGCAAGCCGAGCAGGAAATCATTCGTGTGGGCCTGTTCAACATCATCTCCGACGCCGGCTATCTCAAGGTCAATACGGATGGCTCCATATCGGAAATGAGTCCGCAGCCCGATTCTCGACTGAGGAGCTCCGCGCGCGATCTCATGGATGCGACCGGCGGTACAGTTGAATTTGGACTCGACGGAACGGGTGGCGGCATTCTGGCGTTGCTGGTGCTGTCACCAACGGTCATGGATCGCATTCATCAGGGCGGTATCGTCGGTTACTGCATCATTGCACTCGGCGCATTGGGTCTGCTGATGGCGATCTGGCGCTGGTTCGGTTTGTCGGGCGACAGTCGTCGCGTTAAGGCGCAGCTGAAGAGAGACACTGCCAGTACGGACAATCCGCTGGGTCGTGTTCTTGCAGCCTACGAGAGCAATCAGAGTGCAGACACTGAGACCATCGAGCTAAAATTGAGCGAGGCGGCACTCAAAGAGATACCGGGACTCACCAAGGGACTGCTGTTTATTAAAGTTATTTCGGTGGTGGCGCCGCTCATGGGGCTGCTCGGTACAGTTACAGGCATGATCAAGACCTTCCAGGTCATCACGCTGTACGGTGCGGGCGATCCGAAATTAATGGCCGGCGGTATTTCGCAGGCACTGATGACGACAGTATTGGGCCTGGTTGTCGCAATACCGATGGTATTACTGCACACGGTTGTTAGTGGCCAGAGTCGCCGGATTATCAACATCATCCAGTCGCAGAGTGCAGGCCTTGTTGCCCGTCACTCGGAGCGTAATGGCTAAGCAAGGGAGAGCCACATGTTTTGGCTAACTGATGCAATAGAAGCCATTCGGGATTTCATGGCCCTGGGTGGACCTGTGCTTAAAATCATCGCCGTCGCGATCTTCATGATGTGGTCACTTATCGTCGAGCGTTTGCTGTTTTTTCGCTCGACGATGAAAGACATGTCACGCGAGATCCATGACCAGTGGGAGGCGCGTAATGAGCGACGCTCCTGGCATGCACACCAGATACGAGAATTGATGATTTCTCAATTCAGTCTGGCTGTGAATCGCGGAATTTCGATGATTCAGACATTTGTCGCGCTATGTCCGCTGCTCGGTCTGCTCGGAACTGTAACCGGAATGATCAAGGTCTTTCAGGTTCTTGCAGTTTCCGGATCCGGCAATGTTCGAGCCATGGCAGGCGGTGTTTCACAGGCGACTGTACCTACGATGGCGGGAATGGTCGGAGCGCTCTCCGGAGTACTCCTTGTAACACTGCTGACTCGTCGTGCCATGCGAGAAATTGAGTTTCTCGAAGACTCGCTCACGATGGATCACTAAGAGGAATTCGAATGAGGCGTAAACATGATTTCTCAATGGGTCCGGAAGAGGAAGAAAGCTCGATCGATCTGACGCCGATGCTGGACGTCGTATTCATCATGCTTATCTTTTTCATTGTGACTTCGTCGTTCATCAAGGAGGCGGGTCTGGACGTTAATCGTCCGGATGCGCCCGTAACCGAAGCGAAACCGGAGGATTCCAATATCCTGGTTTCGATTCGGGCCAATGATGAACTCTGGATTAATCGACGTTTGATTGACCCACGTGCGTTGCGAGCAAATATCGAGCGCTTGCACGCGGAAAATCCGAAGGGCTCAGTGGTGATCATGGCGGACAGAAAATCCACTAACAAAATGTTGGTGACCGTCATGGATTCATCACGTATGGCAGGCGTTTACAACATCTCAATTGCGGATAACAGACAATGAGCAGGAATAAGAGTGCGATAGGTGGAGAAGAGGAAGAGGCTACGATCGACCTTACGCCGATGCTTGATGTCGTATTTATCATGCTGATTTTCTTCATTGTGACCGCATCGTTTATCAAAGAGTCCGGTATCGATGTCAACCGTCCAACTGCTTATACGGCAGAGAAACAAGCCGATGCGGCCATCCTCGTCGCGATTAGTGCTATTGATGAGATCTGGATTGACCGCAACGTAGTTCCGGTCGCAAACGTGCGCAGTATCATCCAAAAGTTACATCTCGAGAACCCCAAAGGGTCGCTCGTTATTCAGGCGGATGAAAACTCGACCAACGAGCTACTTATCATCGTGATGGAGGCAGCCAAACATGCGGGTGTCGTAAACGTCGCGATTTCGACGTTGGACGAGTAGGCGATAAGGAGCATTTAGACATGATCGGCCGATATGCATTTTCAATGGTTCTTGGTGTTATTGTAACGCTCAGCCTGCTGTTTATTATGCAGTTGTTGATTGCGTCCGGTAAGGCAGCATTGTCCGAGCCGCGCGCGCGCGCGCAACTCGACTTTGTTCGCGTCAAGCGTAACGAGAACCTCAATATTGAGGACTTCACACCCGAGAAACCACCACCACCGCCAGAGGTTCCACCTGAGACTCCACCGCAGGAGATGGACTTAGTAGATCCGAATGCGCCGACAATCAGTATCGCGGCACCAACGGTTAATGCGGATACGAACATTGGTGGTCCCGTCGGCATGAATATTGCTGAGGGGGACTACCTGCCAATTGTTCGTGTAGCACCGGTCTATCCTGCACGCGCATTGTCGAGAGGCCTCGAAGGCTATGTGGACATGTCGTTTACGGTTACTGAAACGGGAACGGTGATAGATGCCATCGTGCTGTTCTCCACCAGTAGTCTGTTTGAGCGAGCGGCAACGAGGGCTGTGTTGAAATTTAAATACAAGCCACGCGTTGTCGACGGTATACCGATTGCCGTGGTGGGTGTAAAAACTCGCATATCATTCCAAATCGAGGACTAAGGTCTGGATCGATTTTGACCCTGGCGGGATCAAACGATCGAAGAGGAAATTATCCGACATGATATTTAACAATCGAATGTCTTTAAGAGTTTGCCTTGTCGTCGTAATTGCGATGCTGATGTCCGGCAGCGCGCTGGCACAGAAGGCAAAGAAGCAAGAGCGGGCTATTCGGGATCAACAGAAAACGAAGCAGGCACAAGCGGTCAGTAAGGAAGTTTATTCTCAAATTGAGAAGGCACAGGAACTTCTTGATGAAAACGATGACGTTGGTGCTCTAAGAGTTATGAATCGTCTCTATAACCCGGACAAGTTGACCGAATACGAGCAGGTCAATGTTCTGAATTACCTCGGCTTTATTTACTACAACATGGATGACATCGCGAATGCGATGCGCAGCTATGAGAAGCAGTTGTTAATTCCGAGCCTGGAGCCGCAGACCGCTAAAATGACAACCTATACGCTTGCCCAGCTGAACATGATGGAAGAGCGATATGGGCGAGCACTGCAATTGCTGAACAATTGGTTCATCCTCGAGACAAATCCTGCGCCCGAACCATTCATTCTCAAAGCCCAGGTCCTGTATCAGTTGGATCGATTCGCTCAGATGGTCGAGCCTATTGAGAATGCGATGCGGGTCGCCAGGAAGCGTGAAAAGCCAGTTAAGGAAGACTGGTACGTACTGTTGAACTTTGCTTACTTCATGCAGGAAGATTTCCGCAAGGTTCGGGACATTCAAAAGACCCTGCTGGAAAACTGGCCGAAGAAACGCTATTGGTTCTCTTTGGCAGGGGCCTATACGGAACTCGGTGAAGACCAGAACCTGATCGCGGCGTATGACGCTGCGTACACGCAGGGAATGCTCGATAAAGAGTCCGAATACGTCACGATGGCGCAGCTGTACATGCAACGCGAGGTGCCATACAAGGCAGCGATCTTGCTCCACGAGCGCATGAACAACGGCACGATCACGAAGAATGAGAAAAACTACCGCTTGTTGTCGCAAGCCTGGCAGATGAGCCAGGAGGACGAAAGGGCGATTCCGGCGCTCACGCAAGCGGCACGTTTGAGTGACGACGGTGAGCTCGACATTCGCCTGGGAAATGCGTATCTCAATTTGGGGAAATACGACGATTGCGTTAAGTCGGTAAGGACGGGTATTCGCAAGGGTGACCTGAAGCATCCGGACAATGCTCAGATTTCACTCGGTATGTGTCTGTATAATTTGCGTAAATACAGCGATGCGAAAAGCGCGTTTCGTAAATCAGCAAGAGTCGAGAAGTCACGGCGAATTTCCAATCAATGGATGCGCGTCATTGATGCTGAGACGGACCGTAATGAACAAATTCGCCTTGCGCAGGAAGCGGCACGCAAGAAACGTGCAGAAGTTGACGCACGTCGCGCGGCGGCAAACCGCGTCTGACCCACGAAAGACGTCTTACTCGACCGACAACCGCCAAACATTCAATAAACAGGCGATAAACGCAGGGGCGTTGACCGGACTCGGTCAACGCCCCTACAATTGCGCGCCGCATTAATCCGGACATGAACACGAATGCCTAAAGTCATCTATATCACCACCGACGAGGCGCGCCATGAGGTTGAGGTCGAGGCGGGCTACTCGATCATGGAAGGTGCGATCAATAATAATATCGAAGGAATTGTCGCCGAGTGCGGCGGAGCCTGCGCCTGTGCGACCTGCCACAGTTATATTGATCCTGCGTGGACCGACAGGATTCCGAGCATGGATGACATGGAAGATTCAATGCTGGATGCGGCATTTGAACGTAAAGATAATAGCCGGCTAACCTGCCAAATCGAAATGTCCGATGCGCTCGACGGAATCGTCATACACGTCGCGGACAATGATTACTAGGGATCACCGGATCATCGCAGTCCCGTTTCCAGGCGCCCGATAACCATGCGTTGAATTTCCGAAGTACCTTCGTAGATCTCGGTGATCTTCGCATCCCGAAAATAGCGTTCCAGCGGTAACTCTTTGCTGTAACCCATGCCACCGTGTATCTGCACGGCCTGATGACTCACCCACATTGCCGTTTCCGATGCATATAGCTTTGCGATGCTCGCGTTGAGCGTGTTCTTGGCGCCGGTTTTTTTCGCCTGTGTTTTAGACCAGGCAGCGTGCATCACGAGCAGGCGAGATGCCTCAATGCGACATTTCATGTCCGCGATCTTGTGCTGAATGGACTGAAAGGTGCCGATAGAGACTCCGAACGCCTTGCGGTCACGCGAGTACTGCACAGAAGCATCATAGGCGGCCTGTGCGATTCCGAGGGCCTGTGCAGCAATGCCAATTCGACCGGAGTCGAGGACGTTCAGAGCAATCTTGAACCCCTGGCCCTCTGCACCGATTCGATTGCCTACGGGACACTTGTAATTCTCTAATTCGATTTCACAAGTCGCAGAGGCCCGAATGCCGAGCTTGGGCTCGTGTTTACCGCGTTGAAAACCTTCCTGCTCTGTATCGACGACGAACGCCGTGATGCCGGAAGACTGGCCGTCGGACTGTATCGTTTGCGTGAAAATAACGACAAATTTCGCGACGGGACCCGAGGTGACCCACGCCTTCCTGGCATTGATAATGTAATGGCTGCCGTCCTCCGACAGTACCGCACGCGACTTCATTGAGCGGGCGTCCGATCCGGAGTGCGACTCTGTCAGGGCATAGGCGGCATTGACCTCACCACTGGCGACGGGTTTCAGGAACGCCAGTTTTTGTTCATGACTGCCATGCTCAAGCAGCGTAGTCCCATAAAGTGAGTTATTGACCGACACTATCGTGCCGTGTGCTGCATCGGCCGCTGAAATTTCCGCGATAATAAGCGCGTAGCTGATGCTATCGAGACCAGCGCCTCCATATTCCTCTGGAACCTCGACTCCCATGAAGCCGAGGTCAGCCGCAGCCTTAATTGAGGCCCTGGGAAATTCGCCGCTTTCATCAAATTCTGCGGCAACCGGCGCGATTTCGTTTTGCGCGAACTCGCGAGCCGCAGCCTGAATGATCTGTTGTTCCTCGGTGAGTGAAAAATCCATAAATCCTCCGTTGAATCCAACGTATTATACGGCCTTACATGACCCAAAAAGAACACACCCAGGAGACAACGTATGTCGATTCAAACTGGCGATAAAATGCCATCCGGCGCCTTTGGCGTCATGACCGAATCCGGGCCCGGTGCCATGTCCACTGAGGACCTGTTTGCAGGCAAGAAAATAGTTCTCGTTTCAGTTCCCGGTGCATTTACACCGACCTGTTCGCTGAACCACCTGCCGGGATTCGTGGCCCAGGCAGAGGCGCTACAAGGCAAAGGCGTGGACACTATCGCGTTCATGGCCGTCAACGACGTATTCGTTATGGATGCCTGGGGCAAGGATCAAGGCGTTGGCGACAAAGTGCTGATGCTGGCAGACGGCAACGGTGAATATGCCAAGGCACTTGGCCTCGAATTTGACGGTTCGGCGTTTGGCATGGGCACACGTGGCCAGCGCTTCGCAATCGTCGTTGACGATGGCGTTGCAACGAGCGTTAGCGTCGAAGCGCCGGGGCAGTTTGAGGTCAGCAAGGCAGAAGCAATTCTCGACGCGCTGTAAGAGTGCTGCTTGCAGCGCGACCGACCAATGCCGCAAGCAGGCCGGTGCGGGGGTACTTGTTTGCTCGCTGCTCGCTTCGCTCCCTTAATGCTTCGCAAACAAGCACACCCGCACCGGCCTGCACTCCAGACAAACGAACAGGCCAGCGATTCGGGTGCCATCGAAGTCGGTCGAATCTTGCATTGGATCAGAGTCTATTGAGGGCTGCGGGTGGGGGGACCTCTTCATCCGAAGTAAAGCGCAGCGCAGCGAGCCATGAGGATGAAGAGGTCCCCCCACCCACAGCCCACAGTCCCGGTCGCGCTGCAAGCAGCACTCTTACAAGGCGTCGGTCAGCTCCTGAACGGCTTTGAACAGGTCTGCAGCCAGGCCGATATCCGCGACGTCAAAGATGGGGGCTTCCGCATCTTTGTTGATCGCGACGATAGTGCCCGCATCCTTAATGCCCGTGAGATGTTGTATGGCGCCGGAGATTCCAATTGCGATGTAAAGATCCGGCGCGATGATCTTGCCGGTTTGGCCAACCTGCATGTCGTTCGGCACATAGCCCGCATCGACCGCAGCACGCGAGGCGCCAACGCCGGCCCCCAGCTTGTCTGCGAGCGCGTAGATCAGGTCAAAGTTTTCGGCGCTGCCCAATGCACGGCCGCCCGACACAACTTTCGCGGCAGTTTGCAGATCGGGTCGGTCTGACGAGCCGGTTTCCAGCCCCACAAATCGTGTGTGTGTCGGAATGTCCGCCGCGACCTCGGTGATCTCGACGGCGGCAGAATTTCCGCCGCCGACGGCTTTGTAGGATGCCGTGCGAATCGTCGCAACGACGGGATGATCTGCTGGCGCTTCGACCGTGACGATCGCATTACCGGCGTAGACGGGTCGTTTGAAGCTGTACGGGCCTTCAACACTCATGATATCGCTGATCTGGTTGACGCCCAGCAAGGCAGCAACTCGCGGCATCAAGTCCTTTCCGAAGGTCGTTGACGGACCGAAAACATAGGCATAGCCATGGGCAAGCGCTGCTATTTGCGGCGCGAGGACTGCCGCAAGAACATGCTCGTTCGCAGCGTTTTCCACGCTAAGCACTTTGCTCACGCCGTCGAGGCTTGCCGCCTCTGCGGCAATGGCAGCTGCCGATGACGCAAACACAGCGATATCAATGCTCGCGCCATCAATCGTCGCCGCACAGGACACACATCTTGCGGTGCTTGAGTTGAGAGTGCTGCCGTCGTGTTCGGCGATAATAAGGATATTTGCCATTAGACGAGTCCTCTGTCTTTAAGCGCAGTAATCAATCCTGCGACATCGTCGACCATGATGCCTTTCTGACGCGCGGCAGGAGGCTCAAAAAACGTTTCCTTGATAACGGGCCCCGGCTCAATATTGAACTCGGCCAGCGGCAATACATCAAGCGTCTTTTTCTTCGCCTTCATGATGTCCGGAAGTTTTACGTAACGCGGCACGTTGAGTCGCAAGTCTGTCGTGACGACAGCCGGCAAATCGATTTCGATTGTCTCAAGACCAGCGTCGACTTCCCGCGTGACGCTCGCTTTGTCTCCGCTGATTTCTATTATCGATGCAAAGGTTGCTTGCGGGCGGCCCCATAGCGCGGCCAGCCTTTGCCCCAATTGGTTGTTGTCGTCATCAATCGCCTGTTTGCCCAGCAGCACAAGACCCGGG
>JADFLJ010000220.1 GCA_022564475.1 Pseudomonadota bacterium
GGTAAGTCCGCAGACATAGCGGCGGAGGCAACCGCGACGGCGGAAATGGCGATCGCAATTGACCCGTCGAATAGCGAGGCCTACGCAACGCTCGGTTTTTTGCGGCTCATTTTTGCACGGGATTGGCACGGTGCCGAAGAGATGCTTGTCAAAGCAATAGATCTTCACCCCAATAACGCAGGCAACGTGAATCTGTATGGGGACTTCCTGTATAACGTTGGTGACTACATTGGTGCGCAAAAATTCGAGGGTCTGGCCGCAAGTCTTGAGCCGTTGTCGGCCGCACATCAACACGAACTTGCCTTAGTCTACGGATTGCTTGGGGATTTCGACAGTGCGATCAGGCAGGAACAGCTGGCAATTAAAATAAACCCAAACTTCAGCAACGCGTGGTGGGCGCTCGGGTCTTTGTTACTTCAAAGTAATCGGCTTGATGAACTGCAATCGCTTCTTGATTCCAGGTCCAATGAATTAGGCGAATTTGCCGCCACACGATTGGCGCTGCAACTTGATCTCGCAACGGGAAACCCGGAATCGGCCACTGCTACAGGGATGAAGCTGCTACACGGAACGCTGGCGAAACTCGGCGGATACACAATGCTCGCTCATGTCGCCGCACTGATTGGCGACGATGATGCGGCAGCGAACTGGTTCGAACTCGCGTACGCACAAGACGATCCGATTATTATTTCACCGATCTTTTTCTTTCTACCGGAAGACTGGCCGCATATGCCGAAACTTCATGCGGCGATGGACAAATCGGATCTCGTGCAACTTTACGATCGCCGACGCGCGAATATCGCTGCCGGCACTGGCCGAGTGCTAGTGATTTTGAACAGCGCCAGTGAAAAACTTTAGTATCTCCACCATCGCCTCGGTATCACCGCCAGGCTTTAATTACGAAAAGGCCGTTCCCTTCCGGGAACGGCCTTTTTTTATGCCTGTCTCAATTGCATCATGAGCTGAAATCCCGGCCCGAAAACCAGGCATTTAGGCCATAATCCGAGCATGGGATTCTGGCAAGAACTGCGACGACGGCGTGTTTACCGGATGGCTGGCTTCTACGTCGTGGGAGCCTGGTTATTAATTCAGGTCGCCGACGTGTTTTTTCCCGCCTGGGGTCTGCCGGAAACCGCCCTGCGGTTTCTTATCGTTGCCGCGATTCTATGCTTCCCGATCGCGCTCATTTTCGCCTGGACCTTCGATATTACGAGTGCCGGTATCGTCAAGACCGAGCCACCCGGCGATGGCGAGGTTTTTGATAACGCGCTCAAGAGGACTGACTACGTCGTCCTGGCCGCCATGCTCGCAATCGGCAGCGTCATCGTATTCGGCAGTCTGCAAAAAATTGTCGAGGAAGTGGACGATGCGGTGGCTGCGACCGAAAAAATCGATAACTCGGTCGCTGTTTTGCCATTTGTTAACCTGGACACCAATCCGGACACGGGCTATTTCTCCGACGGTGTCACCGAGGAAATTCTTCACCGCCTTTCCTCGATAAAAGCACTGCACATACTGGGTCGAACCTCGTCTTTTGCATTTCGCAATAGCAACGTGGGTCCTGCGCGTATTAGCGAAATACTGGGCGTCAGGTACTTGCTGCATGGCAGCGTTCGTCGTGACAACAACTTTGTCCGTGTCACCGCTCGGCTAATCGACGACACGGGCTACCAGGTCTGGAGCGAGACCTTCGATCGCAAACTCGAAGGCATTTTTACCATTCAAACCGAGATCGCAAATACGGTCGCCAGAAGTATCGAGCGCCAGATTTTTCCTCTTGCTGAACTTCCAGCCGGCCGCATAACCACGAATATGGAGGCTTATGATGCCTACCTGGTGGGCCGCGCTTTTGTTAATGCAAGAACTCCCGGTTGGGACGACAAAGCTATTGCGGCTTTTGAAGAAGCTATTCATCTGGACGAGAACTACGCTCCTCCGTATGCGGGACTGGCCATCGCGTTGTCGATTAACAATCCCGACTGGAATGCTGTTCACGAGTCCGTCGTCCGAGCGGCGGAAACAGCTATCGAATTGGACCCCGAACTGGCCGAAGGGCACGCGGCGCTCGGCTTGATTCTGCTTAGCGATGCGGATCTGCTTGGCGATACCCAAAACGAACTTGAACGCGCCGAACGGTCGTTGCGGCGGGCTCTGGAGCTCGATCCGTCGCTCTCGATTGCCTACAACTGGCTGTCTTCTACTCTGCTGCAACAGGGTCGTATCGAAGAATCGCACGCCGTGCAGGAGCAAGGCCTGCTCATCGATCCGCTAAACCCCGTATTGTCTTACAACATGGCTCAGCGGCTAAAGAGCTACGGCGAACGCGAACGTGCAGAGCAAATGCTCTTGCGGCTGACCTATCTGCCCGAGCCCCCCTGGATGGCCTACTCGGGGTTGAGGACGCTTTACTCCGATACAGGCGAATTTGACAAAGCACTGCACTGGGCCAAGCAGTACGTACTGGCTCAAGGCATTTCCTATCAGCCAACTGCCAGCGCCGCTTTGGGGGGGCGCTACGAGCGTCTCGGCCTGACCGAGGATGCCGACTACTGGGCGGACGATGCTGTGGCGCGTATGCCGCAGCCGGAGCAAAAATTCTACTTCAAGGCCTGGCAGTTTCAAATACGTGGCGATCTGGCAGGTATACGAGAAGAGATCGGCAAGCTTCGTACGGCGCTCGGCGCCGATTTAGACGGGTTGCTGCGTTTTCACGCAGCCATGTATGCAGCTGCTAATATTTATGTCGAAAACTTTACTGTCGGCATTGATGTGCTTGAGAGCGCGTTTGACCTCGAGTCACTATTCAAAGTCGACGCCCTTAAAACCTTTCAGGAATTCGAGTCTTTACACTTACTTGCCTATGCCTATCAACAAGTTGGACGAGGCGATGATGCGAATGTGCTTTTGACTCGACTACATGAACAGCTCAACGCATATGTCGTTGAGCGAAACATGGATTTCGGGCTGATTCATCACCTGCTTGCGCAGAACTTCGGTCTGCGCGGTGACTTTGACGCTGCCGCAGACGCATTGGAAGCTGCTATCAAGGCCGGCTGGTTGCGATACATCTGGGTTATGAATGACCCTACGTGGGCCGAAACAATCGCCGACCCGCGTATCGCCCGCATGCTCGATGACGTCAAGGTCGAACTTGAACGTCAGCGAGCTGTAGTGGAACAAGCCGATGCCGAACATGATTTTCGTGCCGAATTTGTGGCAATGCGAAGCGCCCTCGGCGACTAGAAACCA
>JADFLJ010000221.1 GCA_022564475.1 Pseudomonadota bacterium
CGTTCTCGACACGCGGCCAATCGCCCGGTACCATAGGTCTCACTGCGGACTGGGCAGAGGCGATGGATTGCGGGGCGTACGCGCCGCGCCGGCCGTTTACGCGACCGCTTCTTCCCTATGGTACGCGCTACGTGGGCGCTGGACAAAATATGTTCTTAGCCAAGGTTTCCCATATGGAGCCGCCGCGAAAATCGCGAGGGGTCTCGCGCCGTCAAAGCCGGTTTCGGCCACCACTTTCGCCACCAGCCCGAACACGCCGATGGGCGCGAACAGCATGATCCAGTTGGTCATCTTCATCATGACGTGGAACACGCCATTCCAGAAATTATAAAGCGGCTCGGCGTATTGCTTGTCCAGGCGCGTCATGAAAAAGCCAAACAGGATCGCGAAGAAAATCAGACCGAGCATTTGTCCTTCGGCCGCCGCTTTGACGATATTCGGCGGCACCATGCGGAGAAAGACTTCTGCGACATCACCGACACCACGCCCCTCGATTTTTGAGGCGATATCTTCGGCCGCGTAATCCAGCGCCAGCAACTCGCGTGCCGGTTCTCCATCGACATAGCCCGGGCCGATCGCATTGATGACCAGCAGCCCGACGAGAATGGCCGCAAGCGTCGTCGACGCATAAAACAGCAATGTCTTGCCGCCCAGTGAGCCCAGGTTGCCGCCGGCGCCAATGCCTGCGACGCCGACGATGATCGATGACGTGATCAGCGGCACGATGATCATGCGCAACGCATTCAGGAACATCGTGCCGATGTAACTGAAGATCGATAGGTAGGTAATCGAGGTACCGAACAGCGTCGGCGAACCGGCATCCGTTGTGAATATATTGATCGTGTAACCGACGGTGATCGCGAGCAGAATCGCGATCAGAATTTGCCAGTGCAGCGCCAGTTTGCGCATAGCTCCCCCCCTCCTGGTAAATGTACTCTGCCCCCGTCAAGGGCAGGTCAGACCATAATTTTTAGCTCGGCCGAGCTTACTGGAACAAGTCCTCAGCGGCCAGCACGTCGTTGTTTATGTCGATGTCGGCATTGCCGTACAAAGACTTCACGAAAGCCTGAAAATCGCCCACGCCGGACTGCTGGGCGAGCATGAGCTTGCCCTGATCACGTTCTGCCAACGGTATGGATTCCGGGCGGCCCGGCAACACCGCATCCAGGCTGTACACCGAGTAAGCGCCGTCCAGCGTCCGCACACGGCCCATGAGCGGCGTCTCGGCAACCGGTTTACCCGCCGCAAAGACATCGAACAACAGGGCCTGATCAACGCTCTGGTCCGCACGCCCCAGTATGACGGGTGCGGCAATCGATAAGCCCGCCGCCTCAGCCGCCACGCCAAAGTCTTCACCGGACTCCACGGCCGCGATGACCTGTTCGGCACGAGCAACAAGAATCGAATCCGCCTCTTGCGAAATGACCGCAGCCTCAACCTGATCACGCACATCCGCCAGCGGCTGGCGAGTCGCTTCCCTATAGGACGTAACGTTGAATATCGCCGAGCGATTGGCGTCCAGCTCGATGATCTCCGACACCTGACCACCCGTCAGTACGAGTTCGTCGAATACCGCATCGATTGCCAGCTGGTTATTGCCGAAGGGTTCACCACCGAGGCGCGTGAATCCCGCCACAGCCTGCACCGGCAACCCAACGGCAGCCGAGATCGCCTGCATGTCCGCATTATCAAACAACGCGTCAGAGAGCTCGCGTTCCAGATCTCTGAAACGATCGCTTGCTTCGCTCGACCGCAGCTCCGTGAGCAACTCACCACGAACCTGCTCCAGCGGCAGCGGCCCGCGCTCCAGCACTTCATCAACACGAACAATATGAAAACCGAAATCACTTTTGATCGGGCCATCAATGTCGCCCGCACTGGTCGAGAATATCGAGCTACCGAGGTCGCCCGGCAATTGCGTCCGCGTCAGCCTGCCGAGGTCGCCGCCTTGCGACGCTGTGCCACCGTCATCGGAAAACTCGGCGGCCAGTTCTGCAAACGATTCACCGGCCTGGACACGCGCTAAAATATCATTGACCTTCGCCTCCGCCGCAGCTTCGTCGTCATTGAACAGAATCAGAATATGCCGTGCATGGCGTTGCTCATCCTGCAAGTAGCGCCCCTTCGAATCCTCGTAATACGCCAGCAAATCCTCTTCGCTTATATCGATACCTTCGGCAACGACATCGCGTCGAATTTCGATGTATTCGATATCGGCCGATTCAGGCAAGCGAAATAGAGTCAGATTGTTGTCGTAATAGGCGAGAACCATTTCGTCTGTCAGCGTAATTTCGTCCGCGACGGCCTCTGCGTTGATTGAGGCAATCGTGACCAGACGCCGCTCGGCGAACAAATTCAGGTAACGGCGATACTCAGCCGGCGTCACGAGCGCTGTCGCGGCAACGGACAACTGCAACTGTTGGCGCCGCAACGACCTGCGCTGCAGTTGTTCAAAGCGCGTTGGATCCATACCGCGCTCCGAGAGGTACGCGCGGTAGGTCGCCATGTCGAACTGACCGTTTAGTTGAAAGTCCCGCGTAGCCCTGACCTGGCGCATGATCTGTTTGTCGCCGATGCGATAGCCATTGTCGTTGAGAAAGTTTTCCAGCAGTTGTTCAGCGATAAGCTGATCAAGAACGCTGCGTCGGACCTGTACCCGAAGCTCACTCGAGAGCGACGCCAGCTGCGGATTGCGCTGGATTGCTTCACGATACTTACCTTCGAACACGCCGACATTGATTTCCTCGCCATCGACTTTGGCGACAACAGGGTTGCCCAAAAAGCTGTAGCTGAGACCGAAGAAGACGAAGGAAACGCCGAGCACTCCCAGGATAATGAAGGCGAATGTGCCCGTAAATTTTTCGCGCATTTGTTGCAACATGGAATTGTGTCTGTCTTGCTTTAGGAGGGCGGGAAGTCTAGCTGAGACGGGAGCTGACGCCAAGGTCTTGCGTACGACCAGTCGCGGCTGAAGCCGCTCCTACGAAAAAACGCGGGGCCGCCTGCGGCGCGTTTTGTCGAAACCCGCTTCGCGGAACCGAGTCCGTCGCTCGCGCCAAAAAAAGCCCGGTCCCCTTGCAGGGGGCCGGGCATTTTTATTGGCGGAGTGGACGGGACTCGAACCCGCGACCACCGGCGTGACAGGCCGGTATTCTAACCAACTGAACTACCACTCCAAATCTGGTG
>JADFLJ010000046.1 GCA_022564475.1 Pseudomonadota bacterium
GCGATGGAGGATCGTGACCGGATTCACGACGCCATCGAAGGCGCTGACATGTTGTTTATTACAGCCGGCATGGGCGGCGGCACGGGAACGGGTGCGGCACCCATCGTCGCCCAGGTTGCCAAGGAGTTGGGCATTCTGACAGTCGCGGTGGTTACCAAACCGTTCCTGATGGAAGGCAACAAGCGCATGGCGATCGCCGAGCAGGGCATTGCTGAACTTGGCAAATCCGTCGATTCATTGATCACGATTCCAAACGAGAAGTTGCTGGCAGTTCTGGGCGGCGAAACGACGTTGCTGGATGCCTTTAAGTCAGCAAATCAGGTACTGCAAGGCGCAGTACAGGGAATTGCCGAACTCATTACGCGACCAGGACTGATCAACGTCGACTTTGCCGATGTCAAGACCGTCATGGCTGAAATGGGCATGGCCATGATCGGGACGGGCGAGGCTTCAGGCGAGGATCGGGCGCGCGAGGCGGCCGAGGCGGCCGTGTCCAGTCCATTGCTTGAAGACATCAATCTTTCCGGAGCAAATGGTATCCTTGTGAACGTAACGGCCGGCATGGACATTTCGATTGGGGAGTTCCAGGAAGTTGGCAACACGGTCAAGGAGTTCACCTCCGACGATGCGACCGTCGTAATTGGTACGGTCATCGACCCGGATATGACCGATCGTATTCGGGTAACGGTCGTCGCGACGGGCCTCGGTCAGGGCAAGGCAAATGCCGAATCTCCGATGCGTATCGTCAGGCGCCAGATTGCGCAGGCAGAGCCGAACTATCATGGGCTGGACAAGCCGACCGTACAGCGCCAGCGTGCCGTTGGTGATGGCCTGGAAGCGGGCGGATTGCAGGAAGATTTGCTTGATATTCCGGCCTTTCTCCGCCGCCAGGCTGACTAATAGCCGTTGTTGGGATCGCGGGCGCTACTCACTCGCCCGCGTAGCAAGTCCTCCGCAGGGTCGGTCCGGTTGCTCCGGGCCGGCTTCTAACACACTGAAAACCTTGAAGAGTTTTCAATACGCTGATAGGCTTTCCCGCGTCATGCCAATGCTGCGACAAAGAACCCTCAAAACCGCCATTCGCGCCACAGGCGTCGGATTGCATTCGGGCGACAAGGTCTATATGACTCTGCGTCCGGCTGCAGTGAATTCAGGTATTACTTTTCGCCGAGTCGATCTCGATGAGCCCGTTGATATTCCTGCCGATCCATTGTTGGTTGGCGAGACGATGCTGGGCACGACGCTGATAAAAGACGGCGTAAAAGTTGCGACAGTTGAACATTTGCTTGCGGCCCTGGCCGGGCTTGGCATCGATAACATTAATATTGATCTTTCGGCTCCGGAAGTTCCGATCATGGACGGCAGTGCCGGTCCATTTATTTTCCTGTTGCAGTCAGCTGGAATCGAAGAGCAAAATGCAGCGAAGCGATTTATTCGCATTAAGAAAACGATACGAGTCGAAGATGGCGATAAGTGGGTTGAACTCAGGCCGTTCAATGGTTTCAAGGTCGACTTCGAGGTGTATTTCAACCACCCTGTGTTCAACAAAATTGACCAGCGGGCACAAATCGACTTTTCGTCATCTTCATTCCTCAAAGAGGTCAGCCGCGCACGAACCTTTTGTTTCCTGAGGGATGTTGAAGCATTGCGCGAGCGAAATCTGACGCTCGGTGGCAGCATGGATAATGCGATCGTCCTGGATGATTATCGGATTCTTAACGAAGACGGGCTGCGTTATGCGAATGAATTTGTGATTCACAAGATACTCGACGTGATTGGCGATGCCTACTTGCTGGGTCATAGTTTGATTGGTGAACTTCGCGCTTACAAGTCGGGACACGATCTCAACAACAAGCTGTTTCGCGCGTTGCTTGCGGATGAATCGGCCTGGGAAGAAGTGACTTTTGAGGACTCTCGCAAGTCACCGATTTCCTACGCGACACCGTCCTACGCCTGATCAAGACAAACTATTGTTCGGAGTCGCGCGTGATCTCGAAGACACGAGCAAACGCGAAATCCCGCTCATCGTCGACTCGAAGTTCGTCAATCAGGCGATATCCGACCGGTATACTCTTCGCAAATGCGAGCTCAAGAAACAGCGGAGAGTTGTGTTGCCTGATCACGTCGACCGGTGTCGGCTCGACGCCATTGAGCCCCGAAAAAAACACGTCGTTCAAGCGAACGAACACATATCGAATATCTGTTAAGTCCAACAAGGACTGGGGCCGCATCTGCAGCATCGAATCGACTTGCCGCATTTTCTGCATGTGCAAAGGCGTTATCAGGAAATTATTCACAACTACGCTGCAGTCGGTGTGATATCGAATCGGGTGACCATCATCCGCCAGAGCAAGGACCGTACCCGGTGACTTGCTGCAAGCATCGGCGAGAACAGGATACAGACTGCGACTCGCTGCGTAGTCGCGGTCAAGTCCTGGCGGCGCTCGTTTAAACAGCTGATGTCTTAACGGCGGCTGCAACGCGATCGCGAGGATCGCGAGCGTGATCGCGGACGTAAGGAGTGTTGTCGCCTGAGTTTTTTGGCGTAAAACATCAACGGCGAGCAAGCTGCCGAGGATAAGCGCCCACGAGCCGAAGGGATGCAAACGATACTGCGAGAGCATCAAAACGATCCCGAAGACCATGACGACGGACAGGAAAACAGCCTCTGGCCTGGATTTCCTGAACAGCGAGATGAGGTGAAAAATTACCAGCGGCGGTGCGGCCAGTATCAGCCAACTGTACAAAGAGCTAACCCAGGCAACACCCCCTGGCTCGAACCATCGCGACACCGGGCTCTGCACTTCGCTGATATTGCGGATGATCTCGAGTTCGCCCGCCAGAAAGGTCACGCCTGTGGCCAATCTGGCGAATATCGGCACAAGCATCGCCAGACCGAGCAAGGCGAACAGGCCCAAATTAAGGTTGTTGCGGTGGCGTAGAGCCAGAAATATCAATACAACCGCGCTTCCGAATGCCACATAAAGGTGAAACCAGGACAGCGTCCAGAATTCGAATTGCAGGTCGTGAAATGCTGCCGATGGCAAGACAACAAGTAAGGTGGCGACAAACAGAGTGCCACCCAGCCACAGCAGACTCTTTGAGGGCAGGTCGGCCGAGCGCAGCCACAGCAGAAAGACAGCCGCCAGCACCGGAATCTGCAGTACGAACAAGCCGTTGTGAAAAGCGCTCGCGATGCCGAGTACGACGCCCAGGAAAACAGCATCGCTGGCCTGCTGTCGTTCGAAGAATCGCAGGCCGAACAAAACGACCAATAGCATGAACGTGAGCTCAATAAAGTGATGATCGATCAGTCCAAGTCCGTGCAGGTTTTGCGTGAGCGGCAATAACGAGAACGCCAAAAGAGCGATCGCCGTTGGCGCAACGCCGAGTCGAACTTCCCTGGCGATCAACGTCAGGATCCCCGTATTGACGAACACCCAGAAGACCGGGACATGGGCCAGGAATTTCATCGGCGGCATGTCGGGGCGCAGCCACAAGCCGATGCGCAGAGCAACGGACATCAGGTAATCGTATGCCCAGGGCCACGTTATCCAGCTGCCTTCCGGTACATGAATCATCGAATCGAACTGGTAGAAACCTCGCTCACCGATTGCAGCGTCAATAATTCGTGTGGCGTGATAAAACGAATCGTTGCCCGCCGGGATGTACTGGCCGTCCACATACGCAGCCGTCGTGTACAGCATTGCAATTGCAGCCGCAATGAGTGTGAAAACGAACCAGGCTAGCCAATAGGGCAACGACTTATTCATGTCGCTCCAGTGGATTTTCTCGCTGACTGACCGCCACGAAAAGCGAGCTGTCGGGACGCGAAAAAATTAAAAAACAGGGCGATGGCCGAAGCAATCGCAAGTGGAATAATCGGCCAGCTGGCGAATAGCGCGAATCGATAGGCGAGTAACAGGAAGATGCCCAGGTTGAGAAGGGCACCGATACTGTTTACAGCGACGTATCGGCCCCACTCGTGGACAACGCGTGTGTCCTTTCGGTCGAAGAACGTGTGCTGCCGATTGAGGTACCACGTCACCGTCACAGCGGCAGCGAAAGAGCAAAGACGCGCATGCAAGAGGCTAAATTCGAAAACGCTGTGCAGTATCGTGAGAATTCCAGCGTCTACAAGGAAGCCGATCGCGCCTACGATGATGAAGCGGCCAGCTTGCTGAACAATGACGTGCGGCATTAGTTCTGCCGCGAAGCGCCACGCCGGCTTTGACCAAGCCACGTTAGAGCAAGGTAATGCAGACGCTTGACCTCACGGCGACCGCGGGCGACCGAGTCAAGGATTAGCCCGGTGGCCAGTGACAGAAAAGCCAGCACCATGACGCTGGCCGCCAGGAACGCCGTGGGGAATCGCGGTACGAGACCCGTATTGAGAAATTCGATGACGATTGGAATGCCGGTCGCCAGCGATAAGCCCGCGAGAACAGCGCTGATAATTGAGTAAAAGAAAAACGGCCGATAGTCTTTTGTCAGAATCATGATCGTCCACAAGATGCGAAAACCGTCCCGATAGGTGTTTAACTTGCTATCGCTGTCCTCAGGACGGTCTTTGTAGGGCGTGTCGATCTCGGCCATCGGAATGTTCAGAGACAGGCCATGCACAGTGAGTTCGGTTTCGATTTCGAAGCCGGTCGAGAGCGCGGGAAAGGATTTAACGAAGCGCCTTGAAAACGCCCGGTAACCGGAAAGAATGTCTGTGCAGCGTTTTCCAAAAAGCCAGTTAACGATGCCCGTAAGCATGCGGTTGCCAAACTGGTGGCCGAAAGGATATGCCTTGTCCACATTGCTGACACGCCGCGCATTGACCGTATCGACATGTTCGCTGAGCAATGTGTCGATCAGTTTGCCAACGCTGGCCGCGTCATAGGTGTCGTCGCCATCCACCAGAACAAATACAGAGGCCTCGATGTCCGAAAACATGCGTCTGACGACATGGCCCTTACCTTGCTGTGTTTCCTTACGCACGATCGCGCCCGCATCAGCGGCGACCTGCGCCGTGTTATCGGTCGAATTATTGTCGTAGACGTATATCGCAGCATTCGGGATTTGTGCACGAAAATCACGCACGACGTTTGCGATCGTGACTTCCTCGTTGTGACATGGCACGAGGATAGCGACCTCGAGGTTATCGCTCGTCATCTATTTCAGGCCTCATTCTGCGTTGATTTACTCGCCGCCATTGTAATCGACACGCGCGACCCGGACTGAGACCTTGTCGACACTGATGCCATGAGTTTTCGCCGCTTTAAGCAGCGTTGTCTCCTCGAATCGCAGGCGTGAAGCCCAGGCGGACGACGGGCAAATCAGCACTAACTCGCTATTCCCCCGGATATTGGCGGCAACGAGGCCCCCGGCAAGCTCCTCAGGCAGCGCTCTGGCCAACGCGGCCGTCAGCTCGCCCATATCGCGGGCACGTCGCACGAGTTTACCTAAGTCCCCGTTTTCGTTGGCGTTTAGAAGGTTTGCGAGCTTTTTGGCGGTCATAAAAGTGTGACGTAGTTAGTATTTCGGGCGAGGGTCGGGTGACCCGGGTCACCGTTCGAAGCTAATGATCTTGTAATGAAAACCGACATTATGCATAGTTTCCCACTCGATAAAGGCATACCCGCTGAAAAACGGGGTCGCAAAACCACCGGTCTAAGGGATTATTCCTAGGACAGCGGGGCTACCGAACGATGTATTACTGCGGGTCTACAACTAAAAAACTTAAAGCGACTTGCGGCGCTAACACAAACTACTTGAGCAATGCGTCTCCGAGGCATTTTCAATGAATGTTGTCATATTTGGCAAGGGGCTGGGTAAGCCTCTACAAATAAATTTAACGGGCCTGATGGCCGGTCTGATCGGCATGGCGTTTGCAGTTGTGCTCGGTGTGCTGAGCTTCACCGGAGGCTATTGGTATTCGTCCAATACCGGTTCTGGCGTAAGCGTCTACGAACTGGCAAACCTCGGCGAAGAGTTGCAATTGCAGCAGGACGATATTGCGACCATACGTCGGGAAAATGAAGACAATATTGACGCGATGGCCATTCGCATTGCGCAATTGAATGCACGCGTTATCCGCCTCGATGCTCTTGGACGCCGACTCACCGAGATGGCAGAGATTGAAGACGGAGAATTTGACTTTGATTCGGTACCGGCACTGGGTGGCCCGGAAGAGCGCGTTCCGAACGGTTCCAATGTCGCTATTCCCGACGTTGTAGCAGCCATGGCCTCGCTGGATCTGCGGCTAAAGAATCGTGAGGCACAGCTCTGGGTACTCGAGAGCGTGCTCATGAATGAAAACCTGCAGAAACGCGTCTACCCGCAGGGTCGCCCGGTTAATGTCGGCTGGATCTCGTCTTACTTCGGCAAGCGCACGGACCCGTTCACGGGCAAGTTGGCCAATCACACGGGTATCGATTTTGCAGGCAAGCAGGGTGCGGAGATATCGGTTGTGGCAGACGGTGTTGTCACCTGGTCGGGTGATCGATACGGCTACGGCATCATGGTTGAGATTAACCATGGCAACGGCTATGCAACGCGATACGCGCATAATTCAGAAAATCTCGTCGAAGTCGGCGATGAAGTCAGAAAGGGTCAGGCCGTGGCCCTGATGGGTGAAACCGGCCGCGCAACCGGCCCCAATTTGCATTTCGAAGTGCTGCGCAACGGGGTACGCGTCAATCCTGTCAATTTCATCCGCGACACCACCAAATAAGCCAACAGACAATTAAAGCCCATTCCTGGTCGATCAAGCCGGGAATGATGGCTTGTGTTCGCTTTTTTTGCCCACAAATAGCTTCTTTGGATTCTAATTAGCGTGGCAAAACTCTAGAATAACCCGCTTTGTTTCGTCGGCGACCCGTCGCCGCTCTCGCCATCTTCCAGGAGTCCTCTGTGGCCAATTTCTTGACCCATATCTTTGGCAGTCGTAATCAACGGCTACTGCGCCAGTATTCGAGGGTCGTTAGCAAAATCAACGAATTTGAAGAGGGCATGCAGTCCTTAAAGGACGAAGAGCTGCGTGCCAAAACCGAAGAACTCAAATCGCGTGTACAGCAGGGTGAGGGGCTGGACGACGTCCTGTCGGAAGCGTTCGCGGTGGTCCGTGAAGCATCGGTGCGGACGATGGGCATGCGTCCCTTCGACGTGCAGCTGATCGGTGGCATGGTGCTGCACGATGGCAATATCGCAGAGATGCGGACGGGCGAAGGAAAAACACTCGTCGCGACACTGCCGGCTTACCTGAACGCGTTGAGTGGCAATGGTGTGCATATTGTCACGGTCAACGAATACCTGGCGCAACGCGACGCGGACTGGATGCGGCCGATATACGAGTTTCTCGGCCTGACCGTCGGCGTGTCGAAGAGTGGCCAGACTCAGGAAGAAAAGAAATCGGCTTACGACAGCGACATTACTTACGCGACCAACAATGAGCTTGGTTTTGACTACTTGCGCGACAACCTCGCTTTCGCGACCAGGGACAAGGCGCAGCGCGACCTTAATTTCGCGATTGTCGATGAGGTCGACTCAATCCTGATCGATGAGGCGCGCACGCCATTGATTATTTCGGGCCCCGCCGAGGCGAGTACGGAGTTGTACGCGCAGATCAACAAGTTGATCCCGCAGCTGAAGCCGCAAGAGGAAACAGAGGCAGCGGTGAATTATGACATCACAGCGCGTCAAGTCGCGTTAGTCGACAGTGCCGGCAAGCCCGTCAAAATTCCCGACAGTGACGACAACGTTATGGCACTTGAAGCTGCGATCGCACTGGCTGAGGCGCGCGAAGCGGATGTCGTGCTGGAAGATGACAGCGAGAAAATTCCAACCTGCAAGCTCGTGCAACGTGGCGATTACACGATCGACGAGAAGGCGAAGCAGGCGCACGTCACCGAGGAGGGCAATGAAAAAATAGAGATGCTGATGGCCAAGGCAGGCCTGCTCGCCGAAGGTGAGAGTCTCTACGACGCGACCAATATTCGACTTGTCCATCACCTCAATGCCGCATTACGTGCGCACGCGATTTATCAACGTGACGTTGAATATATCCTCAAGGATGGCGAAATCGTCATCGTTGACGAATTTACGGGCCGGACAATGCCGGGTCGCCGCTGGTCTGATGGCCTGCATCAGGCGATCGAGGCGAAAGAAGGCGTGGCGATCAAGAGCGAGAACCAGACGGTCGCGTCTATTACGTTCCAGAATTATTTCCGTCTGTACAGAAACCTGTCCGGAATGACGGGAACGGCCGATACCGAGGCGTTCGAGTTTCAGTCCATCTATGGCCTTGAGGTTGTCGTCATACCGACGCACATGCCCATGGTGCGTGATGACCAGCCGGACCTCGTTTATTTGACGGAGAAAGACAAATTCGAGGCAATTATTGAAGACGTCACCGATTGTCGCGAGCGTGGCCAGCCCGTATTGGTGGGCACGACGTCGATTGAGACGTCCGAACTGCTGTCGGGCATTCTCAAGCAACACAAGATCAAGCACAGTGTCCTGAACGCCAAGCAGCACGAGCGCGAGGCGCATATCGTGCAAAACGCAGGTCGGCCGGGCGCCATCACGATCGCGACCAACATGGCAGGCCGCGGCACCGATATCGTACTCGGCGGTAACCTTGAGGCAGCCCTCGCCGCAGCCAGTAGCAGCGAGGAAAAAGAGAAGGTACGTGCGGAGTGGCCGCAGCGCCATGAGGCCGTGCTGGCCTCGGGAGGCCTGCACATTATTGGCACGGAACGCCATGAATCGCGGCGTATTGATAATCAGCTGCGTGGCCGATCCGGGCGCCAGGGAGATGCGGGCTCCAGTCGTTTCTACCTGTCCATGGAAGATACCTTGATGCGAATCTTCGGTGATCCTGAGCGCACCAAGTCGCTGCTGTCCCGCGCGGGCATGCGCGAGGGCGAAGCCATCGAAAGCAAGCTGCTGTCGCGTCAAATTGAACGAGCGCAACGCAAAGTTGAGGCGCACAATTTCGATATTCGCAAGAATCTGCTGGAGTACGACGACGTTGCCAACGACCAGCGCCGGGTTGTTTACCATCAACGCTCCGAACTCATGGATGCGGACGAAATCGGCGACTCTGTTGCAGCCATTCGGGAAGAAGTCGTGTCCAATACGGTTGAGTTGCATATACCGCCAGACAGCCTGGAGGAGCAATGGGATATCGATGGCCTGACGCATGCACTGGAGGCAGATTTTGGGCTGAGTGTCGATGTCGCGAAAATGCTGCAGGACGACAAGATGCTCAATTCAGAGGGCGTGCGCGAGATATGCGTTAAAGCCGCTGACGACGCGTATGCGGCAAAGGAAGCCGTGGTTGGCAGCGAGCTTATGCGCAATGTTGAAAAACAGATGATGCTGCGGCAACTTGATCACCACTGGAAAGAACATTTGGCAGCGATGGATTATCTGCGGCAAGGAATTGGCTTGCGCAGCTACGCGCAGAAAAATCCGAAGCAGGAATACAAACGTGAAGCGTTTGATATGTTCGGCAGAATGCTCGAGGAAGTGAAGCACGACATTATCAGCCTGTTGGCGCGTGTTCGAATCCAGAGCGAAGAAGAGCTTGCCGAGATGGATGCGCAGCGACGTCGTGCAGAGGCGATGCATTTCAAGCATGCAAAAGTGCCGACGCTGGGCGCTGAGCAGCAATCAGCGGGCGCCAGAAAGGCGGCCGAAAAGATCAGCACCTTCGTGCGCACAGATCGCAAAATCGGCCGTAACGAAGCCTGCCCCTGTGGTTCGGGCAAGAAATACAAACAGTGCCACGGCAAGCTGACCTGAGACGACTCAAGGTCGTTGCCGGCATTCTCCGTGATATCGACGGACGAGTGTTGGTCACGGAGCGCATCGAAGACGGGCCGTTTCAGGGGCTGTGGGAGTTTCCGGGTGGCAAGATCGGCGCAGGGGAGGAGCTGGAAGAGGCCCTGGCCAGAGAGTTAAGTGAGGAGATCGGTGTGCAGATGCTTGCCAGCGATCATCTCATGAGCCTGCGGCACGAATACCCGGATCGTCACGTCGAAATTGATTTTTTTCTGGTAACTCAATGGCAGAACGAAGCGCGTGGCCTTGAAGGGCAGGGCCTGAAGTGGGTCACCGTGGACGCATTGGCCGGCGTAGATTTGTTACCCGCCGATCTGCCGGTGATCGGGAAACTGCAGAGCCTGTATCGGTTCTAGCAGACGCTCAGCTGGAATGGCACGTCGTGCCCGGTTTGCACAGCCCGATGCGACACCGTTGACCATTCGAGAAATCGCACCGTAAAACGGTGCTGACTGCCGCTTATTTCAGGAAACAAGCTTGCGCCCTCGGCAAGGCTGACACGCAGCAAACGACAACACACGTCTTTTTGCATATTGTGTTGATACATACCGTTGATAGCGAGTTTGTCTGTGGCCATCGTACATTCGCGTATCAACCACATGATTTCTGCAACGGCATCGCACACGGGCCGAATATCATCGATCCAGGAATTGAGATCCTGCTGCCGGCGTGTAAACGCTTGTCGCAGCCAGTGGCTGTATTCCGGCAGATCGAATTCGCAGGTACCACCGGGAATCGCGCTGCGGTGTTTAACGGCATTCAGGAATTCGCTGTCCTTGATGGATTGCAGGAAACGCGTGCCGACTCCGGAAAGCCGCTCGCGGTTGCGGGTGAGGTTTTGCGTCAGCGTGTCCAGCCGGCGTGTGTCGACCCCTGGCTGGCTCTGGAATTGTTGCAGCGTACTGAGTTGATGTTCGAGTTCCTTGTGTACTTCGCTGCGGATATCGCCCCTGGAGAGGATTGCGAGCGTCTCCAGCAAGCTTGAAATGGACGCGCGTGTCGCGAAATCGGTCTCAATTTCACTGTTGTACAGAATTTGCTGGTACAGGAACTCAAGTCGCAGGAACGTGCGCATCCGTTCGTTCAGCGGTTGTTCATAAAAGGAGCGTTCGACCGCTGTCCGGGCGGCAATGTCTTTTGCCGGTTTGACCATCGCTGTATTCTGCGCCAGTCGGGTAGTGGGAGCAAATAGCCCGAATTTTATTTTATCGGCGTATTATTTGACGGTGGTAGTCAGGGCCAGATAACGATGGTGCAAGGTTTGGACTTGTTGCAACGTGGCTTCAAGATCGCCGTCATTTCGAACAACATCATCCGCGATTTCCAATCGTTCGTCACGGCTCGCTTGCGCCGCCAGTATACGACGTGCCTGACCTTCGGATTCGTTGTCACGAGCCACCAGACGCCTTATCTGGGTTTTTTCATCGCAGTCGACGACCAGGATCCGGTCAACGAAATCGCGCATAGGAGACTCTGTCAGCAATGGCACGACGATGAGCTGGTAGCGACCACCGGCGTCGGCTGCCTGCTGGTAGGCGACGGTCTGGATTCGAGGGTGCGTTATTAACTCGAGGCGTTTTCGCGCGTCGCGATCAGCGAAAACGATTTGTCGCATGGCGCTGCGGTCCAGATTTCCCTCGTCATCAAAAACGCTGTCGCCGAATTCATGCCGTATTTCTTCCAGCGCGGGTTCTCCCGGTGCAACGATCTCTCGCGCAATCAGGTCCGTGTCGATGATGGCTACGTCGAGTGCCGCAAACATGTCAGCGACCGTCGATTTACCACTGGCGATGCCTCCTGTAAGGCCGATTCGCATTGGTGATGATTCTAATGTTCTGGCGTCGCGAGTCACCGGAACATTATCTCCATGTACGCATTCCAGATCTGCTCGCCCCAGAGCATCGTGATCCATCCGGCGGCAGCGAGAAAGGGGCCAAAGGGCATCGGGATTTGCCGGTCTCTGCCACGAAAAATGATCAGTGCAATGCCGACGACGGCGCCGACGACAGCGGACATCAATATGATCATTGGCAGCTGCTGCCAGCCCAGCCATGCACCCAGTGCCGCGAGCAACTTGAAATCCCCGTATCCCATGCCTTCCTTGCCCGTGGCCAGCTTGAACAGCTGATAGACGGTCCAGAGGCTCACGTAGCCTGCAATGGCCCCAATGATTGCGTCTCCGCTGGAGATAAACAGGGTCTGACTTCCTGGCAGTGGATTGAACAAGCTCATGCCCAGGCCAATCCACATGAGCGGCAATACGATCGAATCGGGAATGAGCTGGTGGTCGAAATCGATCATCGTGATCGGGATAAGAAACAGCGTCAGAACCACGCCCATCAGCGCTTCCCAGCCCACGCCAAAATGCCAGGCGACAATGGCAGCCAGAAGGCTTGTCGACGCTTCCACGATCGGGTAGCGCGGCGAGATCGGATTCTTGCAGTTCGCGCACTTCCCACCGAGGACGAGATAGCTCAGAACGGGCACATTCTGCAGGGCCGTAATTTGATTGCCGCAGCCGGGACAACGTGATCTCGGTATGACGAGATCAAATCGTCCTTCAGGCAGGTCTGTTCCCGGCGATTCACAGAGTTGCTTGCATTGTTCGCGCCAGTCGCGCTCCATCATGACGGGGAGGCGGTAGATCACCACATTCAGGAAGCTGCCAATCAGGAGCGTGAATGCGATAACGACAACAATAAACAGGGCGGGTGACCCGCTCAGTAGTTCAATCATGCACTGTCTCCAATCATGAAGTGCACATATGGAAACGGCGTCCGGAGTGTCCTCCGAACGCCGTTTTTTTGCAAATTGTCCTTTCTAACTAGACGACTGCACCCAGCTTGAAGATCGGAAGGTACATTGCGACGACGAGTCCGCCGACGAGTACTCCCAGAATCGACATGATCAACGGCTCGAGCAGTGAGCTTAGATTGTCGACCGCATTATCAACATCTTCCTCGTAAAAGTCCGCGACCTTTGCCGTCATTTCGTCGAGGGAACCCGATTCTTCACCCACCGCGATCATTTGAATGACCATGTTCGGGAATCGGTTCGTATTTTCCATTGCGACCTGCAGGCGCTGACCTGTAGCTACTTCGTCGCGAATCTGCAGAACGGCAATCTCATAGACGATATTGCCGGTAGCGCCAGCAACCGATTCCAGTGCCTCAACCAGCGGTACGCCGGCGGCAAACATCGTTGACAGCGTGCGTGCATAGCGAGAAATCGCAGCTTTCTCAAGAATGGGCCCAATGACAGGTGCCTTCAACATCATGCGATCGAGGAAATGGCGCATCGCTCGTGAGCGCTTTTTGAAGTAAAGAAATGCGGCTACCGAGCCACCCATCATTGTTGCGATTAGAAAACCTTGTTCACGCACGAATTTGGATAAGTCGATCACCATGCGTGTGAATGTTGGCAGATCGGCACCAAAGCCCTGGAACAGGTCCTCGAATGCCGGGATAACAAAGATCAAAAGAATTGTCGTAACGACAAGGGCGACAACCAATACCGCTGCCGGGTAGGTCAGCGCTTTCTTGATCTTCTTCTTGATGGCCTCGGTTTTTTCTTTGTATGTTGCGATCTTGTCGAGCAGTGTTTCGAGAGCTCCTGCTTGCTCACCCGCCTCTACGAGGCTGACAAACAAATCATCGAAATGGAGTGGATGCTTGGCGATCGACTCGGCCAGCGAGCTGCCGCCTTCGACATCAGCCTTGATCGCTGCGATGAGCTTTTGCATCGCAGCGTTTTCGTGGCCGGCACCGACAATATCAAATGCCTGCACCAGCGGAATGCCAGCACCCAGCATCGTCGCGAGCTGCCGGCTGAATATCGAAATATCGGCCGAAGTGATCGTGCCGCCGCCTGCGAACAAGCCCTTCCTCTGCTTGCGAATGCGCTTCGGAACGACGCCCTGTCGTCGAAGGTCGGCGCGTACGGCTGCCTCGTTGGCAGCCATCGACTTGCCTTTGACCTTCTTACCCTTACGATCCGTTCCTTCCCAGAGGAACGGTGATTTCATCATTGCTGTCTCAGCCATCTTTTTTGTCCGTCAGCCCAAGCCTAAGCTATTCAATTGTAACCCGATTTATCTCTTCCAGGCTGGTAACCCCGTCCTTGACTTTGTTTAGTCCAGCCCGTCGAAGATCGATGACCCCCTCTTTGGCAGCCTGATCCGCAATATGCATCGAGTTGCCACCTTCCATGATTATGCGTCTCATAACCTCCGATATTTCCATGACCTGGAAGATGCCGATACGGCCCTTGTAGCCGTCATTGCAGCTTTTGCAGCCTTTCGGTCCGAAGATCGTAAGCTGGTCGAGGTCCTTCTCGACGAAGCCTTCTTTTTCGAGCGCTTTACGCGGGATGTCCCTGACTTCTTTGCAGTTATCGCAAAGTTTTCTTGCGAGGCGCTGAGCAATGATCAGGCTCACGGAGTGCGCGATCGCGTAGGGCTTTACGCCCATGTCCACGAGGCGCGTCAGCGTGCGCGGTGCGTCGTTGGTGTGCAAGGTCGAGAGCACCAGGTGACCCGTTTGCGCGGCCTTGATAGCGATATCAGCCGTCTCGATATCCCGAATCTCACCCACCATGATCACATCAGGATCCTGTCGCAGGAAGGCTCTTAGCGCCGTTGCGAACGTCAGGCCGACTTTCGGATTGACGTTTACCTGGTTAATACCGGGTAGATTTATTTCGGCCGGGTCTTCCGCGGTCGATACGTTACGGTCTTCCGTGTTGAGAATGTTCAGGCCCGTGTATAGCGAGACCGTCTTGCCCGAGCCCGTCGGTCCGGTCACGAGTATCATGCCGTAGGGCTTGGCGAGGTGCTTGAGGTACAATTGCTTCTGCGCCTC
>JADFLJ010000047.1 GCA_022564475.1 Pseudomonadota bacterium
CCTTCAGGTGGCGGTTCGCGTGGACAGTCCGACGGTGGTAAGGATTCGCCGCCGCCTCCGGCCGATGATTTTGACGACGACATACCGTTTTGATCTGGTGGTCCAACCTTGTTGGACCACTAGCTAGATAATCAATAATTAATTTACACGGGCTAGCAGGACGCTAGCCTGTTTCATTTTTACCAGGACAAATAAGAGAATGGGTGCTTTCAAACAGCCGCACGGCGGCGACCTCAAGAATTTGTATTTATCGGCAGACGCTGCCAGCAAAGAGCAAGACGCGGCGCGTGAGTATGCGTCATGGGATCTGACCGAACGCCAGCTGTGCGATATCGAGTTGCTGCTGAACGGTGCATTTTCGCCGCTAGAGGGATTTCTGAACCAGGCTGACTACGATTCGGTGGTTGCCAGGATGCGGCTGACGTCCGACGTGCTTTGGCCGATGCCGATCATGCTGGATGTGAGCGAAGAATTTTCTTCGAAGATCAAATCAGGCGACAAGGTCGCACTGCGCGATCTTGAAGGCGTGGTCATTGCGACGATCGAAGTGGGCGACATCTGGACGCCGAACAAGAAAATCGAGGCCGAGAGCGTCTATGGCTCCAGCGATGAAGCGCACCCTGCGGTCCATTACCTGAACAATATCGCCAACCCCGTGTATGTGGGCGGAAAGCTTGCAGGCATTGAGGTGCCGACGCACTACGACTTCAAACATCTGCGAGACGGGCCGGCTGAAATGCGCGACCGATTCCGGAAGCTTGGCTGGCGCAAGGTTGTTGCGTTCCAAACGCGAAATCCAATGCACCGGGCGCACCAGGAGTTAACGCTGCGGGCGGCGAGAGATGTCGAGGCGAATCTTCTTATTCATCCGGTCGTCGGCATGACGAAGCCCGGCGATGTGGATCACTTCACGCGAGTGCGATGCTACGAACACATCCTTGATCGCTATCCTGATCAGACAACGATGCTGAGTCTGCTGCCGCTCGCCATGCGCATGGGTGGGCCTCGCGAAGCCATGTGGCACGCGATCATTCGCAAAAACTTCGGCTGCACGCACCTGATCGTTGGCCGCGATCACGCTGGTCCCGGCAAGGACTCGAACGGCGAAGACTTCTACGGACCCTACGACGCGCAAGCGCTGCTCAAAGAGCATGCCGATGAGCTCGATATCACAATGGTGCCGTTCCAGTTGATGGTTTACGCGGAAAATCGTGCGCAGTACGTGCCGATCGATGAAACATCGGATGACGACACGGTCCTGAACATTTCCGGCACGGAGTTGCGCCGGCGTCTGGCCGAAGGCCTGGATATACCAGAGTGGTTTTCGTTTCCTGACGTTGTTGAGGAATTGCGGCGTACGCATCCGCCGCGCCACCAGCAGGGATTTACGGTCTTCTTCACGGGCCTGTCCGGTTCCGGCAAATCAACGATAGCGAATGCATTGATGACCAAGCTCATGGAAATCGGTGGCCGGCCTGTCAGCCTGCTCGATGGTGACATCGTTCGCAAGAATCTATCCAGCGAGCTGGGCTTTTCGAAGGAGCACCGCGATCTGAACGTCACGCGAATCGGCTACGTGGCGAGCGAGATCACGAAGAATCGTGGCATCGCGATCTGTGCGCCGATCGCACCGTATACGAGCACGCGGCGCGTGGTTCGGGAAATGATCAGCCTGGTTGGCGGTTTTCTCGAGATTCACGTGTCGACGTCGCTGGAAGTCTGCGAAGCGCGTGATCGCAAGGGTCTATACGCCATGGCGCGGGCGGGAACCATTAAGGAATTCACAGGAATTTCAGACCCTTACGAGATTCCTGAGAATGCCGAGATGGTTATCGATACGGTCGGAATTACGCCGGATCTGGCGGCACACCGGATTCTCGTGAAACTCGAGGCGATGGGATTCATCCGCTAGTGCGGTAGGGCTGCAACCCTTGCGCTAAGATACGCACATGTCCAGGAAACTCTACATTAAAACCTTCGGCTGCCAGATGAACGAGTACGACTCGGACAAGATGGCGGACGTGCTGCGCGAGTCTCACGGATACGAGCGCACGGATGTGGCCGAGGATGCGGACCTGCTGCTCGTCAATACCTGTTCGATTCGCGAGAAAGCGCAGGAAAAAGTGTTCTCCCAGCTAGGGCGCTGGCGTCAGATCAAAGAGAAGAAAAAAGGCGTCATGATCGGCGTCGGCGGATGTGTCGCGAGCCAGGAAGGCGACGGTATCAGCAAGCGAGCGCCGTATGTCGACGTCGTGTTTGGGCCACAAACCTTGCATCGTCTTCCCCAGTTAATCGATGCAGCCAGCAAACAGTCTGAGGCTGTTGTCGATATTTCATTTCCTGAGATCGAGAAATTCGACTGCCTGCCAAAGCCGCGTGCGGAAGGGCCGACAGCGTTCGTCTCGGTTATGGAAGGATGCAGTAAGTACTGCAGCTTTTGTGTGGTCCCTTACACGCGTGGCGAAGAGATCAGTCGTCCGCTTGATGGCGTGATTCAGGAGATTGCACAACTCGCAGAGCAGGGAGTTCGTGAAGTAAATTTGCTTGGCCAGAATGTAAATGCTTATCGGGGTCCGATGCACGATGGCAGCATCGCTGATCTTGCGACGCTCATTTACTACGTTGACGCGATCGAGGGCATTGATCGAATTCGTTTCACGACGTCGCACCCGGTTGAGTTTACCGATAGCCTGATTCAGGCCTATGCGGAAGTACCATCGCTCGCGAGTTACCTGCACTTGCCGGTGCAACACGGCTCGGATCGCGTTCTTGCGGCGATGAAACGCGGTCACACGGTGCTTGAGTACAAGAGCAAAATCCGCAAACTCCGCAAGGTGCGTCCGACATTGTCGCTGTCATCCGATTTTATCGTTGGATTTCCAGGTGAGACCGACGGTGATTTCGAAGCACTCATGAACCTCATAGCGGAAATCGGTTTCGACCAGTCATTTTCGTTCATCTACAGCCCCCGTCCCGGAACACCGGCAGCGAGTCTTGCTGACGACACGCCGGTCGAGGTCAAGAAAGAACGGCTGCGGATCCTGCAGCAGCGTGTTAACCAGCAGGCGATGGACATCAGTCGTGGAATGATAGGGTCGACGCAGCGCGTACTGGTCGAAAAATTGTCCAGGAAGAGCGCGAATCAGGTTGCGGGCCGCACAGAGAATATGCGTTGGGTTAACTTCGATGGCAACGAGTCGATGATCGGTCAATTCGTCGACGTTGTGATCTCCGAGGCACTGCCTAACTCCCTCCGCGGGCGTCTTGCAGATAATCTGGTCGCGGCGTAGTCTTAAGTTACCTTGGACGCTACGCAAACCTCACGGGACATCGTGCTTGAGCCCGCCGATAATCAACGTCTGGCCAACCTCTGCGGCCAGTTCGACGAACACCTTCGACAAATAGAAACACGCCTGGGTGTGGAGATTGCCAGCCGTGGCAACCACTTCCGCGTGACAGGGCGGCCGGTCGACGCCGAGATCGGCGGTGATGTACTCGAGTCCTTGTTCGAATTGACGGATCGAGAGCGACTTGATCCGGAACGCGTTCACATACACCTGCAAGAGTCGGTCATGAAACAGGAGCCCGCAGTGAGCAACGAGCAGTCGTCGCCGACATCTGGCGGCAGCAACAGCGACGTCGATATCGTCGTGCAAACCAGCCGCAAGCAGATTCGTCCACGCGGCGAGAATCAAAAGAACTATGTGACGAACATACGCCAGCACAATCTGGCCTTCGGTATTGGCCCTGCCGGTACCGGCAAGACCTACCTCGCCGTGGCGGCGGCTGTTGAAGCGCTGGACAACGAGGAGGTGCGGCGAATCGTACTCGTGCGGCCTGCGGTTGAGGCCGGTGAAAGACTCGGCTTTCTGCCGGGGGATCTGTCGCAGAAAGTCGATCCCTATTTGCGACCCATGTATGACGCGTTGTACGACATGATTGGCGCCGAACATGTCACACGACTTATTGAACGCAATGTTATTGAGATCGCACCGCTGGCGTTCATGCGCGGGCGGTCGCTAAACGAATCATTCGTCATTCTCGATGAAGCCCAGAATACAAGCGTGGAACAAATGAAAATGTTTTTGACGCGCATTGGTTTTGGCTCGCACGCTGTGGTGACCGGCGACATAACGCAGATCGACTTGCCACCCGAACAGACGTCAGGGCTCAGCCACGCAGCGAAAATACTGCAAGACGTTGATGGCGTTGCATTTACCTTTTTCGCGTCGCGCGACATCGTGCGTCATCCGTTGGTGCGACGAATTGTTGAGGCCTATGAAGCCGAGTGAATGCGCAGGGCGAAATCACTGTCGACGTGCAGTTTGCATGCGATGACGCGGACAGTCCGGACGCGGAAATAATCTGTGGATGGGTGAGGATTGCGGTTGCTGAAGCGGGCGTCGAAGTGACAGGTGATGCTGAGGTCTCGGTTCGGGTAGTCGATATTGACGAGATACGAACTCTGAATCGCGATTACCGGGACAAGGACGAAGCGACTAACGTGCTGTCATTTCCCGCAGGGAAGATCGACGGCTTGCCCGCGGAAGCGGTTCAGACACTTGGTGACGTGGTTGTTTGCGCGGCAGTCGTGCGCGACGAGGCAGCATCCCAGGCCCGGGAATTAGCCGATCACTGGGCGCATATGTTGGTCCACGGCACGTTGCACCTGCTCGGTTACGACCACATGACAGATGCCGACGCCATGGAAATGGAAGGCCTCGAAAGCAGAATTTTGGCGACGCAGAGCGTGGCCGACCCGTATAGATCCTAATGATTACAAGCTGTTACTATCCCCACAAATGAACGACCAACCGCCAAGTAGCAGCGGCAACGGAACCACCGGCCTGTTTGCGCGTGTCCTGCGTGCGATCAAGGGTGAGCCCTGGAGCCGCGACGAAATTCAGGAAATGATCCAACAGTCCGGAATCGATCTGGATGCCGAAGAGAAGAGCATGCTCGCCGGTGTGCTGGAGGTATCCGAGATTCAGGTGCGTGACGTGATGATCCCGCGCTCGCAAATGGTCGTAATCGATATCGAGCAGGATTTCGATGAGATGCTCACCGTCATTGTTGAATCCGGTCATTCACGTTTTCCGGTTATCGGTGATGACCGTGACGAAGTGCTTGGGATCTTGCTCGCGAAAGACCTGCTGCGTTATTTCGGTAAAGATGAAGCCAAAAATCTGCCGATTGGCAAGCTGTTGCGACCCGCGTCGGTCATTCCGGAGTCGAAGCGCTTGAATGCGTTGCTGAAGGAGTTTCGTGCAAGTCACAATCACATGGCGATTGTCGTCGACGAGTACGGTGGCGTTGCCGGATTGCTGACGATTGAGGATGTTCTGGAAGAAATAGTCGGCGAAATTGATGACGAACACGATCACGAAGAAGCCGAGTTTATTCGAGCGGATGGTGAACGCGACGGCAGGCCGAAATTTGCGGTGCGGGCACTGACGCGCATTGAAGACTTCAATGAATTTTTCAATTGTGCGCTTGATGACGAAGACTACGATACGATTGGCGGTCTCGTCATGCATGAGCTTGGTCGATTACCGCGCCGGGGTGAGCACGTAGAATTTGGTGGCTTCGAGTTTGCCGTGACACAGGCCGACAAGCGCCGCATCGAATCCTTGCGGGTACAACGGAACGCAACTTGAGCGGATGGCGTACGCTCCTCAATTCATGACGCTGCCAGCCGACCAGCCGCGGCTGAGCCGCTTGATCGCATTCATTCTGGGTTGCCTGACGACGCTTGGCTTTGCGCCGTTTGGCTTTCATCTCCTTATTCCGGTTCTGCTGCTGCCGATCCTGTTTGTTTGCGTGACCGCGGCGCCGCGTGATGCGGCAGGACACAGTTTCTGCTACGGCTTCGGCTTGTTTCTGACGGGCACCTACTGGATTTACATCTCGGTTGCGGTATTCGGTCAGGCTCCGGTCTGGATTGGCGTCATGCTCATGCTCGGCCTGACGGTCATCATGTCGTTCTGGCTGTATCTTGCGGGCTGGCTCATCAGTCGATTAACGCAGGGCGAGCCCCTGCAGCTTATTGCGGTCGCGCCGGCAGTCTGGGTGCTGGTCGAGTGGCTGCGTGGATGGGTCTTAACGGGTTTTCCATGGCTCGCGTTCGGCTATGCCAACGTCGATACAGCGTTCGCTGCCTATGCTCCGCTTGCAGGCATCTACGGTGTTTCGTTTGTGGTTGTCCTGACGTCGGCCACATTGCTCGCCGCCATCATGAATCGCGGTACGCAACGCCTGATCATCGCCGGTTTCGCCGTCGTGCCATGGTTGCTTGGTATTGGCCTGGGATTCGTGGAGTGGACTGAGGAAGCGGGTGAGCCCGTTCGCATAACGATCCTGCAAGCCGGAATCCCTCAGGAGCAGAAATGGCTTGCCAGCCAAAAACAGCCGACGCTCGACTACTATCGTGAAGAAACACGCAAGCTTCCGGACAGCGAAATTGTTGTCTGGCCCGAGGTTGCAATACCGTCGCTGACCAGTCGCGAAGCTACGTTCCTGTCGTTGCTGCAATCGGACGCGCGTGCGAGTGGTCAAACGATCTTGCTGGGCATTCTCGAAGACGATGAAGCACGCGGCGGCACTGTGATTTACAACAGCGTCATCGCGCTGGACGGTGAGCGCCGACAAACCTATCGCAAGCGACACCTCGTGCCGTTCGGCGAGTACTTTCCAGTGCCCGCCACGGTGCGTGAATGGATGCGAATGATGAATCTGCCGCACAATGACCTTGCAGCCGGTGCGGATTACCAGGATTTGCTGGAATCGGCAGGTGGTCAGCGAATCGCCGTGGCTATTTGCTACGAAGATGCCTACAGCACCGAACTACGTTACGCACTGCCGGAGGCCGGCATTCTGGTCAACGTCAGTAACGATGCCTGGTTCGGCGATTCGATCGCGCCGCATCAGCATTTACAAATTGCGCAGATGTTGTCATTGGAGCTTGGCCGGCCCTCGGTGCGCTCGACCAATACCGGGATCAGCGCCTTTATCAGTCACAGGGGCGAACTGCTGGAAACAGGTCCGCAATTTGCTGCTGCTCGCATTACAGCCGATGTGACGCCGCGCCGGGGCAGCACACCGTATGCCAGCTTTGGCCACGCACCGGTCCTCGGGCTGTGTCTCGCGCTGTTGGGCCTTAACTGGTTGCGAGCTCGCCTGTAAGCCGGCCTGGCTACTGCCATTTCCGCCCTGTTCATGTAGGCTTGCGGGTTTTCGCAAGCCACCTCTGCCGATACTGTAAATGACCGCCGAATATCATCCAGAAATCGTTGAAAAAGCCGCCCGTGAACAATGGGAGGAATCGCGTTGTTTCGAAGTTTCCGAGGATTCGGATAAGGAAAAATTCTACTGCCTGACGATGTTCCCGTATCCGAGTGGCAAGTTGCACATGGGGCATGTGCGCGTCTTTACCATTAGTGACGTCATTGCCCGCTACCAGCGTATGCAGGGTAAGCATGTATTGCAGCCGATGGGCTGGGACGCATTCGGTATGCCAGCCGAAAACGCCGCCATCAAACACGGTGTTCCGCCCGCGAAATGGACCTATGACAACATCGACGACATGCGTGTGCAGATGAAGCGCCTGGGCTATGCCTATGACTGGACTCGCGAAATAACAACCTGCCGGCCGGAGTATTACCGCTGGGAGCAGTGGTTGTTTACGAAGATGTTCGCGAAGGGGCTCGTTTATCGCAAGAATTCGATCGTGAACTGGGACCCGGTCGATCAAACGGTGCTCGCGAATGAACAGGTGATCGATGGTCGCGGCTGGCGTTCGGACGCGCTCGTCGAGCGCCGCGAAATTCCGCAGTGGTTCATGAAAATCACGGACTATGCCGACGATCTACTCGACGAGCTGGACAATCTTTCGGGGTGGCCCGAGTCTGTCAAGACGATGCAACGAAACTGGATAGGCCGATCGGAAGGCGTTGAATTGTCCTTCGATGTCGCAGGTGAGGAGGCCTTAAGCGTTTATACGACGCGCCCCGATACCTTGTTTGGTGTGACCTATATAGCCGTCGCGGCCGAACATCCGCTGGCACAAAAGGTGGCTGCCGATAACGCCGACATTGCTGCGTTCATCGAAGAGTGCAAAAAGACCGACGCGGCCGAGGCAACACTCGAGACAATGGAAAAGAAGGGAATGTCGCTGCGTATTTCCGCCGTTCACCCGTTAACGGGCGAAGACGTACCGTTGTGGGTCGCCAATTTTGTGCTCATGAGTTATGGCACCGGGGCCGTCATGGGTGTGCCCGGTCATGATGCACGTGACTGGGAGTTTGCGAAGAAGCACGATCTGCCGATCGTCCAGGTTATTGCACCTGAAGACGGTAGCAAGATCGACATCGGCGAAGCCGTGTTTGTCGATCATGGGGTGCTCGTCAATTCCGGCGAATACAACGGCATGGACTTCGATACGGCGTTCAGCGCGATCGCCGATCACATGGAGAAATCAGGCCGTGGCAAGCGTACGGTGAATTATCGTCTGCGCGACTGGGGTGTGTCGCGGCAACGCTATTGGGGTACGCCGATACCGATTATCTACTGCGATGACTGCGATGCGGTGCCGGTCCCGGAGGATCAGTTACCGGTCGTCCTGCCCGAAGATGTCGAGCTCACCGGCGTTGGCTCGCCTTTGAAAGATATTCCGGAGTTTTACGAGACGACCTGCCCGAAATGCGGCAAGGATGCACGACGCGAAACCGATACCTTCGATACGTTCGTCGAATCGTCCTGGTATTTCGCACGCTATGCCTGCCCCGATGCCGGTGGCGCGATGCTTGACGAACGCGAGGCTTACTGGATGCCTGTCGATCAGTACACGGGCGGCATCGAGCACGCGATTCTGCACCTGTTGTACTCACGCTTTCTGCAGCGCGTGATGCGAGATGAAGGCATCACATGCGCGTCCGAGCCGTTCACGAACCTGCTGACGCAGGGCATGGTGCTGAAAGACGGCGCCAAGATGTCGAAAGCGAAGGGCAATACAGTCGACCCGCAGGAACTGATTTCGAAATACGGCGCTGATACAGTGCGCTTGTTCATGATGTTCGCCGCGCCGCCGGAACAGTCGCTGGAATGGTCGGACGATGGCGTGCAGGGCAGTTTCCGCTTCCTGAAGCGATTTTGGGCCGCGGTGCAAAACCATGTTGATGCAGACTCTGTCGCTGATGTCGATCCAGCCAGCCTCGATGACGCGCAGAAAGACCTGCGTCGCAAGACGCATCAGACAATCGCCAAAATTTCGGACGATATCGGTCGCAGGCATTCCTTCAACACGGCGATTGCCGCAGCGATGGAGTTGCTGAACGCGATTAACAAGAGCGATGACAGTTCCGCCCAGGGCCGCGCGGTGGAACATGAGGCGCTCAAAGCCGTCGTCCTGATGCTTGCCCCGATTGTGCCGCACATTTGCAATGCGCTGTGGCAGGCCATGGGTTACACGGAGGCGCTGATCGATCAGCCGTGGCCGGATTACGACGAGTCCGCGCTTGAGCAGGACAGCATCGAACTTGTTGTCCAGGTTAACGGCAAATTGCGCGGTAAAATTTCGGTTGCTTCGGATGCCGCCAGGGAGCGAATCATCGAGCAGGCGCTGGCCGACGAAAACGTACAGCGATTTGTCGATGGCAAGGAAATTCGCAAGGTCATCGTAGTGCCCGGACGATTGGTGAGTATCGTTGTCTAGACTAAGGCCATTTCTGGTTCTCGCTGTTCTCAGCCAGCTACTCTCGGCGTGCGGCTTTCAATTGCAGGGAGCATTCACGGTTCCCGAGGAGATGCAGCGTACCTACATAGATACGGAAGACAGCCACAGCTTGTTCTATCGGGCATTTCGCAGGGACCTGCGAGCGGCGGGCGTCAATGTTGTGGATTCGATGGATGATGCGACGGCCGTTTTCACTATTTACTTTGACGAGACTGGCCAGCGCGTTCTCTCGGTATCGGCGCGCAACGTGCCGACCGAGTTCGAAGTTTTTTACACGCTCTCCTATGGACTCATGGGCGGCGATGAAACGCTCATCGACGTTCAGGACATGACGATGGTTCGCGACTACACCTATGACGCGACACTTGTGCTGGGCAAGGCAAAAGAAGAAGCAGTCATTCGAGACGCGCTCGTGCAGGACCTGGTGCGCATCATTCTCAAACAAATCTCCGTACGTTAATCAGCCCGATGAGCAGCGTGCTCACGATCGCGGACCTGACACCTGAGCCGCTTGGCGTGTTGCTGGCCAAATTTCAGTTACAGCTGCAGCTACAAGCCGATGATGAAGACATTCAGGGGAGTTTCTGGGGAGCGTCAGAGGCCGGACTGGATCGCGACGCCGGTGGCGATGACCCTGAAGAGGCGGCTGTCTGCTATTTACAAATTCTGCTCGCCGAACATGTTGACGACCTCGGTCGCGAGCGCGTCATGCAGGATATGGATAGCTGGGGTTACAGCTTTCGACTTGGAAGCACGCGGCAATGGCTCGAAGAAGATGCCGAGGACTCACACAACTGGTTGATTAAACACGAGATTATTACTCAACACGACGACATCACATTCCACTTACGTGCCTAGTCTGCGTGTATAATCCAGCATGGCCTGGATCCGCTACCTGCTGTACTTTTTTCTCATAACGGCAATCATGGCGTTGCTGGCGCGCCTGGAAATTGCCTACCCGGGCAGCCTGCGTCTGCAGGTGTTTACGGAGGCCACTGACAGTTTTGGTACCAGCGAGTACTCGCCTGTCGAAATGATTCAGCCACTCATATTGATTATTAGCGGTTTGGTCATGGCCCGGGTGGCAATCAGCTATGTATCACAACGACCTGTTGCGTTTGTATTCGGTGGCGTTGCGCTTACTTTCACGATTCTTGAGCTCGATTATTTTCTCGATCGTTATTTGATCCGGAATCTCTGGCTTGTACTCGTCGGCATTTGCATCGCGCTGGTGATCGCGTATGCCTATCGGCAACGCAAACGCATCAATATCGCGTTGGGCCGACTCTGGCCATCTCCGGCACTGGCCCTCATGTTTGCGGGCGCCGTCATGATCTTCGGTTTCGTTCGCATCGTCGGTAGCGAATCGCTTTGGCAAGCGATCCTGGGCGAGCAGTACCAGCCCATTGTCGCGATCGCGGTGGAGGAATTTGTCGAGCTGGTCGGTTATATGCTGTGGTTGGTCGGCGCAATCGAGTATCGGTATCAGGTGCGCTCCATCATCGAGCGCAGTCCCATGCCCGCCGCCGTCAAAAGACGGCAGACGCAGCGTCAGGCAGGGAATCGGTGACTCTTTTCCGGCATGGCTCGCTACGCTGCGGTGGGACGGTGCCTGCGGCCCCTCGCCTTCGGCGCCTGTCGACCGGCTTCGCCGTTCTCGAAGTATTGCCGGCAAATAGCCCCCAATCCCCTGCCTGACGGGCGCTATTTACCCACGTCGATAAGAGAAGCGGTGGTGGCGGTGCGCTTCAGCCGAAGTAAAGCGCAGCGTAGCGAGCCATGAGGATGAGGCGCACCGCCACCACCACTTCCCCTACAGCCCGACCATTGTTGATATCATTGGGCGCTTTTTTTGACAGGATCGAGCGCGCAGTAGCATGACGATAAAGCTTCACGATACCCACCGCGGCAGGAAAGTCGCCTTCGAACCCTTGGTAGACGGCAAGGTGACGATGTACCTGTGCGGTCCGACCGTTTACAACTATGCGCACATTGGCAATGCACGACCGGCCGTCGTTTTCGATTTGCTGACGCGAATTCTTCGCCGCCGTTATGAGTTGACGTTCGCACGAAACTTCACGGACGTTGATGACAAGATCAATGCCGCGGCAATCGAGACCGGCAAGACGATCGGTGAGATTACCGAGCGATTCAAAATTGCCTACAACGAAGACATGGCAGCGCTAGGCGTTCTGGCGCCCGACATCGAGCCTTGCGCGACCGATCACATCGCCGAGATGATCACGATGATCGAAAAACTTCTCGAAAAAGGCCATGCCTATGAGGCCGATGGTCATGTCTTGTTCGATGTCGCGTCGGACAAGAACTACGGCAGCTTGTCAAAGCGTGATCTGCGGGAAATGATTGCCGGGGCGCGTGTTGAAGTCGCACCTTACAAGAAAGCGGCACACGACTTCGTTCTTTGGAAACCGTCGACACCCGAGCTACCCGGTTGGGATTCGCCGTGGGGTCGCGGGCGACCGGGCTGGCATATCGAGTGTTCGGCGATGGCTGAGAAACATCTCGGCAAGACCATCGATATTCACGCTGGCGGGCAGGACCTCGTCTTCCCGCATCACGAAAACGAGATGGCACAGTCATCCTGTGTGCATGACGGCGACGCGTTCGCGCGCTTCTGGTTGCACAACGGGTTCCTGAGCATGAAGCAGGAGAAGATGTCGAAATCCGTCGGCAACGTGTTGCTCGTTCATGACCTTATCAAGGAATTTCCAGGCGAAATATTGCGCCTTGCCTTGTTGTCCGCGCACTACCGGCAGCCACTGGATTGGTCCGATGAAACCCTCAAGTCGGCACGTCGCATGCTCGACCGGCTGTACGGTGCAATTCGCGGTATCGACGTAAGTGATGAGGCACGTGCCGCCGCGGAAGCGCCGCAGAGCCTCGTGGCCGCGCTCGAAGACGATCTCAATTCGCCCAAAGCGATGGCTGAGTTTTTTGCCCTGGCGCGTGAGCTGAACAAGAGCGGCGACGAAACTGAAAAACAGCGCCTCGCCGCAACGATGTACGCCGCTGGCGATCTAATGGGCCTGTTGCAGTCCGATCCGGAAGAGTGGTTTGCCGGCGACGCCGATGGTCAGATCTCGGCCGAGGACATTGAGGCCTTGATAGAGAAACGTAAACAGGCGAAGGCCAATCGTGACTTTGCGGCCGCCGATGCTGTTCGTGATGAACTTGAGGCTGCCGGCGTCAGCATTGCCGATGGCCGCGACGGTACTACCTGGCGTCGTGCCTAGCCTGCAGTCATGAGCAACGACGTCGACATCGCACAGCAGGAAATCATCGAGGAGTTTCGATTCTTTGATGACTGGATGGATCGTTATCAGTACTTGATCGATCTTGGTCGGCGACTGCCTGATTTTCCCGACGCCGATCGCATCGACAGCAACAAGATTCGTGGCTGCCAGTCGCAGGTCTGGTTCGTGGCGAATCAGCGCGACGGCAAGCTCGAATTTCGCGCGATCAGTGACGCCGCGATTGTGTCAGGTTTAATCGCTGTTCTGCTGCGCATTTATTCCGGCAAGCGGCCGCGCGACATTCTCGACACACCGGCCGATTTCATCTCGGCGCTTAATCTGGAAGCCCACCTCAGTCCAACCCGCAGCACAGGCTTGCACGCGATGTTAAAGGCCATCCAAAACTTCGCGACTGAGGCGGCGCAGGCTGCGTAATGCTGGATGCACTCGGCCGATTGCTGGCGTGGCCTTTGTTGCTGCTGGTTCGAATATACAGCTACGTAATTTCACCTTTGCTGGGCGTCAATTGCCGCTACCAGCCAACCTGTTCCGAGTATGCTGTTGAGGCATTGCGCCAACACGGCGCATTTCGCGGTACCGCGCTCGCGGCCAAACGCATCGGTCGTTGTCATCCATGGGGCGGATCGGGTTACGACCCGGTCCCGGGGCAGAATTCAGAGGATGGCGATGACGAGAACCGCCAATGAATTTTACTGAATACTTGCGCGAGCTAGCGTATCCGGCGCGCTCGTTCGGCACGGCAATATCGCTGATTTCGTTCTTCTTGCTGCTCAGCCTTGCGTCGGCAGCCGGCGTGCTCGGTCTGTGGCTGGCATTCCTGGTATTGCCGGCGCTGTTTCGCTACCTGATCTTGCTGGTCCAGGCACGAGCACGCGGTGTCGAGGCGGCACCCGTTGGAGCCGAATACTTTTCCCCTGTCGCGAGCTTGTGGACGCTGTATGTGTTCGTACCGATGGTTTTCGTCGGGCTCGGTTGGCGTCTAACGGACGAATTCTTCGGTGTGGGCGCCGGCATGCTGTTTGGTTTGCTTGCTGCGGCCATTATCCCGGCGATGATGGCCGTCCTCGCCATTACGCAATCACCCGCGCAGAGCCTGAATCCGGTCGCCCTCTGGACGCTCGTGCGGGAGACCGGGGCGGGTTATTTGTTTGGCCCGGCCACGTTTATTCTCGCTCTCCTGGCACCGCGGTTTCCAGGCTGGATTCCAGATTGGTTGCAGTCATTGGCCGAGCTCTATCTCGTCTTTGCGTTCTTCGCGGTGACAGGGGCGACCATGCGCCGACGAAAACTGATCGAACAAGTCTACGTCGACGAGCCACTCCAGGCGGAGTCAGAAACGCAGTTGTCGGATCTCGACAAGCAACGAACTGGCATTCTCAATCATGCCTACGGCTTCGTGAGTCGCGGAAATCGTGAAGGTGGACTCAAACATATCTACACGTGGTTGCGCGAAGACCCAAGTCCCGAACAGGCTTGGGCGTGGTTTTTCGAGCAGATGCTGCAATGGGAGCAGGAACGCAGTGCGTTGTTTTTTGCCCAATGCT
>JADFLJ010000222.1 GCA_022564475.1 Pseudomonadota bacterium
GGGCTGGCGACTATTCACGCAGACCCAATTGCAATGGCGTCGGCACAACGTGTGTTCGACCGCAATTGTGCGGTATGCCATGGCTACGATGCACAGGGGCAAGCGAATTATTTCCCGAGTCTGGTTGATGATGCCTGGCAATGGGGCGAATCGCCCGCGCAGATCGAGCAGTCGATTCGTGCGGGCCGCAGCGCAATTATGGTGCCCTGGGGCGCCGTGCTTGGAGAGCAAGGCGTCGCCAATGTTGCGAGCTATGTACTGCAACTGTCTGATGGCGGCGCAGAAGGGCAGCCCGGCAAGATGCAATACGAGCAGTTTTGCGTTGCCTGTCATGGAGCAACCGGTGAGGGTAATCCTGTCCTTGGGGCTTCCAGGCTGAGCGACGACATTTGGCTGTACGGGGGCAGCATTGATGCTGTGACCGAATCCATCGCGAACGGTCGTGCCGGTGTGATGCCCGCGTTTGCCGGGCGACTTGACGACGTACAGATCAAGTTCCTGGTCGCACTGATGACGATCAACATCGACCCGGAGTTGCTGGCCGATTCGGACGGGGACTAGCTATGAATCTTGTTTGCGAAAGCGCGTTGGCGTGGTCCCGGTGTGTTTCTTGAAGGTTTTGGTGAAGGCGAGATCCGACTCGTACCCTACCCGACTCGCCACTTCATAAAGCGGCAGTTTGGTCTCCTGCAATAACTCTTTCGCGCGTTGTACCCGTAGCACAGTCAAATATTCAAACATCGGTTGACCCACTAGCCGCTTGAATCGTTTTGAAAAAGCTGCCCGGGACATACCGACATTTCCCGCTAACTTTTTAAGTGTCCACGCAATGTGCAGGTTGTCGTGTAAGTGTTGTAGTGCTCTTGAAATCTGTTGGTCTGATAATGCACCGATGAAACGGCTCTTATTGTCGCGACCAAAATTGATTCTGATCAACTCTACAAGGACGACCTCCGTGAGTTTGTTCACCACCAATTCCGCGCCGGGCTGCTGGGACATATATTCGGTGCTTAGCTGTTCCAGCGTACTCTTGAGCCAGGGGTGTTTCTGTATCTCCTCTTCCCGAACAATGGTCAGCGACGGAAAAATATCCAGCAACGGCGTGCCGGTTTCTTCGGCGAAGCTGCAATAACCACAAAGCAATAATGTTCGGCTCTCCACCGGCGGCGGATCCTGGTCCGGCGGATGGCTGGCCAGTACGTGGTCACGACCTGGTTCAATAAATACCAGGTCGCCGGGACCCAGACGCTCCTTGCGCTCCCCCGTCATCACCCAGCACTCACCCCGCCGAACGAGGTGAAAACTGGCCGACGAGGTGTCCGCAAAATCCATGGACCATGGAGCCTGCAGGTGATCGCAGAAATACACGCTGCCCTCAACCCGCAGGGACCGCAGGATGTCGCTCAATACGTCCATTACGTCTCAACGTCTCTTTAATGTTCCTAATATTAGACGATTAGTACCATAAATCGATACGAACAGCTATGGAACGAATTATCTCTTGGCCCTATCGTAGGCTCCATGATTTTCAAGGCCAGGAGCAGAACGATGCCAAAAGTAGAGATTTACACCAAGAGCTGGTGCCCGCACTCCGCTCGCGCCAAGGAACATCTGGATTTCAAGGGCGTGCGTTACGAGGAGATCGACGTCACGACCGATTCTTTCCGCGAGTTGGAAATGGTCAATCGATCGGGTAGACACACGGTACCGCAGATTTTTATCGACGATCACCACGTGGGCGGTAATGACGACCTGCTTGCGGCGGAAGCGAGCGGCAGCCTGGATCAGCTCTTGTACAAGCGAGAACAGGGAGAGGCAGCGTGAAAAAGCGCAACGTGGACGTCGCTGTAATCGGTGCCGGCTCGGCAGGGATGCGTGCCTTTCGCGCCGCTAAGGCCTGGACCCCTAACGTAGTCATGATCGAGGGTGGCACATATGGGACGACGTGCGCCAGTGTCGGTTGCATGCCCAGCAAATTGCTGATCGCTGCCGCCGAGTCCGCACATGCAGCTCACCAGGCGCCGGAGTTCGGCGTGAACACGGGTAATGTCGACATTGACGGCGTTGCCGTCATGGGTCGAGTGCGTCGTGAGCGTGATCGCTTCGTCGGCTTCGTAGTGGACACCGTACAAAGTATTCCCGAGGAACAACGAATTCGCGGCATGGCACGCTTCCTCGATGATCACCGCCTCCAAGTTGGCGATCACACGATCGTCGATGCGAAACGAATTGTTATTGCAACCGGGTCAAGACCGAGTTACCCGAAATCCTTCGCCGATCTCGGCGATCGGCTGGTCGTGAACGACGACATTTTCGAATGGCGAGACCTGCCGAAATCGGTGGCCGTTTTCGGACCCGGCGTAATCGGTCTGGAGCTGGGACAGGCTCTGAGTCGCCTGGGCGTTGAGGTATTGATGTTTGGTCTGGGCGGCCAGGTAGGCCCCCTCACGGATCCGGAAGTGATGGCATCTGCAACGCAGGCATTTTCCAAGGAGTTCTATCTTGATGCGGACGCCAAAGTACATAGCATGCTCAGGATCGAGAACGGCGTATCCATCGAGTACGACGACCGCAACGGAGAAAAGCGTGTTGCGATCGTGGACTATGTGATTGCAGCGACCGGGCGCGCTCCCAATGTGTCGGGCCTCGATCTGGAAAACACGAGTCTGCCGCTCGATGAGAAGGGTATTCCCGAGTTTAATACTGAAACATTACGAATCGGCCAGTCATCGGTTTTCATCGCCGGAGACGTCAACAACGTTCGCCCGTTGCTTCACGAAGCAGCCGACGAAGGAGCTATCGCCGGCGATAACGCCGGGCGATATCCGGACGTAAAACCGGGGTTGAGAAGTTCGCCGCTGGGCATCGTCTTTTCCGATCCGCAGATCGCGATGGTCGGTAGCACCTACAGCGAACTGTCGCAGAGCGACATTGTTGTTGGCGCGGTTTCTTTTGCCGATCAGGGTCGCAGCCGCGTGATGCTCAAGAATCAGGGATTGCTGCGCGTATACGCAGATCCTGACAATGGCCGCTTCCTGGGCGCGGAGATGTTCGGTCCGCGCGCAGAGCACCTCGGCCACCTTCTGGCCTGGGCGCACCAGTCCAAAATGACCGTCGG
>JADFLJ010000223.1 GCA_022564475.1 Pseudomonadota bacterium
TTGGCGATGGCATGGCCGGTACGCCCGGCGTCGCCGCACGTTTCTTCGGAACACTCGCCCGTGCCGGTATCAACATTCGTGCAATTGCGCAGGGCTCATCGGAACGCAATATTTCGGCCGTCGTTGATTCAGAGGACGTGACGCGCGCATTGCGTGCCGCGCACTCGGGCTTTTACCTGTCGTCGAAGACTCTCTCGATTGGCTTGATCGGCACAGGTAACGTTGGCGGCGCACTTCTGCGGCAACTCGAGAAACAGGCTGAACGGCTCGCAAGCGAATTCAATTTAGACCTCAGGGTACGGGCCATAGCGCGCTCCAAAAAGATGCTGTTCGGCGAGCGCCGTATATCACTCGATAGCTGGGAGTCGGACTACGACGACAAGGCCGTGGAGCTGGATTTTGACGCGTTCGAGCGCCACGTCAGTCCCGAACACCTGCCGCACGCAGTCATCATTGATTGCACGGCCAGCGAAGACATCGCGAATCGCTATGCGGGCTGGCTGGCACGCGGCATTCACATCGTCACACCGAACAACCTGGTTGCCACAGGTGACGAAATACGTTCAGTTGGCGGTATTTTTTCGGGCACGCTGGCCTACCTCTTCAATGTCTACGACGGCACGACGCCGTTTTCCGAGATCGTCAGAGAGGCGCAAGAGTGCGGCTATACCGAGCCGGATCCTCGCGATGACTTGTCGGGGATGGATGTCGCGCGAAAACTGACGATTCTTGCGCGTGAACTCGGGCAGACAATCGGGATCGGCGACTTTCCGGTCGAAAACCTGGTGCCCCACGCGCTGCGCGACTGCAGCGTCGATGAATTCCTGTCTCGCTTGCAGGACTATGATGACGATATGCTTGCCCTCTACGAAAAAGCGTCTGCCGAGGGCAAAAACCTGCGCTACGTTGCGCGGCTTGGCGCTGACGGATCTGCGGCCGTCGGGCTGGAAGCCGTCGACGCGGATCACCCGTTCAGCAACATCAATCTTACGGACAACATCGTGCAGTTTGAGTCGCAGCGTTACGCGTCCAATCCGCTGGTCGTGCAGGGGCCGGGTGCGGGCCCCGAAGTAACCGCTGGCGGCGTGTTTGGGGATTTGCTGCGTTTGTCGAGCTTTTTGAGCAGCGGGCATTGATATGAGTAAGTGGGTCACAGCATATGCGCCGGCATCCATCGGCAACCTGGGCGTGGGTTTCGATATGCTGGGTCTGGCGCTGCAGGGTGCAGGCGATCGTGTCAGCGCCCGCCGTGTTGATTCAACAGGTATCAGTGTCGCGGAGGTTCGCGGCCCGGACGGCAAGCCTCATCCCGCTCTGTCCACAAACCCGTTGGAAAACACAGCGTCGATCGCCGCACAGGCACTTTGGGATGCGCAATCCGAACCAGGCGGCGCTGAGCTAAGAGTATTCAAAGGGGTGCCATTGCAATCGGGGATGGGAAGTTCGGCGTCGTCCGCCGTGGCCGGTGTGGTTGCCGTTAATGCGCTGCTCGCCAAGCCATTGCCGATTGCTGAATTGCTGACGTATGCGCTTGCGGGTGAGAAATACGCGAGTGGCGGGCTGCACGCGGACAATGTCGCGCCAAGTTTGCTCGGGGGGCTGGTCTTGTGCCCGCCCGCATTATTGCCGGCAACGATCAGCTTGCCAGTACCAACAGGCGTCAGCGCCGTATTGCTGCATCCGGAATTGCAGGTGAGTACCGCGGCGGCGCGCAGCAAGCTGGCAACACGCTATTCGATTGATCAGTGGCTGGAGCAGCAGGGTTACCTGGCCGGCTTTATCGCGGCGTGTGCTGCGAATGACATCAATCTGATTCGCGACACGCTCAAGGACGTTGTCATCGAGCCGCAGCGCTCGGCGGCCGTTAGCTGTTTTGTCGAGGTCAAGTCGGCAGCGCTACAAGCCGGTGCGCTGGGCTGTAGTTTGTCGGGAAGCGGTCCGAGTATTTTCGCGTTGGCCGAACATCATCACGCGCGTAATATCGCCAGCGCGATGGAGCAGGCGTGTAGCATGACAGGCATAGAGTGTCAGTCCTGGGTAAGTCCAATGACGGCGCCCGGCGCTTATGTGGAGACCGAGGAGTGAAATTCGTCAGTACGCGAGGCGACGGCCCGGTGTCACTCGATGAGGCGCTCGTCAAAGGTATCGCAGACGATGGCGGCTTGTTTCTGCCCGAAAGCCTGCCGACCTTTGATGTTGCAGATTTCGATAATGCGCGTGACATAGCCGACGTCGCAGGAGTCTTGCTGGCACCCTTTTTCGCAGCCTCCAGTTTGCGTGATGATCTTGGCTCGATTTTGGCCGAGACGTTCAACTTTTCGATTCCTGTAAGGGACTTGCCGCATGGCAAGGCGTCGATGCTCGAGCTTTTTCACGGCCCGACGGCAGCCTTTAAAGATGTCGGTGCCGGTTTTCTTGCGGCGTGCCTGACCCGCCTTGAGGGTGACGAGGCATCACCGCTGACAATCCTCGTGGCGACGTCAGGTGATACGGGTGGGGCCGTCGCAGCGGCTTTCGACGGGCGGCCCGGCATGCGGGTTGTGATTCTGTATCCGCATGGTCGTGTTTCTGCTCGTCAGGAGCAGCAACTTTGCTGCTGGAGTGACAACGTACTGACGCTTCGCGTGCAGGGCTCCTTCGATGATTGCCAGGCGCTCGCCAAAGCGGCGCTGGCAGATGCGGAGCTATCGTCACGCGTGCGTTTTAGTTCGGCGAACAGCATCAACATCGGCCGCTTGTTGCCGCAAGCCATTTATTACGCGGACGCAAGCCTGCGCCACTTTGGCAACACCGGCGAGAAGCCGGGTTTTGTCATACCGACGGGCAACCTGGGCAATGCGTTCGCCTGTGTTCTGGCGCGGGAACTGGGCCTGCCGATCGGCCCGATCATGCTTGCGACCAATGCAAACCGCAGCATTGCGGATTATTTCGAGTCACTGCAATGGTCGCCGCGTCCCAGTGTGAAAACACTGGCATCCGCAATGGACGTCGGTGACCCGAGCAACATGGAACGCCTGCGCGGACTCTTGGGTGAGGCCGATGTCCTGCGTGAACGACTCACAGTTACGTCGGTTGACGATGAGCAAATCGAAGCAGAGATACGCCGGAGCTTTGCGG
>JADFLJ010000224.1 GCA_022564475.1 Pseudomonadota bacterium
GGCTGCGGACTCCGGAGCCGCGGCAGCGGGCAAGACCGATGTCGCACCTGTGGGCGTCAAATGACCTCGAGGAGATTGCCGAACTGCAGTGGCGCATCAGTGTGCCCTTATCGACTCTATTGCTCGGCTTGCTCGCTGTTCCGTTGAGCCGGGCGCAGCCGCGCGAGGGCCGCTACGGTCGGCTGGCGATCGGCATGCTGGTGTTTATTATTTACCTGAATATGATGAGCGCGGCCAAGTCCTGGGTTGAGCAGGGCTTGATTTCACCGGCGCTCGGTATCTGGTGGGTTCATGGTGTTGTGTTGCTACTGTTGATAACGATCCTGGTCGTGCAAAACGGCTACCACCGGCGAGTCTTTTCATGAACAGCATCCTGAGCCAGTACTTGATGCGCAGCATTCTCGCCGGCACGGCATTGGTCATGGTCGTGCTGCTGGCGCTTGCGGGCCTGTTTGAACTCATCGCAGAGCTCGATGATGTTCAAAACGATTATAAGACAAGGCAGGCGATTACGTTCGCATTGTTGCGCATGCCGATACTGGCATTCGAATTAATGCCCGTATCGGCGTTGATCGGCTCATTGCTTGGATTAGGTGCGCTCGCGGCCAACAGCGAGATCATCATCATGCGGTCCGCAGGGCTGTCCGTTGCAAGGCTGGCGCTCATGGTGGCCGGAACCGGTCTGGTCATGTTGATCTTTACGGCGTTGATCGGCGAATTTTTTGGTCCCTCGCTGGATTTCTACGCCCGCGACATGCGAGCTCAGGCGCGCCATGGACAGCAAGAAGAGCGACTGGGCAATGCGACGTGGGTCAAAGACGGGAAGGTCTTTCTTCACCTGCAGCGAGTGAACTCGGATTTCGACTTTGGCAGTATTTATCTCTATCGCTTCAATGAGAAAAACGAGCTGCAGTCGATCGCGCGGGCGGAAAACGCGGGCATTGACGAGAATGATCGCTGGCGGCTGGAGAATCTCAAGGAAACGCGATTTGTCGATGACGGTGTGCAGGTCGTCGAATCACGCGTCGCCTTCGAGTCCTTCGAGGTGGATGCGGAATTGCTCGGCAATGCGCTCGCGAAACCTTTGAGTCTGTCGCTGCGCGGCTTGTACAGTTATATCGATTACCTCAAGCGCAATGCGCTGGACGCAAGCCAGTACGAAACCGAGATGTGGTATCGCGTCTCGCGCACGGTGTCGGTCATGATCATGCCGATACTCGCGTTGGCATTCGTTTTTGGATCGTTGCGAACCGGCAGTACGGGTACACGCTTAATGATCGGTGTCGTCATCGGACTGTCCTATTACCTGGTCAGCGAGATGCTCGCGAGTTCCGGCCAGGTATTCAATATGAACCCCGCCCTTATCGCCTGGTTGCCGTCCATCGTGCTGCTTGGCGTGACAGCGATCGCATTGTCACGAATACGCTAGTAGTCCATCAAACCTGCCTTGTTGGACTACCAGGACAGCTAGTCCCTGGTTTTCTCCTTCGGGTAGTACACGAGCCGCGTGCCGCTGATACGGTCGTGCCAGGCGAGCTTGTCCTTGTCGACCAGTTGCCAGAGGAAGCCCAGGCCAAACACGCCCAGGGATACGATCGCCGCTACGAATCGAATGCTGCACGCGGCAAGCGATGGCCTTGCATCGTTAGCATCCTGTAGCTGCAGGCCCCAGGACTGCATGCCCAAGGTACGTCCCTTGCGGACCCAGGATCCGACAAAGAACAAATACGCTGCCATGAACATCGTGACCTGGTAGGCAAGACTGCCCGGATCCACAGGCTCACCACCGCGCATAGCGATGAACGGGATCGTGAAAATAAATAACACGGCCGCGACCAGTAGCGTGTCGTACAAGATCGCCGCGATTCGACGTAGCAGTCCGGTGTTTTGCATTCTTACAGGTCCGCCATGAAAGTGACCATGCGATCGCGCGTTGCCGGATCGGGCAAGGCGCCGAATCCGGCAGCAAGATTGTCACGCATGTGATGTGCTTTGCTCGTTGCTGGAATTACGCAGGTGACGGCCGGGTGACTGATGATGTATTTCAGGAAAAATTGTCCCCAGCTATCAGCAAACGATGCTGCCCATTCAGGCAAGTCGCGTCCACGGACTGCGCCGAACAATGCACCGTTTTGATAGGGTCGGTTGATGATCACAGCAACTCCCATGTCTGCCGCGAGTGGCAGAAGTCGCCGGTCTGCTTCGCGTTCGCCCAACGAGTAATTGATCTGAATAAAGTCTGCCTGGGTCTTCTTCATAGCGGCTTCGAGGGCAGACAGTGCATCCGCGCGGTAGTGCGTGAGTCCGCTGTAACGAATGCGACCTTGCTCCTGCCAGTCGCGAATCGTCCGCATGTGAACGTCGGTGTCCCGAAGGTTGTGCACCTGCATCAGGTCAATCACCTCTGTCTGCATGAGATTGGCTGACTGCTGCATTTGCGCGATTCCCGCGTCGCGTCCGTCGATCCATACTTTGGTGGCGAGAAACAACGCATCGCGGTTGTCACTCGTTGCAATTATATCGCCGACGACTTTTTCAGACCGCCGATACATGGGCGATGTGTCGATGACGCTGCCGCCTTTGGCCGCAAGCATGTCGACAATGCGCTTGCGCGTGGCGATTTCATCAACCGTGCTTTCGACATCGAATACGCTGTAGGTGCCAAGCCCGATTACGGGTAGTTGTTCATCGCCAGTCGGAATTGGGCGGTTAATCATTGTGTGCTCCGATGCCCATCCCTGTGCAGGCAGTACGCTTAATGCGCCAGCCGCCGCAAGAACTTCGCGCCGGTTCCAGTGTTTCGAATTCATGATGCCTCGTTCTCTCGATGTATTTTCGCCTGGCGGACGTAGTCGCGACCGAGCCACAAGGATATGGATGCCCAAAGCGCTGCAAACGGCAGCATGACAACGGAGATCGCGGCGATGCCCATGCCGATTGCGCCCAAGCCCTTTAACGCCAGTCCCGCAATGACGTCGCCGCTGCGGTACACGGCCGTGTCGATGAAATTCTTGGTCTTGTATTTTTCTTCCGGTGTGACGACCGAGTACAACATGTCCGATGTCGGCTTGCTGAAGCCGAAGCCGAGCGCACGGCGCAAGACAGTGAATATC
>JADFLJ010000001.1 GCA_022564475.1 Pseudomonadota bacterium
TTGGCTCCATAGGCTCTGGCGTCGCCTCCTCCACGGCTGGCGCAGAGGCTTCCTGGACCGCTTCTCGCGGTTGGAGCACCGGCGCCGCAGGTTCGGAGGCAGAGGCAACCACCTCCGCACCCCCTTCAGCGGTCGTCTCCTCTTCAGCCACCGGAGGTGTTACCACCAAGGCTTCTGGCTCGTGGGATGCCACACCGGTCGGCGGCGGCTCCACGCGCTGTTCCTGGCTTGCCTGCGCCTGCCCTGGCGAGCCAGGTGGCGCCGCAGATTCCACAGCAAGCACCCCCCTCGGGCCTGACTGAAGGAACGCCTCCTGGTCCTCCTCGCCCTCCAGGGCTGGGCTGCCCCACAGCTCCAGGGTCTTCTCTGTCCACTGCGCCTCAATACCCCTGGCAGCACCAATCATGTCGTCCAGCAGGGAGTTGAGCTTGTGGTATGCGGTTTGCACTTCCCCGGTGATATGGTCTTGGATATCCTCCCTGGCCCTAATAAGCATAAGCTGGCTGAGCTGTCGCGCTCGGGATTCGGTGATCTGCGCCTTCTTGTTGGCGGCGGCGAGGATGTCCCGCACCGATTTTTCGGTGATTTCTTGAGCACGGCGAGTAGCTTGGTCCGTGACCTCCTGGGCATTCCGCTTCGCCTCAGAGATCATCCGGGTTGCCTCCACCTCAGCGTCTTGCTTGGCCTTGAGCTTGAACCGTGCCGCCTCACGTTCAGCCTCGGCCAACACCTGTCTGGAAAAGCTATCCCAGGATGTGGACTCCTCCTTTTCCTGAAGCCGTGCCTCGTACTCAGTCTTCAATTCCTCAACGAAGCTCGCCACCTGGTCCGGGGCAAGGCCCTCTGCAACGACAGCAAACTGCCGCCCCCATAACTGACGGACGGCTTTGGGGCCCTCAGGGATAACCTTCTCCGCCACCTGCTCCTGCACACTGAACACATCATCGCTTGAGGTGTTATAGGTTTCGGTCCAGATATGGCTGTCATCGGCAGCGCGAATAAGCTGGGCCGTCACCCGAAGCCGGTCGCCCGAACGCCTGACCGAGCCCTCAACGATGTGTGCCACATTCAGACGCTCAGCGATCTCACGAAGGGGCATGTCCTGGTCGCGGAAGTGAAAAGAGGAGGTGCGCGAGATCACCCTCAGTTCCGGAAGCCGCGCCAGCGAGTTCAGAATTTCTTCAGTCAACCCGTCGGAAAACCATTCCTGGTCGCCCCCTTCGGACAGATCGTCAAAGGGAAGGACCGCGACTGACTTATCGACTCCCGCGCCCTCTCCGAATACCTGGTCCGGACCGAAACTGAAATTCTGATACGCGATAAATCCCAGCGCCGCAACAAGCGCGCCGGCAATCACAAAGTTGAGCTTTTGGCCGCCAGGAACTGGGACAGATTGGTCTTCTCCTGTGTCCTCCGTCTTCTTCACGCCATCCGGCGTCAGCTCAAACGCCCAAGCAAGAATGAGAGCAACAGGGAGGCCGATCAGTAACAGGACCAGGACCAGCGTAATCGTCCAGTCGGGGAGACCTAATCTCGGGAAGGCGATGTCGATCACCTGCACAATTAGCCATGACACGATTGCATAGGCCGCGCCTACGCGAAACACGTTACGGCGCGTCAGTTCACTGATAAAAACGCCCAACTTTCGCCTCCCCTGATTGCGACGCAGAGGATAGCATCACTGCCGTTCAAACGAGGAAATCCGGGGTGACCGAGCCAGTTTCGGGTCAGGAAAGGTGTTTGTATGCCATTGCATGAACGTCTCCTTCTGGCCGAAAGCAGACGCTCGAATTTTCGGGAATCGCGTACATCGAACGACCGCTTTTGGAAAAAGCGGACATTGACGCTTAAGTGAATAACGTAGCCAAAACGTAGCGTTTCGACGAACCTTGGCGAGTTTCATGCGTGATACGCGACGCCTGCTCAAATTTTCTCAGGCTGAGTAATCAACTTGTCAATACCGTTACAGCTTTCCTGCTGGGTGGAATGAGTCCCTAATACTCAGTTGCCTCGGGATCTGTACGTAACCTCCACACCGAACACGCGTCCCTTGGCCAGTGGTGAGAAAGTGCCACCGGTGGGCACAGGACCAATGACATCCGGCAGTTGCGTATCGCCACCGTGTTTGACTGCATCTAGCAGGTTGCGACCGTAGAGGGAAAATACCCAGCGGCCATCGTTGGAGTGAAAGTCGAGACCGGCGTCGAGAATTTCCTGCTCTAAGATGAAGCCCAAGTTGCTGTCGGTATACGCCGATTCGTCGCGGTACGCGTAATTGATGCGTGAGGACAAGTAGCCCCATTGGCCGATGTCGAGGTCATGAGTAAAGCCGATGCTCCAGGTAAGATCGGCTGCGCGAGGCAAGTCAAGCGCTTTATCGAGTTCGTCGATAACGCCGTCGTTGTTCAAGTCTTCCCTGACTTCGTCGTAATCCGAATTGATCACTCCCAGCGACGCCAGCAACAGGACGTTGTCCGTCAGGCTGAACGCGCCTTCTACTTCCAGGCCAGTAATGGTTGCGTCGGCCGTGTTGCGAATTAGCTGGACAACACCGGCACCCTCGCTGGGCAGGTTAAGCTCACGCTGCATGTCATCGATGGTGTTGTAGAACACTGCCGCATTCAGGCGTCCCCAATCCCGTGTGGATTTGTAGCCGATCTCGAAACTATTGACGGTTTCTTCGTCGAACGGTCCCGGCGTATTGGCGGGGTTCGCTGAGGTGTTGCGCAGGTTATAACCGCCCGATCGAACGCCCTGACTCCAGTGCCCATAGACCAGGCTATCGTCGTCGACGTGGTAGGTGGCGCCGATTTTCGGTGACACGCTGGTCCATTCGTCGCTGTCAGTGAAGTCGAAGGGACAATCTTTGGTTGTTACGATATTGCACGGTGAATTTACGTTGAAAATGAGAGCCGCGACGTTCACGTCTTTTTCTTCACGCGTAAAGCGCAGGCCTGCCGTCAAGGTCCATTGATCCGACAAATCGTAGTCGACGGCGGCGAACACGCCCAGCGTATCCACTTCATAGTCACCGCCGCCGTCAAGCTGTACAGCCGGCGCAACTCCGCCGGTGGCGATTCCCAGTAACTCGCGCCGCTCGTGATAGTTAATCTCGTTGGTGAAGTAGTAAACGCCCACCGTCACGTTGGCCCGATCGTCCGCGAACAGGCCGTTATAACGCAGTTCATTGCTTAATTGGTCGGTGTTTAACCAGGCGGGGGCGTGGAACAGCCACTCTGGTTGGGCATCGATGTCGGAGCGAGACGTGATTTCCGAATCACGCCAGCCAAAAATGTTGGTGATGGTGCCATTACCAAAAGCAACATCGATATTTAGCTCAGCACTGAAGAAGTTGGTTCGGACTTTTTGGAAGCCCGGATCATCGATTGAGAAGTCGTGACTGTCGCGGTCAAAGTTGGCGAAGAAGCCAGGCACGTCGCTGCCGTTGGTGTGTGTCTGGGAGGCAGGGCCGTCGCCGTCGATGTCAGTGTATTCGTAGCGCAGGATCAACTCGGTGTTGTCGGTGGGAGTCCATACTAGCACCGGGCGGATCATGGTTTGTTGGATGGCGCCGAAGTCACTGCCGTCGAACTGGTTTTCGAACCAGCCATCATCGTCGTTGTAATAGGCACTCAATTTTATTCCGAGCGTGTCGGAAACGGGACCGCCGATGCTGCCCATCAGGTAACGGTTTTGCCCGCCATCGCCGCCGCCATCGACCGCAGCTCGAATGCTAATCTCGAACTCGTCACCGGGCTTCTTGGTGTTGATCAAAATGGCACCACCGGTAACATTGCGACCGAATAGAATACCCTGTGGGCCGCGCAATACGGTGATGCTTTCAACGTCGAACATGTCGAAAATGGTGCCGACATTGTTGCCAAGATAGACGCCGTCCAGGAACACACCAACGGTTGGATCAATCGACGGAATTGAGCTGTTGATGCCGAGCCCGCGTATCGAGAAGTTGGCGCTACCGCGGAAGGTGCCGATATCGTCAAGTGCAACGTTGGGCATTCCGACCGACATATCCATCAAGTCGCGTATTTTCAGCGATTCGATTTGTTCGGCGTTGAAGGCCGTAATCGCGAGCGGAACTTCCTGGGCGTTTTCTTCGCGTTTGCGGGCGGTGACTATAATCTCCTCGAGGAGAATATTGACGCTGCCGCGCCTCTCCTGAGCCACCGCATCTGGGGCAAACAGCGCGCTCCCGATGCAAGTTACTGCCAGAATCATCGGAGCTAATAAAACGGAAAAATGGCGTTTATAGTTAATCATAGCGTTACCCCCGCCTGCGCGCTGTGTGTCATATGGAGACATTTGTTAGTCCATCACCTTCATTCTTGCTCAATGCACGCAGTCACGCAAGCGACACTAAGGACTACGTTAGTCGCCTCTCCCTCCTGTTAATTCGTCTGCATTGATTTCGTTGAACTTTTCTTGAGCGCAAGTTAGCGTGTGAGCATGACTGAGTGGAGTTGACGTCCAGCAAACTGCTGGTATCGCTGTTGCACAATGGCCAGGAGCATTTATGAGATTCCAGTCCGGTGTGGCCGGAGCTGCAGACCGCGATGTGTAGAATATGCGCCCATGAGCAACGCCGAAAAAACCGGGCCGAGGAGGCGAACAATTCGGACGTTCGTGCGACGCGCCGGGAGGATGACGTCACCGCAAAGAAAGGCGCTCGTGGATCTCTGGCCTCGATACGGCCTCGATTTCGCCGAGAAATCGATCGATTTCGCGAGCGTGTTCGGCAACACGGCGGATGTATGTCTTGAAATCGGCTTTGGCAACGGCGATACGCTGGTGCAGCAAGCGCAGGAAAATCCGCAGCAAAACTACATCGGCGTGGAAGTGCACGAGCCAGGCGTCGGGCATTGCCTCAATGCCGCCCGGAAAGCGGACATCACGAATCTACGCCTGATTGTTCATGACGCGATCGACGTACTGCAGCGGCAGATGGCCGTGGACTCGCTCAATCGCATCAATTTGTATTTTCCGGACCCGTGGCCGAAAAAACGCCATCACAAGCGACGAATCGTGCAGCCATCCTTTCTGGAGCTGTGCGCCGACAGACTCCGACCAGGCGGCGCGCTGCATATAGCCACGGACTGGGCGAATTACGCAGAACATATTGGCGCTGCGCTTGGTGCCTCGGCAAGATTCACGGTTTCAGAACGCCGCGAACATGACGGTGACCAGCCGCTCGACCGGCCGCGAACCAAGTTTGAGCGACGCGGATTGAGAAAAGGCCACCGTATATGGGACTGGCGATTTGAGCGTATAGATCAATAACAGCGAACACACTTGCGGAGTTCGATCCTTCATCTATAACTAGTAGTGAGACAGATACATTTCAAACGAGGATGGCCTGCAATGGCTCTGTTATACCCGATCATTGGCCAGTGGTTTAGTCGACCGAGCGGTACGCTCTTCGAGGTCGTCGCCATTGATGACGACGATCATACGATCGAGATCCAACAATTCGACGGCACGATCGACGAAGTTGACGAGGAAAACTGGCCGGACTTGCTGCTGACAGAAGTAAGCGCACCCGAAGACTGGTCCGGGTCAGTCGATATGGACCCGGAAGACTTCGTTAGCTCGAACAACAACGAGATGCCAGTCGGATACCACAACCCCCTCGCCTTTCTTGACAATCTGTAAGCCCGAGCCTGACGTCTTTAGGGGATCTTCTATAAGGAATTGGGCGGACCGACGACGATTTCAGTTATCTGCGTTCCACGGCGCGACTTTGAACAACAGCAACATTCCGGGGATGGCCAGCACCGTGCACAAAAGAAAGAAATTGGTCCAGCCAAGCTGCTCGACCATCACGCCCGTAAATGCCCCAATCACGGTTCTCGGAACGGCCGTTAACGCACTGAACAACGCAAACTGGGTTGCCGCAAAAACCGGGTTGGTTGTTCGCGCCATGAAGGCCACGAATGCTGCACTGCCCAAGCCGACACCCAGGTATTCAAATGCTACGACAAGACCCAGCAGCCACAGGTTAATTCCAACGACCGAAAGTAAGGCGAAGCCCAGAATGCTGGTTATTTGCACAACCCCAAACAACCACAAGGCTCGATTGATGCCGAGCTTTATCATGATGAGTCCGCCGCCAAGACCACCAACGGTGGCCGCAATCAAACCAGCCGTCTTTGCCACCGACCCGATCTGCGTCAGCGTGAATCCGACGTCGATAAAAAACGGCGTTTGCAGGGCCGTTGCCATGCTGTCCCCGAGCTTGTACAGAACCAGAAACGCCAAAATCAGCAGGCCTGAGCCAATTCCCTTGCGATTGAAAAACTCGACAAAGGGATCGATGACTGCATCGACCAGCGATTTCGGCGGGCTTGGCTCGCTGACCGCCTCCTTGATGAACAGTGTCAGCATCACGCCGACAAACATGAACAACGCCACGACAACAAAAACGTAATGCCAGGCCATGTGATCGGCAAGAATCAGTGCCAGCGCACCCGGCACAAGCCCCGACAGTCGGTACGCCTGCACATGGATCGTATTGCCCAGACCAAGTTCTACATCGGGAAGCAACTCACGACGGTAGGCGTCAAGTACAATATCCTGGCTGGCACTGAAAAAGGCCATTGCGGCCGCGAGGTAGGCCACAGTCCAGATCGACAAAGCGGGTTGCAGGAAACCCATTGCCGCGATCGACAGCATGAGGGCCAGTTGCGTCACGAGCATCCAGCCGCGGCGGCGGCCGAGAAATGGCAGCGTGTAGCGATCCATGACGGGCGACCACAGAAACTTCCAGACGTACGGCAGTTGTACCAGCGTGAAAAAACCGATCTCGGCGAGTCCGACCCCCTCCACGCGTAGCCACGCCGGAACAAGCTGAAATACCACATAGAGCGGCAATCCGGACGTGAAGCCCGTGAACACGCAGATCAGCATGCGCCGGTTGAGGATCGCCTCTTTGAGGCTTTCCTTGCGCGATCGTTCCTGCGATGCGTCAGTCACCATGGGCCCAATCGTAATCCATGATCAGTGGCGCGTGATCGGAAAATCGCTGCTCTTTGTAAACTTCGGTCCTGAGCACCTTGTCGACGAGGCCCGGCGTAACGACCTGGTAGTCGAGACGCCACCCGACATTGTTATCCCAGGCCCGGCCGCGATTGGACCACCAGGTGTAGGTGTCTGGTGCTTGCTCGACGGTCCGAAACGCGTCCGTAAAGCCGTAATCCCCAAACACGTCGTCCAGCCACGCGCGCTCTTTGGGCAGGAAACCGGAGTTCTTGCGATTCTGTCGCCAATTTTTCAGATCGATCTCTTTGTGGGCGATGTTCCAGTCGCCGCAAATAACGGTTTCCGACCGCTTGCGGCGTACTTTTTTCAAATGCTCGGCGAACGAAGCCATGCAGCGATATTTGGCTTCCTGCCGTACATCGCCGGACGAGCCTGACGGCAAGTACAGGGAGACGATATTGATGCCTTCGAGCTGTACTTCGAGATAGCGCCCCTCATCGTCGAACTCCTTGTCGCCGTATCCGCGCACAAGCTTCTTCGGTTTGTGCCGCGTGTATATCGCCGTACCGCTATAGCCCTTCTTGATCGCATCTTCGTAATAGCAGTGGTAACCCTGCGGTTGAAAACACTCGTCGGTCAGTTGATGCACCTGCGCCTTGGTTTCCTGAATACAAACGACGTCGGCTTTCTGATCACACAGCCATTCGAAAACGCCCTTGCGTGCGGCCGCGCGGATGCCGTTCGCGTTGAGGCTGATGATTCGAAACAAATCCTTCTCCTGAGGATGCAAAGGCGGCATCATACTAGAGCCTGAACCCAGACCGAGCCCATGCACGCCTACAAAAAAGAATTCATTGACCTGTCACTTGAACTCGGTGTGCTGCGCTTTGGCGAATTCACTCTGAAATCGGGTCGCATCAGCCCGTATTTTTTCAACGCGGGACTCTTTAACACGGGCTATGCAGCCGCCAAACTCGGGCGCTTTTATGCAACAGCGGTGGCCGAATCGGACATCGATTTCGACATGATCTTCGGGCCGGCCTACAAGGGTATCCCGCTCGTCGCGCTGACGGCGGCGGCACTTGCCGAACACCATGGCATCGACGTGCCGTATGCGTTCAATCGCAAAGAAGCAAAAGCGCATGGCGAACGCGGCAGTATTGTCGGCGCAGCGCTGCAGGGAAAAGTACTCATTATTGATGATGTCATTACGGCGGGTACCGCGGTTCGCGAGGCCTACCAGATCATCGTGGGCGCTGGCGCGGAGATCGCCGGACTGCTGATCTCCCTGGACCGTCAGGAGCGCGGCCAGACGTCATTGTCGGCCGTACAGGAGCTGCGCGCCTCGCTGGCTATTCCGATTGTCAGTATTATCCAGCTGGGTGATTTAGTGGAGACGCTCGAAGAGTCAAAAGACTACGCCGAGTATCTCGAGCCGGTTCTCACGTATCGACGAAAATACGGTGTCATTGCCTGAATCAGCGATTTACAGGATCCAGAGGACGGACTAAGCTTCAATTTCGCGACCTACGTCGCGATTTGATAACAGGGTTTCATGGCATATTTGGTCTATGCGGAAATATCTCCTCTTAATCGGGCTTTTGACATTTGCTGTAGCGGCCGGCGCTGCCGGACGTGAGGGCAAGGTATACCGCTGGGTAGATGACGACGGAATCGTACACTTCAACGACCGTGTACCGCCTGAGTACGCCGAATACGACAAAGATATTCTGACCGATGACGGCGTCAAGGTCGGATCGATTCCCGGTCGCAAATCTCCCGAAGAAATCGAAGCGGAGCGTGTAGCGGCCGAGCTTACTCGGCAAAGAGAACTGCAGTTGCGCGCCGATAAGGCGCTGCTCTCGACCTACCTGACCATTGACGAAATCCGCATGCACCGTGATCGCCGCGTAGAGCTGTTCCAGGCGCAGTCGCGTGTAACAGAATTATTCCTGTCGAACCTCGAAGGACGTTTGCAGAAACTGGAACGTGAGGCGTCACGCTACTCGCCTTATTCCAGTGACCCGGATGCCACGATGATCGACCCGGACCTCGTGGACGATATTAACGACACCAAGTCGACGATCACGCGTCATGCAGGCAACCTGGAGAAATTTCAGGCGGACGAGCTGACGATGGTGGCGCGCTTTCAGGGCGACATTAACCGCTTCAAGACGCTCCGCGGTATCGAATAAGCACAGCGTCGCTCAGGCCGTTCCCGAATGGCCGAAGCCACCCGCACCACGCTCACTTTCGTCGAAATCTTCAACGACGTTGAACTGTACCTGTGCGACCGGCACGAACAACATCTGTGCGATTCTCTCGCCCGGCTGCACCGCATAACTCTTCGAACCACGATTCCAGCAGGAGATGAATATCTGTCCCTGGTAATCGGAATCGATCAGGCCCGTCAGGTTACCCAGTACGAGTCCATGTTTGTGTCCGAGGCCGGAGCGCGGCAGCAATACGGCCGCGAGCGAAGGATCACCTATGTGAATCGCGATTCCGGTTGGGATGAGAACTGTTTCTCCGGGCTCCACGGTGATGACCTCGTCAATGACAGCCCGCATGTCGAGCGCCGCGGAGCCGTCGGTCGCATAGTGAGGCAGCGGAATGCTGTCGCCGACGCGTGGGTCGAGTATTTTTAGATCGATCGAACGCAAATCAATATTCCTTATTGTTATTTGATGGACGCGTAACGTTCCGCGATGACCTCGATCAGGTCGCGCGCCAATTCAGTTTTGTCTGTCATCGAGAATGCCTGATGACCGTCCGCAGTGTATACGCAGACCGTGTTCTCGTCGTGATCAAAACCGCGATCACGACCTACAAGGTTGGCGATGATCATGTCGAGCTTCTTGTTCTCGAGCTTGGCCAGCGCATGCTCGCGCAAGTTCTCGGTTTCAGCTGCAAAGCCCACCGTAAACGGGCCCGCTTCCAGCGCCGCTACGGATGCAAGAATATCTCTTGATCGCACGAGGTCGATTTGCATCACCTCGTCTTTCTTCTTGATCTTTTGTTCGGACAAAGCGGCCGGCCTGTAATCTGCAACCGCAGCCGCTGCGATAAATAGATCGACGTCTTCGAGATTGGCGTGCGTCGCCGCAAACATCTCTTCTGCGGTTTCAATACGATGAACCTCGACGCCTCGAGGAGCATCAAGCGCAACGGGTCCGCTGATCAGAATAGTTTTTGCACCCTGAGCTACCGCTGCGCCGGCCATTGCATAGCCCATTTTTCCGGAGCTGCGGTTAGTGATGTAGCGCACAGGATCGATCGGCTCGCGCGTCGGCCCCGCCGTAACGAGTACGGTCTTGCCGGCCAACAGGCCTTCGCCGGCAACGCCGCGAAAACCGGGCGCCGTGACAATCGCCGCAATTTCCTGCGGCTCGGTCATGCGGCCGGATCCGGTTTCGCCACAGGCCTGGGAACCGTGGTCCGGACCGATCACCGCGAAACCCCGATCTGCCAGCGTCGCACGGTTGGCTTGCACAGCCGGGTTGTTCCACATCACGTGGTTCATGGCAGGTGCAATTGCGATCGGCGCCTCGGTCGCGAGACACAAAGTCGTCAACAGGTCCGGTGCTGCTCCGCCCGCGAGCCGCGCCATGATTTCCGCCGTCGCCGGCGCGATCAACACAACGTCGGCCCAGCGTGCGAGCTCGATGTGGCTCATGGACGCCTCGGCTTCCTTGTCCCAGAGGTTCGATCGGATTGGCTGGCCAGACACAGCCTGCAGCGCCGTCGCCGTCACAAATTCCTCGGCCGAACTCGTCATGACGATCTGCACATCAGCACCCTGCGATTTCAGCTGGCGCACGAGTTCGGGCGTCTTATACGCCGCAATACCGCCAGTAATGCCTAGAACGATGTTCATGGGTGAATTTTCCACTGAATCGGGTCATCGCGTCCAGATTTATTGCTTGTGTCGATAGAAGGGTCTGGCGGACTATAGCCAGAGAGGTGGTCAATTTGCGCTGTTCTCCGAACCTAAACGCCAATTGATAGTGTACGCAGCCGGTCAACGATGATTTCGCCTGCGTGTACTTTCTGTTCGTCACGCATATAGCTATGGTGAATCATGTCTATCAGTTGAGGTAACTTACGTTCGATGTTCTTGACGAAGGATTGAATTGGTTTGGCCGGTATGCCGAGTTTACCAGCGAGCTCAACAAAATCGTGGCCAGTGTAATAACCATGGTGTTCGTATTGAGCGCTGAAGCCGTTGTCGAGTAAGTCCAGGGCGAGGAAGCCCACCTCGTTTTGGTTTTCGAACGCGCCTGCAAAGAGACAATCGTAGTTTGGCGTGAGCTGATCGTAGAGGGCGGTTGTATTATTAGGAAACTTCTGCAGGCTGGTGTTCTTAAGGTGCATGTCGTCGTTACCAACGAGATAAGCGTGCATGATGCGGTGAATGTATTCCAGGACGACCGTCTGTTTGCCGCCGGTCATTGCGTTAATCAGTGCACCGGCGGCTTCATAGCTTTTGTCGTATTTCCTGTCACTGGGCATGTCGAACCCTTGCACCAGACCTTCCTGATGGATTTTTTTTACGTTGTCCGGCCGATCAAATCGTCGAGTGATGTAAGCAAGCTCATCGTCGGCAAAGCTGATGAGTCCACAGTCAGCGGTACGAATCCCGAGGATGTGACCCGTTAACATTGCAGTGTGTTCGTTTTCCGCAGCATTGGGAAACTCTTCCGGGCTTGGTTTTAATATGTACTGTCCATTCGTGGTGACCGGTTCCAGTTGATGGCTTTTGGTGATTCCCAGCGACAGTTTCTGTTGCACACCGGATATTGACAGGCCGGTCGTGTAACGGACGCTTGCTTGCTTAAATGCTGGGCGTGAGAGTTCGAGTACTGGGTTTACCTTCAGACTACCGAACAATGACTTGAACGCCGCGTCCTGATAGTCGCGGTATTTCGAGGCTTTCGGTACTGTCTTTAAGCTAATCTTGCAATAGGTCATAGCTTTTGTCTGTTTCGGTGATAGCGGGGTCGATGCGTACGGCGCCGATGAGGTCTCGTCCATTGGCCAGCAACAATCCGAATCGATCGTTTTCATCAATTTTTTGCTGCTGTGACTGCAATCGTCTTAACCAGCCCTCGGAGACGAGGTTTTCGAAGAAGGGAAACAGATGTGCGCTCACAAAGGCGTCTTCTTGTAGCGGTAAATTGAAGCTCAATGGTGTTCCACCGGCGAGATAGTCGGCATGGTAAGTGAACTTATACTCGTCTTCGATCTGCGTTAGCGATCCTGCGAGTCGATTCTCGAAATAGACGTTCGCTATCCGATCCATAGTTTCAGCCCTAAGGCGTTGAGTACCTTTTGCAATTTACCCAGGCGTACTGACCGGTGGCCGTGTTCGATCTTACTCAGTGTGGAATAGGCAACACCGGACAGATCACACAGATCTTGAAGCGATTGCCCCTGTTTTTTTCTGTGTTCACGAACGAGGCGGCCAGCCGCCTCTGCCGGTTCTAGTTGGGAGATTTGGCCGGACAGGCTTGCCTGTCGGCGGGCATCCAGGTACTCACCGCGAATTTCAGCGAGCAGGTCATCAAAATGTGTGGCAGAAACCATTATTAAACCATAGTATTCTAGAATAATAGAGTGAAATTATATGGAAAAGGCGTGATAGTCAACGAAAACCGTCAAATAATGGCGTAAATAGTCGAATAAATACGATATTATATGTTAAAGAATATATTATAGTCGGCAAATAGGCACAAGTAAGGGCGAGTAGAGTGTAAGTTTGTTGGTTGGCCTACCGACTGGGTGTGTCGAAATTATCTGGTCAGATCGACACAAATCTCATCACGTCAATTCCGAATATGGGTGTAATCTCACCCATGTGGGACTTTGAAAGAATTTGAATTCGCGCAGATTTACGCGAACCGGTCGCTAAACTATTGGCTCAATAGTCCTCTTGACCGAGTGCTATTAGTAACCAGGCAGTATGTGCTCGTTGTGAATCTATCGCGCCTGAATCCAGGGCCTCACTAACAAAGTTACGCGCCCAGTGTCCACTGAATCAGGCCATGCCGTCCAGATTTATTGCTTGTGTCGATAGAGAGACTTGGCGACTCTGCATCTCCGACGATGCCATCGACAAGGAGTGTTAATGGACCCGGATGACACCACACATGAGTCCATGAGCGATGCGGAGCTACTTGCCAGGTTGATGGTTGGCGGTGCCGACACAAAATCAGCCACGGACCTGATGCAACGACTCCTGCGCCGATTCGGCGGGCTGCGCGCGCTTTTAGATGCCGAGATGAATTCGATTACAGCGGAGAAAGGCATTGGCGCTGTGCGCGCCGGGGCGATTCTCGCCCTCCCGGAGATTGCCCGCCGCTACTTTGCGGCGAGCTTGCCTGTTGGCGAGGTCATCCGCAGCCCGACCGATACCGAGACATTTTTGCAGGCAAAACTGCGCCACCTGGAGCACGAGTTGTTCTGCTGCCTGTATCTCGACAATCGCCACCGCGTGCTGCGTTTCGACGAGATGTTTCGCGGCACCATCGACGGCACCAGCGTCTATCCCAGGGAGGTGGTCAAGGAGGCTCTCAAGATCAACGCGGCCGCGGTCATTCTGGCGCACAATCATCCAAGTGGCGTGGCAGAACCCAGCCAGGCCGATGAACGCATCACCCGGCGGCTGAAAGCCGCCCTCGAACTGGTCGATATTCGGCTGCTGGACCACCTGATTATTGGCGACGGACGTGCCACCTCGCTGGCCGCCCGAGGGCTTATCTGACGCCCAAGCCCAATGACGGTCACAGGGTGCTTGTAATAAGGGGTTCAGGCTGGTATAAAGTGCCGCTCTTAAGCCCACTACTCGTGGGCAACCTTTAATAAAATCAGAGACTTAAAGCAGATGTCCAAGGTTTGCCAGGTTACCGGGAAGCGGCCGCAAAGCGGTAACAACGTTTCTCACGCCAACAACAGAACTCGCCGTCGTTTTCTGCCGAACTTGCAGAACAAACGCTTTTGGCTGGAATCCGAGAAACGCTGGGTGCGCCTGCGTATTTCTACCAAGGGTATGCGCATCATCGACAAGCATGGCATCGACAAAGTCCTTGCCGACCTGCGTGAGCAGGGTACGCGCGTTTAGCAGGAGGATTAACTAATGGCCAAAGCATCCCGGGAAATAATTCGCCTCGTATCGAGCGCCGGAACGGGTCACTACTACACGACCACGAAGAACAAGCGTCTGCATCCGGAAAAGATGGAGACCAGGAAGTACGACCCGACGATACGCAAACACGTCGCGTACAAGGAAGCCAAGATAAGATAAGGCCCTTGAAAAAAGGCTGTGCCTGAGCTACCTGAAGTCGAAACCGCCCGCCGTGGCATCGCGCCACACATCGAGGGTGAAAAAATAACAGCGGTTGTCATCCGCAACCGAAAACTCCGCTGGCCCATCAGTCTCGACGTGGACCGGCAACTGCCCGGCGCAACCGTCACCACCGTCGCACGACGCGCGAAATACCTTTTAATCAATACAACGAATGGCACGGCGATCATGCATCTCGGTATGTCCGGGCATGTGCACATTGTCGACCTGGGTACGCCCGCCGGCGTACACGATCATGTCGATATCGAATTCGGCTGTGGCAAGGCCCTGCGTCTCACGGACCCACGGCGCTTTGGCTCGCTGCACTGGTCCGACAACCCGCACGAACATGCGCTGCTCAAGGATCTCGGCCCCGAGCCGCTGAGCGATCAGTTCAATGGCCAATACCTGTGGTCACGATCACGCGGTCGCCGTGTCGCGATCAAACAATTCATCATGAATGCTCACATCGTTGTTGGCGTTGGCAATATTTACGCCAGCGAGTCCTTGTTTATCGCCGGCATTCATCCGCAGCGCGCAGCGAAGCGAATCGCCTTGTACCGCTATGAAAGACTGGCCATGACGATCAAGGACGTCCTTGAAAGCGCCATCAGGGCAGGCGGCACAACCTTAAGGGACTTTTATGGCGGCGACGGCGAAGCCGGTTATTTCCAGCAAGAACTGCAAGCCTACGGTCGAGAGGGAGAACATTGCCGACGCTGCAACAGCCTGATCACCGCAATCGTTCAGGGCCAGCGCTCAACTTACTATTGCAAGGTCTGCCAAACATAGACGGCCCTGACGCAGAGCAACCCCACCGTCAGGACCGTCCAACCTTGGCGAGCAACGCCTCTTTAACGGTTGACGACACAAACTCCGTGATGTCACCGCCGAGCGTCGCAATTTCCCGCACCAGCGTTGAAGAGATAAACGTGAACCGATCGGTCGGCGTCAGAAACACCGTCTCGACATCTTCAGTCAGGTGACGATTCATTGTTGCGAGCTGAAACTCGTATTCGAAATCCGCCACGGCGCGCAGTCCACGTATGATTACCGACAGCTCATTTGCCTGCGCGAAATCAACGGTGAGCCCGCCGTAACGCCTTACTTCAACGTTGTCGAGGCCCTTCAATGCCGTGCGCGCGAGTTCGACTCGCTCATCTATCGAAAACATCGTTACTTTCGAGCCAGGGTCGGCCGCGATTGCCACGACGACACGCTCGAAGATTCCTGCCGCGCGTCGCACGAGGTCCTCGTGGCCAAGCGTGATCGGGTCAAAGGTTCCCGGGTACATTGCTGCAACTGGCATAGTCTTTTCTCCGCATTATTATCTGGGTCCGACTGCCGCAAGCGTGTAACGCACGTTGCCGGCCACTTTGCTCTTCAGTACGGTCCATCCATCGGGTAAATCGGGTTCAGGCCTCGCCCGATCCTGCTCAAGGTACACGTTCGCGTTAGTCGTGACTAATTCAGACTCGTCGATAAGTCTACACAATTCAGCAAGATTATCGTCAGCGAATGGCGGGTCGAGAAATACGATATCGAAACTCTCTGCCCCTGCGGCAGCAATATATTCCGTAGCGGACCCGGCATGAATGACCGCGCCACTCGCATCAAGAGATGCCAGGTTGCGTCGCAGTGTCGCGATGGCGACTTTTGAATTCTCGACGAATACTGCTGCGGCAGCGCCGCGCGACAATGCTTCGAGACCCAACGCACCGGTCCCGGCGAACAGATCCAGGCATCGGGCGCCCGCCATTCTCGGCGTGAGCCAGTTGAACAGCGTCTCTCGTATTCGTTCCGACGTCGGCCTTAATCCTTCGACGTCGGCAATTTCCAGCACACGACTGCGCCAGATTCCCGCTACAATACGCAGCCTTCCTCGAGACTTCTGCGTGCCTTTGCCGGGATCAATTGCCACGGGCACACACTACAGGTAAGCACAAGAATGTTCGCAAAAAAGAATACGGCAACCGCAAACGGCGAACAGAGCGACGGCTTTTTCAAACGACTGCGTGCGCGCATCAATCGCGGCGGCAGCTGGCTCACCTACGATCTCGCGAACCTGGCGCCGGGTGGAAAAATTGATGAAGACACGCTCGACGAACTCGAGTCGCTACTCGTAATGGCAGACGTCGGAATCGATACGACCGAGCTGATCATCTCAGACCTCAAGAACTCACTCGCACGTAAGGAGCTTGGCGACATTGAGGCATTGAAAGCCGGCCTGCGCCAATCAATCCTGAACATTCTGGACCCCGTTGCCAAAGCGCTGCAGATACCGCAGCAATCGCAACCCTATGTAATTCTAATGGTCGGCGTAAACGGTGCCGGCAAGACGACCACGATCGGCAAGCTTGCGCGTCGATTTCAGGATCAGGGCCTGTCGGTAATGTTGGCAGCCGGCGATACGTTTCGGGCGGCCGCAGTCGAACAGCTGCAAGCCTGGGGGAAACGCAACGAGGTACCGGTTATCGCCCAACAAAGCGGTGCCGATCCCGCGGCTGTTATTTTCGACGCATGGGAAGCGGCAACTGCCCGCAACATCGATGTGTTGCTTGCAGACACTGCCGGTCGCTTACAGAACCAGCAGGGACTCATGGATGAACTCGCCAAGATCAAGCGCGTTATCGCGCAGCGGGACGAGGATGCCCCGCACGAGATCATGCTTGTACTGGATGCCAGTCAGGGCCAAAACGCTCTCGTGCAGGCCGAAAAATTCCACGCGGCGATTGGTCTCACGGGAATCACCGTGACGAAGTTGGATGGCAGTGCAAAGGGTGGCATCCTGCTTGCCATTGCAAATCAACTTGCGGTGCCGGTGCGATTCATCGGCATCGGAGAATCCGCCGAGGACCTGCAAAGTTTTTCGGCCGAAGAATTTACAGATGCCCTGCTGGGCATGGGCGAGCAATCGTGAGGCGCCACAAGCGATGATTCATCTGGAGAATGTAACGAAGCGTTTTCCGGGCGGCCAGGAGGCCCTGTCCGGTCTCGACCTGACGGTCGACAAGGGCGAGATGGTTTTTGTAACAGGCCACTCGGGTGCCGGAAAAAGTACGCTGCTGCGATTGATCGCATTAATCGAGCGTCCGAGCAGCGGGCAGGTCATCGTTGACGGACAAAACCTGCGCGGCGTCCGCCGGCGCAAAATACCGATGTACCGGCGGCAGATCGGCATGGTCTTCCAGGATCACAAGTTGCTCTACGATCGTTCGGTTGCGGACAATGTTGCCTTACCGTTGATTATTGCGGGCGCCAGTCCGCGCGAAGCGGCCCGTCGTGTGCGCGCGTCGTTGGAGCAAGTGGGATTGTTGCACAAGGAAAAGCGAAATCCCGAAACGCTGTCCGCGGGTGAACAACAACGTGTTGGTATTGCTCGCGCAATCGCCAGTCGTCCGAAATTGCTGCTTGCTGACGAGCCAACGGGCAATCTCGATCCCGACCTGTCACTCGAAGTGATGCGTGTGTTTCGCCGCTTTAACGAATTCGGTGTCACCGTGTTGATCGCCAGTCACGATATTGCCTTGATTGACCGACTCGGCTGCCGCCGTATCGAGCTGGAAAACGGTCGACTCAAACAACTCCAGGATGATGACGAGAGTATTGATGATGAGCCGTTCCTCCCCCAGGGAGAACATGACCGATGGCAGTAAGGCATCACAAGGAAGCGATGACACCGGCGCGCGCGCGCGGCGCATTCTCAATCTGGATTGGTCGCCACGTCAACATGGCCGGACAATCATTGGGACGACTCCTGCGTCAACCGTTCGCGAGCCTCATGATCGTACTCGTCATAGCCGTCACACTGGCGCTGCCGGCAGCCCTCAACCTGATCGTCAAGAACGCAGCGGCCGTTAGTGGCAGCTGGGACAACGCACTCGACTTCTCGGTATTCCTGAGTCGTGACATTTCCCTGGACGAAGCACAGAACCTCGCACAACTGATCGGGCAACGTGCCGACGTTGCAAATGTGTCCCTTATCTCGGCGCAACAGGCGCTTGAAGAATTCAAGCTGCAGTCCGGTTTTGGCGACGCTATGGATCAGCTGTCGCAAAATCCCCTGCCACACACGCTCGTGGTTCGACCCAGTGCGGCGAATACCAGTGAGTCCATGGTGCTGTTGCGCGAGGAGCTGGCAAATTTGCCGGAAACCGATCTCGTGCAGGTCGACACGGAATGGGTGCAACGATTCCACGCCATCCTCGATATTGTCCGCCAGGCAATCCTCATTGGCTCGGTGCTGCTCGGCACGGCGATCATCGTCATCATCGGCAACACGATTCGACTCGATATTCAGAATCGACGTGAGGAAATTGAGGTCACCAAATTGATTGGCGCCAGCAACGCGTTTGTTCGCCGGCCCTTTCTCTGGAGCGGGTTCTGGTACGGCCTCCTGGGTGGCCTGCTCGCCATCGCACTGGTCCAGTACGGCATTTACCTGCTGCAGCCACCGATCGCCAGACTTGCCGGCCTGTACCAAAGCGACGTGAACCTGCTGAGCTTTGATCTGCGCGAGATCGGCGTCATCGTTAGTGTGGGCGTATCCCTGGGGCTGTTGGGCTCGTGGTTCGCCGCCGCCCGGCATATGCGGCGCATCGAACCGCGCTAAATCGGCGACAAATCGGCGAAAGTGCCGGATTCGGGCCTGTAAGCGCCTGATTCAGACCCGTTCCTGGGCTATTCGGAATAGTCAGGTCATTGTTTTTCCAGATATTATTGCTATCCGCTGCCTGGGAACTTCCTCGCCTGTTAGCACTCTAAGGTGACGAGTGCTAAAATAGACCACCAAACAGGAGGACCCACATGACGACATCCGCTACGACAGCCAACAACGACCTCATTCTGGCCGGTCCCGTCGGCAGCCTGAGTGCCTATATTCAGGCAGTAGGGTCGATAGACGTCCTCAGCAAGGAGGACGAGCAAGCGCTCGCCCACCGTCTTCGCGATGGCGAAGATCTTGAGGCCGCCCGCGAACTCGTCATGGCGCACCTGCGCTTCGTCGTCCATATCGCCAAGGGCTACACGGGCTATGGTCTGCCGCTCAACGACCTGATTCAAGAAGGCAACGTCGGGCTCATGAAAGCCGTCAGACGCTTCGATCCCGAGTACGACGTGCGCCTGGTGTCATTCGCTGTTCACTGGATTCGCGCAGAGATCCACGAGTTTGTATTGCGCAACTGGCGCATCGTGAAAGTCGCAACGACCAAGGCGCAGCGCAAATTGTTTTTCAATCTTCGCAAGAACAAGAAAAGCCTTGCGTGGCTATCGCATGCCGAAACTCAGGCGTTGGCGAAAGACCTCGGCGTTAGCGCCAAGGAGGTCACCGAAATGGAGAAACGCCTCAGCGCGCGTGACCCACTTTTCGATCCCGCGCCTGCCGGGGATGACGAGCGCGTATTTTCGCCTGCGGCTTACTTGCCGGCGCCTGATTCCGACCCGGCGCAGATCGTCGAGAAAACGGATTGGCATGACAACGCAACAGACCGCATGACGTCTGCTATCGCAACGCTGGACGAACGTAGCCGCAACATCCTGCAGAGCCGCTGGCTCACAGAGGACAAGAAAACGCTGCACACACTGGCCGACGAGTACGGTGTATCGGCAGAGCGCATTCGTCAGATCGAAGTAAACGCGATCAAGAAGATTCGCAACCTGATGATGTAGTTGCGGACGGTCCGATAACGGGACGATCGATTCTTTATCCCGTTATCGGCACCATTGTTATCTCAACACGGCGGTTCGCCTGCCGACCGGATGCAGTGTCGTTGGTGGCGATCGGGCGTAGCTCGCCCGTACCCACGGAAATCATTCTTTGTCCCGCAATCCCCTGCACCTGCAGGTAATGGGAGACTGACGATGAGCGACGTTCCGACAGGCTCTGGTTGTAGGCTTCCGAGCCGCTGCTGTCGGTGTGCCCGGCGACCTCAACAATTGTCCGGTCGAATTCTGTCAGCACTTTTCCTATTGAACTCAGCACATCGAAGAATGCAGGGTTCAGATCGGAGCTGCCTGTGGCGAAAGTTACATTGCCCGGCATGTTGAGGGTTATGTTGTCGCCTATACGCGTGACGCTGACGCCGGTGTCTTCGAGTTCAGAGCGCAGCTTCGCCTCCTGGCGGTCCATGTAGTAGCCGATAGATCCGCCAGCCAATGCACCGATGCCCGCACCGATTAATGCGTGTTGGCGACGCTCGACTGCATCATCTCCCGACATCAGGCCCGCAACTGCGCCGGCAGCCGCGCCGATCAGCGCACCCTTGGTTGCATTGCTGGTCTTACTCTCTTGCGTATACGGGTCCAGCGTCTCGCAGCCTGCTGCAACAACGAGTATTCCAGCCAACATAGAAATTCGTCCAAGTGCTTTAATGTTCATTAGCGTGTCCTTCACTCAAAACCATACAATCGTGAACATTAGACAGGATGCGGCTGAATGACTCCTTAACAGGTCGCACTTTTTACATCCCAGGCAACGATAGTCTGCGCGTGTAAAATGGACGGCCACCCTGCGGACCCGGACCATGAGCGAAACCGAAAGCTGGCTTGAACGCTACGAGGCCAATCATCGCGACCTGACCTGGCCCTGGATCTACTGGGCTGCGGTCCCGATGGTCGTCGTCGGCACTGTCGGCGCGCTCTGGAGCCTGCCGGTGCCGCAGGAGTTCTACGATATCTCACCGCTGCTCAACTGGGGCAGCGCGTTCCTGATGGTCACCACGGTCTATTACTTCATTATTTCCGTGTCGATCGCCATCGGCCTGCTACCGTTTGTCATGGGCATCGCATTCGTTCATATGTGGCTGCCCGGGTCCGAGTTCTCAGCCGTTCGTGTATCACTCGGATTGCTGCTCGCGGGCATCATCGGCCTCTGGCTGGGGCATCGCAACAAACGCGGATTTGGCGCGATCATCGAGGACGTGCAGACGATCATGATTGGCCCGGCCTGGCTGTTGTCGGTGCTGTACAAGCGTCTCGGAATACCCTGCTAGGCGTATATCGCGACAGCGTTTTCTCGTTTAGAATCGACGCCCTTCTACCAATAGCCCAGCCGTCGAGGAAGCTATCCGTGTCGAACCAGAAATCCAGACTGGATCCACTCGATCTTTTTGACGTCCGCTCCGCCTTGAGCGATGACGAACGCATGGTCAAAGATACTGTCGCGCGTTTCGTCGATGAACAAGCGATCCCGGTCATGCGCGAAGCCTTCGAGCAACACCGCTTCCCCAGCGAGCTGATACCGCAGGTCGCGGAACTGGGTCTGCTGGGCAGCTCGATCGAAGGTTACGACTGCGCCGGTCTCAACAGCATCTGTTACGGATTGATTTGCCAGGAACTCGAACGCGGTGACAGCGGCTTGCGCAGTTTTGTGTCCGTGCAAAGCAGTCTCGTCATGTATCCGATTTACGCGTTTGGTTCCGAAGAACAAAAGCAACGCTGGCTTCCGGCCATGGCGCGCGGCGAAGCGATTGGTTGCTTTGGATTAACCGAATCCCATGGCGGCTCGGATCCGGGCGACATGAAAACGCATGCGAAACGCGATGGTGGCGACTGGATCCTGAACGGCTCGAAGATGTGGATCACGAACGGCAGCGTCGCGGATGCGGCAATTGTCTGGGCAAAGACCGACGAAGGCATCAAGGGCTTTATCGTCGAAAAAGACATGCCCGGATACACGACGCAGGAAATCGAGAACAAGTTTTCGCTGCGTGCGTCCATTACGGCAGCGCTGTTCTTCGACAATGTTCGCGTTCCGGAAGCCAGCGTTCTGCCCGACGTAAACAGTCTGCGTGGTCCGCTTAGCTGCCTGACGCAGGCGCGCTACGGCATTACCTGGGGCGTTATCGGCGCCGCTCAGGCTTGCCTCGAAGAGGCACTCAGCTACACACAGGATCGCATCCTGTTTGGCAAACCACTAGCCGGCGCTCAGGCCACACAAATTCGCCTTGCGGATATGAGTCGCCGCATTACAACGGCGCAGCTATTGTCCTTGCAACTCGGACGACTCAAAGACGCGGGCAAACTGAACCCGGCACAGGTCTCGCTGGCGAAGTGGAACAACTGCCGCATGGCGATCGACATTGCCCGTGATGCGCGCGACTTGCTTGGCGCCGCAGGAATCAGCGCCGAGTACGTCGCCATTCGACACATGCTGAATCTTGAAAGCGTGATCACCTACGAAGGCACGGAAACAATCCACCAGTTGTCGATCGGCCGGGAGCTTACCGGCATCAACGCGTTCAGCTAGCTCCAACCCTCGTATGAACGCGGCGGCACCACCCAGTGATCGCGACGTCTGGCGCATCGCCGCGCCGATGATTCTCTCCAGTGTCTCAGTACCTTTACTGGGCATGGTCGACACGGGCGTCATGGGCCACCTGGAAAGCCCCGTCTATCTCGGCGCCGTTGCGGTCGGCAGCATGATCTTCAGCTTCTTGTACATGGGCATGAATTTCCTGCGCATGGGCACGACCGGTATTACGGCGCAGTATTTCGGTGCGCGTAAGGCTGACGGACTGCGTGTCGCGCTGGGTCAGGCCATCGTCGTTGCGTTCGCGATTGCGCTTGTCATGATCGTCCTGCAGTGGCCGATCAGCCAAACGGCTGTGAGCCTCGTCGGCGCGTCGATGAATGTAGAAGAACACGCGCTGCAGTATTTTTCGATACGCATCTGGAGTGCGCCCGCCACACTCGCAAACATGGTGTTGATCGGCTGGTTCATCGGCCTGCAAAACGCACGCATTCCACTCCTGATTTTTCTGACCGTCAATATTACGAATATCGTGCTGGACCTGGTTTTCGTTTTGCTCCTCGGCATGAAAGTCGATGGCGTGGCGCTCGCCTCAGTCATCGCGGAGTACTCCGGTTTCGCACTTGGCCTTTGTTTTGCGGCGCGTGCACTGCGCCAGCACGGCGGTCAGTGGGTCCACAGTAAGTTTGTGAACTGGCGCGAGTACGCGGTTTTTTTTGCGGTCAACGGCAATCTTTTCATTCGCACAATGGTGCTGATTTTTACGATCGCGTTTATTACCGCGCAAGGCGCGCGCATGGGCGAGGTGATTCTTGCCGCGAATGCCATACTCCTGAACCTGCAATACCTGACTGCGTTCGCACTGGACGGTATTGCGCACGCGGCCGAAGCGCTGGTCGGCAAGGCGATAGGCGAAAAACAACGTGAATCAGTGCAGGTTGCCGTCCGCTTGTCGCTGAAGTGGTCATTGATATTTGCAGCCGGCATGACGCTTTTATATTGGCTCGGCGGCCCGGTGCTGATCGCCGCGCTCACTGACATTCCCGACATTCGCGAAGCGGCAATACGCTACTTGCCGTGGATGATTTTGTCGCCGCTGGTCTCGGTCTGGTCATTCCTCTATGACGGTGTGTATATCGGCGCGACGCGCTCGCGAGAGATGCGCAACATCATGCTGTTCTCGGTCTTTATGGTCTTTTTTCCGGCGTGGTATTTGCTGCAGGGATATGGCAACGACGGTCTTTGGCTTGCCTTCCTGTTGTTTATGGCAAGCCGCGGCATCGGCATGCACATCGGCTATCGACGAACGTTATTGCCGTCCATCTAGTAGTCCAACAAGCTAGGTTTGATGGACCACTAGTCCGGCGTACACAAACTATGCGCTGTGTGGCGCGCCCATGCATATGCGCCGATCCCGCTCACGATATTGGCGATCGCGTAAGCCACAAAGATGCCGACCACGCCATAGAACTTAAGTCCGATGAATGCGAGCGGCACGTACAATACAAGGATGCGCGCGACACTGATCCAGACAGCGGGCATCGGCTTGCCAAGGCCGTTAAACGACGCGTTCATGACCATGACCATGCCGTAGGTGCCATAGCTGATCGGCACGATCCAGAGAAATAATTTCGTCACTTCCATGACAGCCTCGGAATCACTGAAGAGCCGCGGCAAAACATCCGACAGCAGTGCAAGAATGCCGGCAATGACCATCCCGGCAGCAAGACAGAACAACGTACACAACCACAGCGCCCGGAGAATTCGTCGCTCGCGTCCGGCCGCAAAGTTTTGCCCGACGAATGGACCGATGATCGACGACATCGCGTAGAAAATGACCAGCATCATGGCTTCGATACGCGTCGCCACACCGAACCCGGCAACCGCATCTGTGCCAAGGCGCGCAATCATCGCCGTGACCAGCACAGCACCCAGCGGCACGATCGCGTTCGTACCCGCCGCCGGAATGCCTACGTGCAAAATGTCGCGCCAGGATTTTCGTAATTCCACCGGGTCGGGTTTGTTGAAACTCAGCATGTCCAGTCGAAAGCGCATCAGGTAGATCGTGCCAACAAAGATCGTCGCGCGCGCAATCAAGGCCGCGGTCGCCGCGCCATCCAGGCCCATCGCCGGAATCGGCCCGACGCCGAATATCAGGATGGGGTCAAGCGCTACATTGAGTATCGCTGCCATAACCATGAGCATGCTCGGCAAGCGCGTGTCACCGGTCGCACGCATGCTGGCCATGCCGATCATGCCAACCACAACAAATGGCACGCCCGAATACAAGATCGTCATGAACGACCTGATCATGGGCAACATGTCTTCCGGTGCACCGAGCAGGCGAAACATCGGATTAATGGTCAAAATTCCAATCGCGCAAATGACGAGAGTGATCAGGAAGCCAAGAAAAAGACTATCAGTGGCCAGGCGCCTCGCGCGGCGATGATCGCCGGCGCCGATTGCGCGAGCAACGACAGAGGATGTACCTGCCGCGAGTCCAATCGCAACACTCGTAACAATCATCAGGACTGGAAAGCCGAAACCGAACGCGGCCAGCTCCCGATCGCCGACCTGCCCCAGGAACCAGGTATCGATGAGTCCTTGCGCCATCATCGTCGAGATGCCAAACAAAACCGGCACCGTCATGTCGATCAGGTGCCGGCCTACCGGTCCCTCGGTTAATCTCGCTTTTGGCGCATCCATGCGCGCACCGTAGCACGGCCCGCAGAACCGACTACCGAATCTCGCAACAGGCTCAACGTAACGACATAGCGCATGGGCCCACCCGCGGCAACTGCGTCAAACGGATAACAGGTCACAAGACTAAGAACGGATTCGTCGGTATCGAGCAGCAGGCTCCCGCGGCGGGCGTCCACGACATCCAGGTCGACAACCCGGTAGGTATGACCACGGCCGTCGGCGGTCTCCACCTGCAGCTTTTCGCCAATGGCAAGATCCTTGAGAAAATTGAAATGCGTATCGCGATGACCTGCGATGACGCTGTTACCGCGTTGACCCGGCATGACACTCGCACTCAGGTGGCCGGGCCCGAAGGCCAGCGTTCGACCCGAGCCACCCGCAAGCACGATCAGGTCCACTTTGCCGCCCCTGGCCCGGAGGCGGGCGATTGGCCAGGTGTCGGCCCAGGGCCAGGGTGCAGGGCTGGCTTCACCGCGCGTCGCCCGGCCCCAGGCATGCAACATGAGTCCCTGCGCCACCCAGGCCTTGGCCGGTATGTACGCGCCGTGGCCAAGCTGCCAGAAACCGAGACACAGAAGGCAGGCGATGATCCAGCTCCGCGCGTTCTTAAACCGCCATCGCATGATGCATCCTCCGCCGGCGGCGACCAAGCATCATTAACATCAGTGCGCTGAGGAAACAGCCGAATCCGATCAGCTGCATTTGAGTAGCATTCGTCGCAGTCGCCGGGAAAGCGAAAATCGCATTCGCGTTTTGTCCATACGCCACAAGATTCGGTAGCTGGTCTTTGCGCATCGGATCGTTCGCGGCGCGCACGGGTGTTTTGTCGATCGCCACAAGACTCGTGTGCTTGCTGACGAGATGATGCTTGAGCGCAGTCTCGACGATCGCGTCACGAATCTCGTCCGGGCTGGCTCCGCGGCGCTGGTCATCCATAAGATGCGAGATGCGTGCTCTGGCCCACAGAGCGCCGATACCGGAACTTTGTTCTTCGCTGCCAAGTTCCATTTCCTGAAACCACGCACCCCCGACCGAATCACCGCTTATGCCGACGCGGGCATCCGCACCCAGCTCGCCGCGTATTCTCGCCTTGATCGTGACAGGCTCGCCGAGATACAAGTCCGGCACGACGCTCGGGTAAGTCTCGGCGATCACGTTAGCTGGCCACACGACGCTGATGTTCGTCACTTGTGGTTGTTCGATTTTGGCGAACAATCGATGCATTTTTTCGCCGACTTCGTGTAACGCACTAATCGTCGTAAACGTACCTCGACCGACTTCGGCCGATTTGCGCATGAACCAGCTGTTCGGTGCAGAACCGATCCCGACCGTGAACAAGCGGCCATTGCCAAGCTTGTTCTCGATGAGTTTGAACAATTCACTTTCGTTGCCGACGGCACCGTCGGTGATGAAAATGATCTGTCGCAGGTGGCTCTCCTCGGGAGGCAAGTACATTGCCAGCTCGAGTGCGGCACGCATCTCGGTACCGCCGCTGGCTTGCAGTGAGCCGACGAATGACTCCGCCGTTGCGAGATTCTGCAGGTTGGCGACGACACTTGAGTGCGACATCGGATTGGGTCGCGAGCTAAAGGCAATGATATTGAATCGGTCACCTGGACGAAGACCTTGCAGCGCACGTCGCAAAGCCTTCTTTGCCTGCACAATTGACGTGCCGTGCATGGAACCCGACGTGTCGATGATGAAAATCATCTCACGCGGCATGATGTTCGCACTTGCCGTGTCCGCTGACGGCGGCATGACCATAAGAAGGTAATAGGACTCACCGTTAATCGTCTCGGTGAATACCATCGCCGTCGGCGCAGCACCGCGTGCCGGTCGCCAGAGTAATTCGAAGTCATGGTCCATGGGTACCGTGCCGCCCGCCAGCGAGATGGAGTAGCGATCATTTGTTTCCGAGATGTTTACCGGGTGATAGCGACTCGCGATAATTTCGAGCGGCATGCCTGCATTCACATTGATGTTCATCGATACCCGATGCCCGCGCGTGGCGGCGACCATAGGCGGAGTGATGCGTGATGCGTCTTCGACGACGTCGGTGTTTGCCGCCCAGCCGCTGCCCTCACGATCAGGCAGTCCCGATGCAGCTCCAGGAATGTAGCGCGGTGTTATTGTCAGCGGGAAGCGGATACTGAATGAACCGTTGTCGTAGCGAAGATCTTCGAGATATTCGATTTCGACGACGACAAGCTCGCCCGGCGCAATGTTGGCGACCGATGTCGTAAACATATTGGGACGTTGTTGCTCGACGAGACTGGCTTTCTTGCCTTCTCGCTTCGCCTGTTCGTATTCCTTTTTTGCCTGCGCTTTCTCGCGAATCTCAGCTTCGATGAATCGATCGCCGATATGCAGGCGCAGCCGGTCGATTGCCGCTTTGTCGGGCAGCGGAAAAACGTAAACGCCTTCTGCCCAGTCAGTGCCCTCATTGCGAAATTCCTGGCGCACCGATACGCGTGCAACGAGACCGTTAATCTGTATGTCGACTTTGGTATTCAGCAGCGTCGAGACGTGGTAGCCGCCCTGCATACGCAGCAGCAGGCTGCCTCCCTGCATGGCACCGGGTGTGATTTCATCGGCCGCCGGCTGCTGGGCGAATGCGCCGTCGGGATTGATGGCCAGGATTGTAATCAGCAGCGCATGCCAGACCCATGTTGACTGGCGTTGCAGTAATTCTGCCATTGTTTTGCCGGCCTGTCGGTGGCTAACTTGCGGGTGCCATGTGCGCTGACCTCGGTACATCGTATCTCTCCCTTGCTTGACGAATGTATTCAAACAAGGGAATACGCCACTCTGCCGACGGCGACGTGGCATTACACCGACGTAATGTGGCAAATTGTGGTGCTTGCTAAAGGAGGCCTTTGTGGCAAAACGCATTGCAATCGTAGAAGACGAAGTCGCCATTCGCGAAAACTATGTCGCAGCATTCAAACGAGAGGGCTATGCCGTCGATGCTTACGAGGCGCGCGGGCCCGCACTTGAGGCATTTGCAGCCCGGCTACCGGACCTCGTCGTAATCGACGTCAATCTCAAGGACGACGTTGAAGGCGGTTTTGAGCTGTGCCGGGAATTGCGATCGCGCGCGCCGGACCTGCCGATCATTTTTCTGACGGCACGCGACAGCGAATTCGACGCCGTGTCTGGCCTGCGCCTGGGCGCAGACGACTACCTGACCAAGGACATAAGCTTGCCCCACCTCATGGCACGCATCGCGGCATTGTTCCGACGCCTGGATGCGATGTCGAAACCGCAGGCGGCGCAAAGCCGGATTACGCGCGGTGATCTTGAGATTGATACGGACCGTATGATGATTGCCTGGCAGGGACAGCCCATCGGCTTAACACTCACCGAATTCTGGCTCGTACATGCCATGGCCCGATATCCGGGACACGTCAAGAATCGTCAGCAACTGATGGATGCCGCGCAAGCCGTTCTCGACGACAATACGATTACATCCCATATCAAGCGTATTCGCCGCAAGTTTGTCGCCGTTGATGCAGACTTCGACGCAATCGAGACCGTCTATGGCATGGGCTATCGCTGGTTGTCGTCCTGACGGCGACCTAAGGCCATGAATCTCAAACGGCAGCTACTCCTCGTCAGCCTGCTGACCCTGATGTTGCCGTGGGCCGGCTGTGAATTCATTCGCGAAACCGAATCGGCGTTGCGGCAGAACCAGCAACAACTGCTTGCGGGTACGGCGCGTGCGATCGCCGGTCGGCTCGCGCAGTACCCCGAAGAATTTGCCGTTCATGCCGGCGCGAGCCATCTCATCGGCGATCAGCTCTACGGTCATGAACTGGAAAGCGCGCCGAACGTCGATGGTTATTTCGACGACTGGCCGCTGACAGAGGCGTCGTTACGATCTCTTCCCGGCGTTGATGGCCCGATACGCTTCGTAACGGGAATCTTCGAACAGTATGTTTACCTCTATATTGAGGTCGCCGACAAGAATATCGTCTATGGAGATATGGGCTCGCTGCTGCCGATTGCGGGCGGACGTCACGCAGATCGGGTGCGCCTGATCAGCCATAGCCCACCCTATCTCGAGGAGTCCATCTCGTTCACGGCAGAGGCACCGGGACCCGTCGTGGCCTATGTGCAAAACCCATACGGATTCGAGCCCGCCACAACAATTCATGCTCACTGGCAGGACGTGCCGGGCGGTTACCAGCTCGAAGCACGAATCCCCCGGAACCTGCTCGGCACGCACCTCGGCGTTGTCGTCAACAACACCGACAACGCGAACGATGCCGGCATTCGCAGCGCGAGTTTCGCAACACGCACGCCGGGCCCATTCGTCAGCACTTCCGGCGAGCTGGCCCGCATTGCGGAAGGTGTCCTGCAACCGGGGATGCGTCTGCTTGTGACTGATGTAAACGGCTGGCGCATTGCCACGGTCGGCGATTTGCGATCTCAGCAAGAGACGATCACCGCGCCCGTGTCGACCTGGCTGCGCTTCGCCTACGACGCATTACTCGAACCCGGCAAGGAACCCATATTTTCCGGACCGGACGCAAGCGGCCGGGAACAACAGTCTTATATTGTCACAGCCATCGGCGGTCAACGCTCTGCGGTCTGGTTTCAAAGCGCTGACAGCGGGCGTGCAATTGTTTCGGTCGCAGAACCCGTCACAACAGCAAACGAGACCATCGGCGCCATCGTCTTGCAACAGGGTACCGACGAGATCCTCAGCCTGACGAATCAAACACTGGCGAGACTCATGAATGCTTCGATCATCGCAATGCTGGTGGTTGCTGGCGTGCTGCTGGGTTACGCAAGCTTGCTATCCCAACGCATACGGCGACTCAGCACCGCTGCGGAGCAAGCGCTCGAGAGCGACAGAATCGAGACGATATTGCCAAGCGCCGACGCGGCAGATGAAATCGGTGATCTGTCTCGAAGTTTCGGCCATGTGCTTGGACAACTCGGCGACTACAACGAATACCTGCGCACGCTGGCGTCGAAACTATCGCACGAATTACGCACGCCTCTCGCGATCGTCAGCTCGTCGCTGGAGAACCTCGAACATGAAAGCTTAAGCGATTCGGCGCTTGCGTACACGGCGCGTGCCAGGGACGGTACTGACAGGCTGCGCAAAATATTGAGTGCGATGAGTGAGGCCAGCCGCGTTGAAGAGCTGATGAAAAACGCCGACACCGAGAATTTTGATCTGCGCCCGGTACTCGAGTCAACGATTAACGCCTACCGCGACATTTACGCCGAACGCAGCTTCACATTTGAATGCGATGGCAGCTCCTTCCCAATGAGTGGCTCACCGGAACTGATAATCCAGATGCTGGACAAGCTCATCGACAACGCCGTTAGCTTCAGCGCCAGAGGCAATCAGATCAGCGTTGCCCTCTCGGCAGAAGAAGACGACTCCCGATCGAAGCCTTGCCTGCGTCTGCGCGTCGCAAATCCGGGCCCACCACTGCCCGAGCGCATGCGCACACAGATGTTCGACTCCATGGTGTCGATGCGACCGCACAAGGACAACAAGCACCTCGGGCTTGGTCTGTACGTCGCAAAAATAATTGCCGACGGCCACGGCGGCCGCATAACAGGCGAGAACATAGAAGGCGGCGTAGAATTTTCCGTGTTATTACCGTCGCTTTAACGAGCCGACGCCTGCAGTCGAATAAGACCCGAGCTCTGGAACTTGACGGGTTTTGTATAGGGGATGTCGATGCCGAGCCGGCCTTCGAGCGAATAGGGAATTTCCCGCCGCGTGGCGTCGCGAACAATGAATAGCAGCTCAGGTGCGGTCTGCAACAGGTTAACGTCGACGCTGATCGCAAATTCTCCGTCACCGCCTGCCGCAATGGTGAACGAACACGCAGCCTCTCCGCTCGCGAAACGATGGCCATCGAGCTTTACACCGTAGTTGATCGACTTAACCGGCAACGGGAACGGGTTGGGGTTCCTCACATCGAAAGACAGGATGAATGTCTGGCTATCGAAACCGATATCTTCGACATGCACATTGCGTAACGACACTGTGGGCGCACTGACAACGTTATCCAGACTCGCACAGGACGAAAGCAATACCGTCGTTAGCAGCAATACGCCGCTGTTGCATCGATTCAGTCTGTTCATGGTTTGCACCTCAATGAACCTGATCGCCCAGTTGTCCCCAGCGCGCTGAAATTAATTTCCAGTCGTCGCCATCATATCCCAGCTCGAGCTCGAAACGATATGCGTCGGCACTGAGGCCTGGCGCACTGTTGTTCGTCGCCGCCATTCCAAGCGTTACCGACACTTCAGCGGCCGTTTCGCCAATAATCCGCACGTCGTCAATCCGGCCCAGCAAGACTATTTTATTCTGCCGCAGGAAATACAGCCGCAGCAACTTGTCGATATCGTCACAACTGTGGCCACGGGCATCGACATACGCCGGCGAGATGTTCGCCACAATAGCCTTGCGATCTTTCTCCCCGGCAGCTTCCTGCATGGCGCTGACCCAGGCACGAACCTGCTGCTCCGGGTCACCCTCATCGACGCTGCAACTAACAACCGAAGTCAGTAGCAGCAGCAACGCGATTCGGGTGAGCCTTGCTATCATCTGCTAAAGTCTACGGACATTGGAAGCGATATATGGTCGTTTTGCCCAATATGTGAACTGGTTCGCACTTTGAAAGTGGATATACAGATGCCGGATAGCCTGCCTGACGAAGACCAACAACGGATTGACGCAATCCTGTCATTCTGGTTCAAGGAGCAGACGCTCAGCGCACCCCAAATCGATCAACGCATGGACACCTGGTTCGGCGCCAATGCCGCATTCGATCATGAGGTTCAAACAGAGTTTTCCGTCGATATAGACAATGCCAGCGCAGGACAGCTCAATCACTGGGCAAGCGATCCTCGTGGCAGGCTCGCGCTGATTCTTCTGATCGACCAGTTCCGCCGCAATGTTTATCGCAACACGGCACAAGCCTTTGAGATGGACAAGATTGCCTTGAAGCTCTGCGTCGAAGGCGCCATGGAAAAAATTGATGCCAGCCTGGCGCCCATTGAGCGCGTCTTCTTCTACATGCCTCTGCAGCACTCCGAATCAGCGAAAGTACAGGCCAAGGCCTGTGAGTTGTTCAACAAACTCGCGGAGTCCGTGTCACCGACCTTTAAGGAAACCTTCAGCACGGTCGCACAATTCGCCGAGTTGCACCGCGACATCATCGACCAGTTCGGGCGCTTCCCACATCGCAACAGCATACTTGGCCGCAAGAACACGCCCAAGGAAGACGAATACCTGACAACCGATGGTCCTGACTTCGGCCAGAGCAGCTAAGGCCGATGTCAAAGTCACGCGTATTCGCGCGACAGTTTATTATATCGCCACGTCAGCAGGATGGCCGCTACGCCAAGACCAATGACGAAGCCGCCCCAGATATAGTTCGGCGGCAGCCTGAAGGTCACCGCAGCCAGATACGCCAACGGGAATGCCAGCACCCAATATGAAAATGTATTGATGATCATGGGCACGCGCGTGTCTTTGTAGCCGCGCAACGCACCTGCAGCGCCGATCTGCACACCGTCTCCAACCTGAAAAAGCGCAGCCATTAGCAGCAGGCTGATTGCGATATCCTTAACCAACTCGTTATTCGTATACATCGTGACGATCGAATCACTGAAGACGATCAGGAATATTGCCGAGCACGCCATGAACGCGCCGCAGGCGAATATGCCAAATCCTCCGGCATAGCGGGCGCGCTTAAGCTGACCCGCACCGAGTTCGTGGCTGACCCGCACGGTGATCGCCGAGCTCAATGCCAATGGAATCATAAACATTGTCGATGCAAAACTGATCGCAATCTGATGCGCCGCCGTTATCACGGCGCCCAGCGTTCCCATCAGGATCGATACGGCATTGAACAACCCGGCCTCGGCCGTAATCGTGACAGCAATCGGAAAGCCAAGCGAAAAAATCTCTCGCAATACCTTGAGTCGCGGCGGCGCCAGGCGCGAAAAAATCCCTATCACCTTGTAACGCCTGGCCGAGACCATGTACACGACCATGATAATCGCGATCAGCCACATCGTTATCGCACTCGCGATACCGCAGCCAACGGCACCGAGTTCCGGCGCGCCGAGATTGCCGAATATAAGCACCCAGTTCAGGAACACGTTGCATACGATCGCAAAGAATGAGATGTACATGATGGGCTTGGTTACACCGATGCCCTCGGTCGTGAAGCGCAGGGCCAGGAACACAAACATGCCGGGCGCACCCAGCGTGATTGCCTGCGTATAGCCAATGGTCATTTCGCGAAAACCGGGGTCAATCGGAATAAAAACGAGCAGCGGCCCAACCAGGTACTGCGCTGCAAAAATGACCGGTATCGCGAGTGCAATGCCCAGGTAAATTCCCTGCCGCGTGTAGCGGCCGATCAGGTGCGCGTCTCCGGCACCGTAATGGCGTGCAGCGATGGGTGCGATTGCCATGAGCAAGCCAAGGCCTATCGTAAACGCGAAAAACCACAAGCTGCCGCCAATGGCCACGGCGGCCAGAGTTTCCACGCCCAGGCGACCCGCCATAACCGCGTCCGCAAACTGCATACCCGCGATAGACAGATTATTAACGATCAACGGGCCCGCAAGTTTGAACAAGCGGCCGGTTTCGTTACGCCAGGATAAAGTGTCAGAGTGACGGGTCACCGGTGAATCTTACGGTAAGGCGGGGCAATGGTGTAAAGTCCATTGCCTGAAGAAGAATAAATCAGCCGGCCAGGAGGCAAGCAATGCTGCATGATGGAAGAGCCATAAAAGTCGCTGTCGTCGGTGGGTCGCGAACACCGTTTTGCCGATCGCATTCCGTCTACAAAGATTACTCCAACATGGACTTAATGACGGCCGCCCTTGAAGGTGTCGTCAACAAATTCGATCTCAAAGGCCAGACACTCGGCGATGTCGCTCTGGGTGCCGTGATCAAGCATTCGAAAGACTGGAACCTGGCGCGCGAAGCAGTCATCGAATCGGGCCTGTCGATCCGCACACCCGCTGTTGACCTGCAACGAGCATGCGGCACGAGTCTTGAGGCTGCCATCATGATCTCCAACAAGATCGCGCTGGGACAAATCGACTGTGGCATCGCTGGCGGCACCGACTCAACCAGTGATGCGCCGATCGTATTCAAAGACGCTTTTCGGCGCATCCTGCTCGACGTCTATGCTGCACACAACACGCTCGACAAGATTAAGCCGTGGTTTCGATTGCGTCCCAGCCATTTCATGCCGCAATTTCCGGGCGTTACCGAGCCACGCACGGGGCTCTCGATGGGCCAGAGCATGGAAATCACAGCGCAGAAATGGGATGTGCAGCGCGAGCATCAGGATCAGTTAGCGCTCGCCAGTCACGCCAAGGCCGCGGCAGCTTACGACGAGGGCTGGTATGAAGACCTTGTCGTGCCGCTCAACGACGCGGAAGAAGACAACAATATTCGCCGTGACACAAGCTTCGAGAAACTCTCATCGCTCAAGCCCGTGTTTGACAAAGGCGAAGACGCGACGATGACAGCGGGCAACAGTACACCACTGACCGACGGTGCCGCTGCCGTGTTATTTGCGTCGGAAGACTGGGCGCGCAAGAAGAATCTTCCGATACTTGCGTACCTGACATTCGCCCAGGTATCCGCCGTCAATTTTGTGGACGACGAAGGCTTGTTGATGGCGCCGGCCTATGCCGTTTCCGACATGCTAAAACAGGCGAATCTGAGTTTACAGGACTTCGATTTCTACGAAATCCACGAGGCATTTGCTGCTCAGGTCATTGCGACACTCAAAGCCTGGCAGTCCGAGAAATTTTGTCGCAACCGACTCGGACGCAATGAACCGATGGGGCCGATAGACCTCTCGAAACTCAATGTCAAAGGCGGCAGCATCGCTATCGGCCACCCATTCGCGGCCACGGGCGCGCGCATCGTTGCGTCACTCGCAAAGCTGTTGAACGAGCAAGGCAAAGGACGTGGCCTGATATCGGTTTGCACGGCTGGTGGCATGGGGGTAACGGCTATTCTCGAAGCGGCCCCAACCGTACATCAAACCTAAGCCAGCCAGGAACGAAAGGCGAGAAAAGTATATGGGTGGTCTCAGCGATATCCTGGTCATTATCAATGCCATCCTGTGGCACGAGTATGTGCTGTACTCGATTGTTGGCACGGGACTTTTGTTCACGTTCTGGAGCGGCTTCTCGCAGTACTGGGCGTTGCGCCACGGCCCCAGGATCATTCGCGGTGACTACGACGACCCGGACGATCCAGGTGCTATTAATCACTTCCAGGCGTTGGCCGCGGCGCTGTCAGCTACGGTCGGCCTCGGCAATATTGGTGGCGTAGCGCTGGCGATCGCACTGGGTGGACCGGGTGCCGTGTTCTGGATGTGGGTCATCGGTATTCTCGGCATGGCGATCAAGCTCACCGAAGTAACGATGGCGATGTTGTATCGCAACACCGACGATCCCGAAAACCCGCACGGCGGTCCTATGTGGGTAGCTGCCAGAGCACTGGAGAATGCAAACTGGCCGAAACTGGGTCGCTTTGTTGGCATTGTTTTCTGCATTGCGATGATCGTTTCGACGGCCACGGGTGGCAACATGTTCCAGGCCTGGAACGTCGCCGAGATTACGCAAGCCTACTACGGCGTTCCAACCTGGATAACGGGTGTCATACTCGCGATCATCGTTGGCGCTGTCATTCTTGGCGGTATCAAGCGCATCGGTAAATTCGCGGCCACGATCGTGCCGCTCATGGTCGCCGCGTATTTGCTCGCGGGCTTTTGGGTACTCGCGGCCAACGTAGGACAAATACCCGCCATGTTCGCGCTTATCGTGAAATCGGCATTAAACCCGTCAGCTGCGGCCGGCGCTTTTATTGGTGGCTCTGTCTTCTTCGCTTTCCAGATTGGAATGAAGCGGGCGATCTTCTCGAACGAAGCCGGTCAGGGTTCATCGCCGATGGTGCATGCCGCTGCGAAAACCAATGAGCCGGCGCGTGAGGGCATTGTTGCAGGACTTGAGCCATTCATCGACACGATCGTCGTTTGCACGTTCACAGCGCTGATTATTCTTTCGACGGGCGTATGGAATCGCGCGCCGGACATCCCCTTCGAACAACTGCCGGAATTTACACAGACCGAAGAAGGCTGGACCTTGCCGAATATCGCTGTTGATGGTGAGGGTTGGTTCGAAGGCGACAGTGCCTTTATCGTCATAGGCGCGCATGACAATCACCAAACCGCAAATGACCTGCACAAGATGACGGGCGCGGCCACGGTGACCGCAACAGGATTCGAGATCCATTGGACCCCGTTTCGCAGCGCTGAAAAACCTGAAATAGTTAGTAACGGAATCTATCGAAATTACGTCGGCGCAACACTGACAGCCAAGGCCTTCGATTCCGTCACGCCGGGCCTGGGCAAGTGGGTTGTCACGATCGCAACCTGGCTGTTCGCAATCTCGACGATGATTTCCTGGTGCTATTACGGCGAACAGGGCGTCGTGTTTATTGGCGGCGAAAAACCCGTGATGGCGTACAAGATCGGCTACTGCATTCTGATTATTATCGCAACGCTCGGCTTCGTGAAAACCGACGCCGATCTCGACAATGTTATCGGTATCGGCACGGGCGTCATCATGTTCGCCAACATTCCCATCATCTGGATGTTTGGTTACCAGGCAATGCGTTCCTACAAGGACTACATCAGGCGCCTGAAAGCCGGCAACATGGGGCCGGACTCCAAGCCACCGAGCCTCGACGAACTGCTGGCGAACAAAGACGTCTAGACTAGCTTTCAGGCTCGTCTGAATTACGAGATTTGCGGCCGCGACGCTGAATCGCATCGAGTGCCTTGTCGATCTGCTCTTTCACCTGCTTTGTCATGCCGCCGCGCTTGAATTCATCGACGACGAAGGATTCGACGCGCACGACGAGTTCGTCAATGTTCAGATCACCGAGATGGCTTTGGTGGTCGAGTTCTTCCGGGGCGTGATCGAGCGCGCCGAACAAATTAATCGAACGTTCACTTTGCTTGCCAAGGGCAAGCAACTGATAAAACTGCGGGCCGGGCTTGCCGTCCCTGGTCCTCACCAGGCTCACGATCGCCGCAATAAGTGATACCGGAACCAGCAGAAAATCGCGCAAGCCGTCGATAACCAATTTGAACTGTAAAACGGTCGTGTCGCGTATCAGCGTCCAGCGCGCCGAGTGATCGGGATCCGTTGCTGTGATGTCGTTCATAGATGTTATTACCGCAGAATTCTTAATCAAGACAAGCGATTATAGCCCGGGACGGTGGCATGCAAGACACCTTTCCCGTACTGTTACGGGCAGCTCGCTCAGGTCCGGATTTTATGCCGACGTCTCAGTCATTGCCATCTTACGAGCACGGGTTCGCCGAAAACCTGGGGATCCTTCTCGTCAATCTCGGCACACCCGACGCGCCAACGCCGTCGGCCGTGCGTCGGTATCTCGCCGAATTTCTCTGGGATCCGCATGTCATCGACATAGCGCGACCGCTGTGGTGGCTGATGCTGCACGGCTATATTCTTCGCATCCGTCCCGCACGCTCTGCGCGAGCGTACAGCCGGATCTGGACCGATGAAGGGTCACCGCTGCTCGTGAATTCCAGCGCTATTGCAGAGAGTCTTCGCGCCTTGCTGGACTCCCAGGGTCCTGGTGGTGTCCCGGTCGCGCTGGGCATGAGCTATGGCCGTCCATCATTGAGCGCTGCAATCGACGAATTGGAGCAAGCGGGGGCCAGGCAGATTGTAGTGCTGCCGCTGTACCCACAATATTCGACGACGACGACCGCCTCCGTTCGCGATGCGGTAAGCACACTATTGAGCAAACGACATCGCGCACTTGCGATGCATTTCATAAGCGATTATCACGACGCGCCGGGTTACATCGCAGCACTCGCGAACAGCGTTCGCGACCACTGGGACCAGCACGGTCGGAGCGCGCATCTACTGCTGTCGTTCCACGGCATACCCGAACGAACCGTCGCCAACGGCGACCCTTACCAATCTCAATGCGTGCAAACAGCGAAGCTTCTGGCGCAAGCCTTGCAACTCCGCGATGACGAGTGGACACTCAGCTTTCAGTCCAGAGTTGGAGGTGCTGAGTGGTTGCGTCCCTACACCGATGATGTGATCCGGGATCTTGGCAACAACAATATCCGGAGTCTCGATGTCGTATGTCCGGGTTTCGCCGCCGACTGTTTGGAAACACTCGAGGAAATTGCGATGCAAAACGCCGAGTTGTTATCTCAATCGGGTGGCGGCAACTTGAATTACATCCCGGCGCTCAACGCGCGTGCAGACCACATCGAGTTTCTGTCACGCCTCGTCGAGCAGCTTGCAGGAGCGGGTGCATGAGCGGCATCGGCCGATTCCTTGAGTTCAGCGTTCGCACGGACGACATAATCGAGTCAATGCACTTCTATCGCTTGCTGGGCTTTCGCGAAGTTGAGATAGGCGATGTGTGGTCGCACAAGTATGCGGTTATGAGTGACGGCGTGCTTAGCATTGGCCTGCATGACCGGGATTTCGACGCCCCTGCGATCACCTTTGTGCAACCCGAGCTCGCAAAACACGCTCGCAGCATGTCGGACCACGGCTTCGACTTCAGCTACATGCAGCTGGATGAAGGCGCATTTAATGAGATTCGGCTGCGCGACCGCGATGGTCACGCGATCATGATGCTGGAGGCACGTACCTACTACGGCACGGATGCAGACGATGACGACTCGCTGTGCGGTAACTGGTTCGAACTCACGCTACCGGTCCGGGAGGCTGTTCGATCGGCCCATTTCTGGGCGCCGATCGCACCTGTCGTGATGAAAATTCGCGAAGAGCCAACGATGCACATGCGCTTCGATGCTGGCGGTATCGCACTCGGCCTGTCGGAAAGCATCGCGCTGCACGGTCCATCGCTGTGTTTCAAATGCCCGGACAGAGACGCAATCCACGAAGTCTGCGAACGGCATGGTCTTATGATCGAGAAATTTCCGGGCTATGAAGGCGCATTCGCCGCGATCAAGTCGCCTGAGGGTACTTGCCTGTATCTCTTCGACGAGGATTTTCTGGGCGAAGGAATCGAGGTCCACGAATCTGACGATCTCAGCGAGTACCCGGGAGTTTCCTGAGCTTCAGGCCTGAGCCCTGGGCAAATCTAGCGGCAGTAAATATCGGAGACGCGTTCCGCCTGACGGCGCAAAGCCATCCCGATATTCGCCTCGTCGTATAAGGCGTTGATCGCACCCAGGTCGGGTGCCTTCGGTTGCAGCTCTTCCTCCGCATTGTCGATCGGCGCGTCACAGGCGATTCCCGTCAGCCGCCGCGCAAGATCGGCCGCGCCTTTATGAGTTTCAAGCTTCGCGCCGAGGGTCTTCGCGCCGCGCACATCGACTTCGTGTACTTTGTCGAGATTCGCGTAGATTTTTTCCAGGCTACCGAAATGCCTGAGCAAGGCCCCGGCGGTTATCTTGCCGACCCCCGGAACGCCGGGAATATTGTCAACGGCATCGCCCGCCAGCGCCAGAAAATCAGCGATCTGTTCCGGCCACACACCGAACACCTCCGGCACGCCCTCGTACTCAATCTTGCCTCTGCCTGCGAAGTCCCAGAAAACATCGTCACGCGCAATCAACTGCGCGAGGTCCTTGTCGCGACTGACCACGGTCGAGGAGCGACCTCTGCGGCGGCCATGCTCGACAAGCGCGCCAATCAGGTCATCCGCCTCGTACCTGGGATTGGACACATTCATCAAACCCATTGCCCGTGTAAACCGTCGACATTGCTCAAACTGGCGCTTCAGGTCGTCGGGTGTCGGGTCGCGATTCGCTTTGTATTCGGGATAAATGTCGGTGCGAAAATTGGTCGTCGAACTTTCATCGAATGCAACCGCGATGTACTCGGGCGTGACCTGTTCCATGAAGTCACCAAGAAACCGGCAAAAGCCGTACAGCGCATTAACGGGATTGCCTTCGCCATCGACCATGTCATCCGGCATCGAATAATAGGCACGGAAAATGTAAACACTCGCATCAATCAGGTATTGCATCGACAAACCTTGTTGGGCCACTAACCGTGAAAATGCGTATCGATCACCTGATCTCCCGAAAAGAGATGTCCGGTCAATCGTGCATGCAGCGGGCTGGAGCGGGGAATATGCGCGAGCAGGTACTGCATCTGATCCGCCAGCACGCGCCGCCCCTTCAGGTAAATGTACTCGGCATAGGTTGGTGTGAACGGCACCGCGACGAGTTCCATCGCCGCCTGCTCGGGCGTGCGGCCACCCTTGTAGTTATTGCAGCGCCGGCACGCCGTCGCGACGTTGTTCCAGCTATCGCGGCCGCCGTGCGATATCGGAGTGATGTGATCGCGCGTCAGATCACGTGTCGGAAATCGCTTCGCACAATAAAGACAAAGATTCGCATCCCGTTTGAACAGCGTGCGATTGTTCAGCGGCGGAACGTATTTATCACGATTACGTGTAAGGCTCTTGCTTGTACCGTGAGTGGCAATAATCGAATTGACATCGACCTTGCTGCGCTGACCGTCGAATGAGCTGTAGCCGCCGAACACAGTGTAGAGCAGTGTGCCGCAATCGTAAGCGATCTGTTTGGCATGATAGAGACGCACAGCTTCCCTGTAGTCGATCCACTCAAGTGGCATACCGGCTACGTCAGTTCGCAACACCTGTTGCGAAATATTGGAAACCATTCCTGCAAGCATTGGTGCATCTCATATAGTTCAACCGCAGATCGTATAAACGCTTACACAATCTACCTATGATGGAGTGTGCCGTACCCGCTGAAAAAATCAACAAACGTCGCTTCTAAAGCGCTTTCAGAACCTCGTCGAGGGTTTCTTTGGCATCCCCGAATAACATTTGGGTGTTCTCTTTGAAGAACAACGGGTTTTGCACGCCAGCATAGCCTGTTGCCATGCTGCGTTTGAGTACGATCGTCGACTTGCCCTTCCAGCACTCCAGCACGGGCATGCCGGCGATCGGGCTGTTTGGTTCGTCCAGCGCCGATGGATTCACGATGTCGTTGGCGCCGATAACGACAGACACATCGACATCGGGAAAGTCATCGTTGATCTCGTCCATTTCAAAAACGATGTCGTAAGGAACCCTTGCTTCCGCGAGCAGGACATTCATGTGTCCAGGCATGCGGCCCGCAACAGGGTGGATGCCGAAGCGCACATTTATTTTTTTGGCCCGCAGCACTTTCGTAATTTCATTCACAGTGTGCTGCGCCCGTGCAACGGCCATGCCGTAGCCCGGAATAATCATGACTTCTTTGGCGTCTTTGAGCAGGGCCGCAACGTCAACCGCACTAATCGGCACAACTTCGCCCTGCAACTCTGCGCTGTCGGCGACCAGTGTACCACCGCCTGTTCCGAATCCACCTGCAATGACGGCAATGAATTTCCGATTCATGGCACGGCACATGATGTAACTCAGAATTGCGCCACTTGAACCGACGAGTGCACCCGTAACAATCAACAAGTCATTGCCAAGCATGAATCCCGTTGCAGCGGCCGCCCAGCCCGAATAACTGTTCAACATCGACACGACGACGGGCATGCCAGCACCACCTATGGCCATCACCATGTGAATGCCGAACAACAACGCGATTACCGTCATGATGATCAGCGCGTCCATGCCGCCACCCGCTGCAGACTGCAGTACGAACTCGCGGCCAAACCAGATCGCGCCCAGCAACAAAGCGAGATTCAGCCAGTGACGCATGGGCAACATCAGCGGCTTGCCGCCAATTCGACCGCTTAGTTTGCCAAAGGCGATGATCGAACCCGAGAACGTTATGGCACCAATGAGGACGCCCAGGTAGGTTTCGATACCGTGGATGGTTAGCTCGACACCTTCCAGGTGTACGCCCGGATGCATGAAATTGGCGAAACCCACGGTGACCGCGGCGAGGCCTACAAGGCTGTGCAAACTCGCAACAAGCTCCGGCATCTGGGTCATTTGAATACGACGCGCCAGAACGATGCCGATGCTGCCGCCGATTAGCAACGCAACCATGAGTGTTGTGTAATTCTGTGTAACAACGCCAAATATCGTCGCGAGCAACGCGATGGTCATGCCCGTGATGCCATACCAGTTGCCGCGTCTTGCGGTCTCCTGGCTGGAAAGGCCACCCAGGGCCAGGATGAAGAGAATCGTCGCAGCGATATACGAAACGGTCACTATGCCAGCACTAATCATGTCGACCTCACTTCCGGAACATGTCGAGCATGCGATATGTCACGGCAAAACCGCCGGCGATGTTTATGCTTGTGATCAGTATCGTAAACGCGGCGATCCACATGATTGTTTCGTTGGCCACACTCACCTGCAGCAGCGCGCCGATAACGATAATGCTTGATATCGCATTGGTCACACTCATGAGCGGCGTGTGCAATGCGGGTGATACGTTCCAGATCACCATGTAGCCGATAAAGCAACTGAGAACGAACACCGTGAAGTGCGCCATGAACGAGGGTGGCGCTACAGCCCCGAGTCCCAGCAACGCGAGACCGGCGAGCGCCATGGCGATAATCGGTCCGCTCACGGATGGCTTTTCTTCGACGACCTCGGGAACCGGCGCCGACACCGCCTGCGGCGGGGCTGCCGACAGTTTTGGCGCCGGTGGCGGCCACGTCGTTTCGCCGTCCTTGCAAACCGTCGCACCCCGAATTGCCTCGTCTTCCATGTCGACAACGATCTGCCCGTCTTTGCCGGGCGTCATGTCCGTCAACATATGCCGAAGATTGGTGGCGTAGAGTTGACTGGCTTGCGCCGCCAGGCGACTCGGCAAATCCGTGTAACCGATAATGCTTACACCGTCAGTCTGCACCACCTTGTCAGGCTGGGTTAGCTCGCAGTTGCCACCTTGCTCGGCTGCAAGGTCAACGATAACGCTGCCGTCTTTCATTGAGCGGACCATGTCGGCCGTAATCAATCGCGGCGCAGGCTTGCCTGGAATCAATGCCGTCGTAATGATGATATCGACTTCTTTGGCTTGCTCAGCGAACAGGGCCATTTCGGCTTTGATGAACTCCTCGCTCATGATCTTGGCGTAGCCGCCCTCACCCGAGCCATCCTCATCATCGAAATCCAGCATCAGGAATTCGGCGTCCATGCTTTCGACCTGCTCTTTAACCTCCGGTCGGGTATCGAATGCTCGAACGATTGCCCCCATGCTTTTTGCAGCGCCGATCGCCGCCAGTCCGGCAACGCCCGCACCGATGACGAGGACCTTGGCTGGCGGAACTTTGCCGGCCGCCGTGATTTGTCCCGTGAAGAATCGTCCGAAATGCTGGGCGGCCTCAACCACCGCACGATAGCCCGCGATATTGGCCATCGAGCTCAGCGCATCCATTTTTTGCGCGCGCGAAATTCGCGGCACGCTGTCCATCGCCAGAACGGTCGCACCTGTCGCTGTAAGCTGCTGCAGAAGTTTGGGGTTTTGTGCAGGCCAAAGAAAGCTGATCAGGGTTTGATCCGCCCGCAGTCGGCCGGCTTCTTTTTTGTCCGGGCCACGAACCTTGAGGATGATGTCTGACTGCTTCCAGATATCGCGCGCGGAAGACAGAATTTCACAACCGGCTTCCTCGTAGGCTGCATCAGAATAACTTGCCGCCGTGCCGGCACCCTTTTCAACAGCGACGCTGTAACCAAGTTTGATTAGCTGGGATGCAACATCCGGCGTCGTCGCCACACGTCGTTCACCGTCATGATTCTCTCTTGGTACACCGATTTTCATAGTCGCCTCCGTCAGAACCGACGTACTCTATCAACATCACGGCGACATTTATTACTTTTTTCGTCGCGGTCGATCGGTATTCTGACGCTGTCGCATCCGGTCGCGCAAACGCTGTCGTTGCTCCGGTGTCATATCGCGAAATCGGTCACGCAACTGCTGCCGACGCTCCGGACGCATCTCATGAAAACGACGAAAATTCCTGCGTATACGATCCTGCTCGGCTGCCGGTAAATCGCGATAAGTTTGATAATGCTCCCGTATCATGTCTCGGCGCTCACTTGGAAGCTCCTGCCAACGGGAAAATCTCGACCGCGCGCCCTCTCGCTCCGAATCCGACATGCCAAGCCAGCGATCGGCGCCGTGCGCGAGGCGCTCTTGTCTTGCATAGGTCATGCCGTTCCAGTCCACGGCAAAGCGATCCAGAATTTGTTGCTGCTCCGCGCTCAGGCTGTCCCAGGCGACAGGCCTGCCCGACTCTTCGTCTGCGGCGGCCGTCGCAAATGCCAGCAGCACCGCTATTGCGAACAATGTCTTAACCTTCATCGTCATTCTCCGTCGATGCTTCGCCTTCAAGCGCGGGATCGGACCGCTCTTCGGATTCCGTAACGACCAACTCAGCTACCTGATCAGCTACCTGATTAATAACCAGCCATATTTCATCCGATTCCTCCCAGAAGCCGAGGTACTCAAGAAAATCTGTTCCCGGCGAACCATCGTCTGCGGCGAGTACCGTTGCGCAGATACCGAGCAACACGCCCGCTAAAAAGCCGGACGATCGCCGGCGCAATTGCCGACTAGCCAACATCGTCCGTTGCGTCTGCTTCAGCAATATCGATCCAACTATAAAAATCCAGCTCCTCAATCATCTCAAGGGCATCGTCGCCCATGAGTAATTCGAAATCGCTTTGCACGGGATTGGCCGCAAACGGCACATCATCCATGTCCGGCCCGCGCACGACGAGGACCGCGACCAACACCGCTGTCGCCATGCCCGCCGCCGGAACCCAGCGATGCCACAGGCGAGGCGCATCCGCCGCCGCCGCGAGCGCCGCCTGTCGGCCCTGATTAAGCTTCGACAGCGTTGCGGCATCCAGGCTGTCAACACTTGCATCGAACAAGGCTTTCGCACTTTGCTCAAATTGCTCATTCGGCCCTGGCGGCTCAATCGGCTTTTCGTCATTTGGCTTGTTCATTGCCAGTGTTCTCCCAACGCTTCCCGAAGCTTGTGTATGGCTCGGGAATAATGTGTCTTAACGCTGCCGCTGCTGCAACCCATCGCAGTCGCTGTTCCTGCAACATCAAGTCCTTCAAACGTTCTCAGCATGAACGCTTCCCGCTGCCTCGTCGGCAAGTCACCCACGGCATTTTCAAGCTCGTCGATGGCTTGCCGCGCTTGCAACTGCTCATCCGGTGTTCGGCCGCCCGGATCGGGTGCCGCCGCAATGGGATCGTAGTCCGACTCATCGCGCGCGCTGCGGCCGAAAAACACCATGACCTTGTTGCGGACCTTCTGCCGCCTGTGCCAGTCTCGAATTCCATTTTGCAGAATCCGAAAAAACAGCGGTGTCCATTCCTCTGTCGAACGATCCATGTAATTGCGTGCGAGTTTTATCATCGCGTTTTGCACCAAATCCAGCGCTTCATCACGGTCACGCACCGCAATCTCGGCAATGCGCAAGGCACGTCGCTCGACCCCGGTCAGGAACTGATTCAGTTGCTGTTCTCGTTGCAGCGTCTCCGCTCCCGTTGCTTGCTCGCGAGAGAACGATACCGCAAAAACACCGGCGCAGGTGTTCATGGGGCAGCACTCCTTGCCACGAGGTTCAATGCATCCATACTGGTCACGCGCTTGACTCCATCACGAGGTCATCTAACTTGTCACACCTGAATAACGCTGCAGCCTGCCTGGCGTTGACCAAAGCGATATAGAAACCACATAAGACATTGATAATTAAAACGTTTTGAAAAAAACTCGCGTCCTCAATATTGCCATCAACGTGCCCTTGTCGCGGCAGTTTGATTACCTGGCCCCGGCAAGCGGGCCAATGCCTGCGCCTGGCACCCGCGTGCGCGTGCCATTCGGGCGCCGGCGGCAAGTCGGACTGGTCATGGCACACTCTGACGACACCGAGTTCGATCGTTCGCGTTTGCGGCGTGTCGAGGAGACTCTTGATGACCAGCCGCTGTTGTCCGAGGAAGCCTTGTGGCTGATCCGCTTTACCAGCGACTACTATCACCACCCGATCGGCGAAGTCGCCGCTACCGCGCTGCCATCTTTGCTCCGCAAAGGAAAAACCCTGCACCCGGTGCTCGAGTTTTTCGCCGTGACCGATGCCGGCGAGCACATCGACATTGGCCCACTGCAGAAGCGCGCGCCGCGACAGGCGGAGTTGTTAATACATCTGATCGATGCGGGTGGCAACGGCATCGACGCGGAGTCGCTAGGCACTCTATTGCCGAACTGGCGGCGGGCGGCAAAACCGCTGCTTGAGAAAGGACTGATCATGCGCTTTGAGACACGCGCGGACGAACAGGAACCCGCCGCAGCGCTAACGGCCCAACCCGGCCCCGTACTCAACCCGCAACAAGCAGCCGCTGTCGACTCGATCAGGCGTACGAGCAATTTTGGCGCCTTTCTGCTCGACGGCGTTACCGGCAGCGGCAAGACCGAAGTCTATTTGCATCTTATCGAGGATGTCCTGCGCGCAGGCAAGCAGGCGCTGGTACTGGTCCCCGAAATCGGTTTAACACCGCAAACGATCACGCGCTTTCGGGCAAGACTGGGCATAGAACCCGCCGTGCTGCACTCAGCCCTGAGCGACGTCGAACGCCTTGCCAACTGGCGTCGCGCACGTGCCGGTGACGCTCGCCTCGTAGTGGGTACGCGCTCGGCCATTTTCGCGCCGCTTCCGGACCTCGGTATTATCGTGGTGGATGAAGAACACGATCAGTCCTTCAAGCAGCAGGAAGGGCTGCGTTACTCGGCGCGCGATCTTGCAATAGCACGCGCCAAACACGCCGACATCCCCATCGTGCTTGGATCGGCCACACCGTCGCTCGAAATGCTGCAGCATTGTCGTGCCGATAACTACACTCACCTGTCGCTGCCAGCACGCGCCGGCAACGCCAGCCCACCCACGATCCGGGTCATCGATCTGAACCGCGCGGCCGCTGACGACGGCCTGAGCGCGCCGCTCGTTGTGGCGATCGACAGGCACCTGGGCGACGGCGGCCAGGTGTTGCTGTTCCTGAATCTGTAGGAAAGGATATTGCAGCAACACCAGTACCGGGGTTCCCTACAAATTCCATTTCAGCTGTAAATGGATTTATCTTATATGGCATCTAGTCGATCCTCACGAAAACGTGTACGTGGCGCGGTCATCCCAAATAAACTCATAATTGTCAGTCGCACTTCCACTAGATTCAGGCCACGTCTTTGATGTTAATGAATTATTGGCGTCATATGCATGGAAAGAAATTTGCCATCCTGTTTCTGAATCGAGAGTGCCAAATTTAGCCCGTCCAATGTAGAGTGGACTCCCATTGGCATCGTTCTGCGCACGTACTT
>JADFLJ010000225.1 GCA_022564475.1 Pseudomonadota bacterium
GCGACCGATCGATGTCGACCTCACGCCTGAGGCCCTCCGGGGTCATCTCGTAAACCCAGGAAAATATCAGAATGGGAAAAAAGCCCAGGATTAGCAACAGGACGACCATTGAACCCGTCAAATCGGGCACCGACAACAACGACGACAGTACATCGGTTAGTTGCAACAGCAGCCACGCGGCCACCAGGTAAAGGACGCCGACACGAATAACGTTGCGACGTTTAAGCTCTTGAATTATCGACATATGAATCCCGAACTGCTACGTGCACAGATACTCGCATAAACCGGGCTGTCCGGCGTCAGCAAAGACAGAAAATTAATCATGAAGCTTCCCGAAACAAGTGCCCAGGATGGCGCGAATCCATCGAACGTGGTTGCAATATTTTGGCTTCACATACCAGTCGAATCGCTACTTACTCACAGATCTCCACTATCGCGCAGACCATCCAGTTCAACGAGTATCTTGTCGGCAACGCGAAAGGCATTCGCATAGATTGTCCAGGTGTAGGGAACGCTGCCACCGGTTGGCATGAAACTGCCATCGGTCACATATAAATTTTCAACATCATGTGCACGACAATTGTGATCGAGTACAGACAGGATTGGATTTGTTCCGAACCGACAGCCACCGGCCATCAGGTTGGTTGGTGGTTTACTGCTGGTGCCCCAACTTACGCTCTCGGCGCCCATGGCCTTTAGCATCTCGTAGCCCTTCCCGCCCAGATATCGACTCGTCTTCAAATTGTGCGGATGGCGGCCGATCTTGACTCGAGCGACCGGTGTACCCCATTTGTCTTTGAACGATTCATCGAGTGATACCTTGCAATCGTCGTTGGGCAGCCAGTCGGAAAAAACCTCGAAGCGAAGATAACGTGCATCAGTGAAGTATGATTTCAACTTACGCTTCAAAGGCGTACCCCACAACAGTCGGCCCGAATTCCATTTTTGTCGATTTGCCTGGCCAATCGGATTTGGGTGGCGAAAAAGAAACTCTATCGTCCCCCCTTTCATGTCGCCCATTTGCTCATCATTGAAGTAGTACCAGTCCTGCAATGCCCGGTTGACAAAGGGTCCTCGAATCTTGAGGGCGGTCGCCTTTTCTTCATCGAAATCCGAATAAACAAACTTGCCTGTACCTCCCGCCGTGGCTGAAAACAGCAGATTTTTGCCAACTTGATCGTGATTGTTAGCCAAGCCATTCGGGTGACGCGGACCATCTGAAAGAAGCAGTAGTCGGGCGGTCTCGACGGCCTGGCATGCAACAACAAACAGGCGTGCGCGGACAAGACTGGCCGAGCCGCCCTCATCGTAATACCTGGCGCTCACCACTCGGCCGCTCGCGTCACTGTCGAGGCGATAAACATGAGAATTCGCTCGAATATCGCAATTTCCGGAAGCGACGGCGCGATTCAGCAACGCGGCTCGCGAGCTGCCCTTGGCGCCTGTTGAACAACCGTAACTGCCACAGTAGCCCGAGTATTGACAGCCGCTTCTGCCGTTAGCTGCATGTGGCAGTATGGCTCGCGATACAGGAATCGAGTGCAGACTTTCCTGGCGGCACGTCTCGTCGAACCATTTGGCAACAGGATGTTCCAGTGTCGGGGGAAAGGGGAAATTCGCTGTCGAGCGTGGTTCCTGATGAGGGTGATCGACCACTCGACCAGAAATTCCGACCACAGTCTCGGCCTTTGCGTAGTATGGCTCCAATTCCTCGTAGCTGATGGGCCAGTCCGCAATATTGGCGCCCTCAATTGCACCAAATTCGGACAACAGCCGAAAATCCTTCGGCTTGAGGCGGTGAAAGAAGCCGCTCATCAGGTTGGATGAGCCGCCAACCATGTTGCCATTCCAAAGATCAAAGTTCGAATCATAGGTCGGTCTGGCAACCCAGCCTTTGGCGCCGAGGTCTTGCTCGATGACATGAAACTCTTCCCGAGGATTTCGGGTATAGGTGTTACGCCTGCAACAGGCTATTTCGTCCTTGAAAAAATCATCCTCAGTTAACCAGGGTCCTTTTTCAAGCACGACGACTGAGTAACCGGCCTCTGCTAGCGTCAGCGCTATCGGCCCTCCGCCGGCGCCGCTGCCAATCACACAAACATCGCAATCCATGGCTACAACTTACCGTAGACTTTGTCAGCCGGAGGCCGCGGAAAACCCGGCTGATGTTCCAGCCATCGCCAGCCGATCGCATCGGGATTGCCGCCATATACCGGATCCGACAACAGCGCCTCAAAGGTGTAATACAGCAATAGCGACAACCAGGCACGACCCCAGCGGGTCTGATCGGCCAGGTAGCGCAATAGCTGTTCCTTCTGCTCATATCCCAGCTCGTTGAACAGGACATCGAAGCGCTCACGACTTGAGTCCTGCAAGCGGCCGACTCCATTGACGATGGTGTTACGCGCATCCGGATCGATCCCCGGCGCCGTGATCGCCGTTTCCAGGTATGCGGTGGCGTTGATATCCATCGCGCCAGGGGAATCGGATTCACTGGGCAACAAGTGCTCTTGTGCGGCCTGCACAGCCAGGCGTTGCTTCGCAGAGAATAAGACGAACGAGGTTTCCCGGGTCAGATCCTTGCGCAATGCGGAAGGCAATCCTGCCAATGCTGCGGCGATTGCCAATGCGGCGCCGCCCCGCAACAAAAACGCACGCCGGCCCCGGCGGGTGATCTGCGACGATTCATCGATCAAGGATCGGTCGGTGGACTGTTTTTTCTTCGGCTGCGTCACTTCTTGCACGCAAACTGAGCCGTATCCTCGGAGGGTATATACGGCAACAACCAATCCGGCAGATGAGCCGCCATGTATTCAGGCACCCCGTCCCGATAACGAATAACGCCACGGGTATCGACAATGAATTCGGTGGGTACTTTGATGACCTCGAATCGATCGGTGACCACCTCGCCGGTATCGAACGCCGTCGCATAGTTGATCTGGTAACGCTCTTCGAACGAGCGCATTTCCTGCGGAGTATCGCTCCAGGTCGTATTGATCGCGATAATTTCGATCTTGTCCCCGAATTGCTCTTGCAATTTCTGGTACCGCGGCGTCTTTTTT
>JADFLJ010000048.1 GCA_022564475.1 Pseudomonadota bacterium
AACGCTCACTCAAGCGGCCGAGCCCTGCATTGAACCGGCCTTGAGACTGTTGCTCATAGGCTGTCGCGGCACGCATCAGGGATGCCAGGCGCTCTGACACGGCGATGCGCTCACCCGCGGCAATCGCAGCGTTGATGCGCTGCAACTCGCCCGGTGCCCACGGATACCAGTCAGCGTCAACGTCGCGAAACAGCGCCTCCAGTTGAGTGAGCGCAATTCGGCTCTGTTCCTCGGTCACCGCGTAAAACGTCACCGATACATAGGTGCCGAACGCCAGGATTTCATGATGGTAGTCGCGCTCCGCCGGTGCGCACGCGCCAAGGATGGCCGTGGCTGCGATTAAGGGCCTAAGCCAGCGTCGACTCAATCGCATCGAACATCAGGCCGGCAATATTCAGGGAGAATTGCGTATCGAGTTCTCGAATTCCGGTGGGACTCGTGACATTGACCTCGGTCATGTAATCGCCGATCACGTCGATGCCGGCGAAGATGACGCCCTGGTCACGCAGTACGGGCCCGACCTGCTCGCAAATTTCAAAATCACGTTTGGAAAGTTTCTGCCCCTTGCCGACGGCGCCCAGCACCAGGTTGCCTCTGTTCTCGCCAGCGGCCGGTATGCGCGCCAGCGAGTAGGGTACGGGCTCACCGTTGATCAGCAGGATGCGTTTGTCGCCGAGTTTGATTTCGGGAATGTACAGCTGCGCCATCGCGAAGCGCTGCCCGTAGTCGGTCAGCGTCTCGAAAATCACGTTGGCGTTGTTGTCGCCTTTCGTGATCACAAAAATTGACTTGCCGCCCATGCCATCCAGCGGTTTGACCACGATGCGGCCGTGCTCGGCGAGAAACGCGCGCATGTCATCCATGGAACGTGTAATCAATGTGAGCGGTGTGCACTCGGGGAACCAGGCCGTGTAGACCTTCTCGTTAATATCGCGCAGCGCTTGCGGTCGATTGACGATCAACGCGCCGGCCTCCTGTGCGCGCTCGAGAATATAGGTCGTGTACACGTATTCCATGTCGAACGGCGGATCCTTGCGCATCAGGATTGCGTCCAGATCGCCGAGCTCAATATCGCTTGCATCGCCAAATTCGAACCAGGACTCGTTGTCGTCGCGTACCTGCAGTCGGCGCGATCGCCCGATGGCTTTGCCGCCAATAATCCGCAGGTCGGACTGCTCGAAATAGTGGATGTCGGCCGCCCGGCGTTGCGCTTCCAGCAGCATCGCCAGCGAGCTGTCTTTCTGCGGCGTAATGGAGTCGATCGGGTCCATGACGATACCGATTTGAAGCGCTTTGTCTGCCATTTTGATCGAAACCCGGAATTCACTGTCAGCGGCCACTATACATTCCCCAAAACACACGGCAAGCATCGGTTTACATGACAATTTTTTGGTCTGCGGCGGGCGTCGTAGCAGGACTTATGTCAATATGGTACAAGTCGGCCTACCTGAAGACAGCAGGGGTTCTTGCACCCTCGATTCAGGGTTTGGGGAAATTCAAAATAATGAGGAACTACGGTGTCAAACACTGCATCTCGAAGTCTGAACGGCCTCAAGATTCTTGTCATAGATGACAGCAAAACCATACGACGTACAGCTGAAACGCTGCTAAGCAAGGAAGGCTGCCAGGTCTTTACAGCCATAGACGGTTTCGACGCATTGTCGAAGATCGCCGACCACCAGCCCGACCTTATTTTCGTGGACATCATGATGCCGCGGCTCGACGGTTATGAGACCTGTTCGTTGATCAAGCACAACAAGACGTTCCGGGATATACCTGTGATCATGTTGTCGTCGAAAGACGGGCTCTTTGATCGTGCCCGGGGACGCATCGTTGGTTCCGAACAGTATCTGACCAAGCCGTTCACGAAGGACGAGTTGCTTGGCGCCATCACAAACCAGATTAGCTGACAGAAAGGACATCCATGTCGACCATACTGATCATTGACGATTCGCCGACCGAGCTGCATCTGTTTCAGAACATGCTCGAGAAAAACGGCTTCGACACGCTGGTTGCCGACAATGGTGAAGAGGGCATTAAACAGGCCGTGTCCTCGCGGCCGGACTGCATCCTCATGGATATTGTCATGCCGGGCATGAACGGTTTTCGCGCGACCCGAAAGCTCAGCCAGGATCCGGCGACGTCCGCGATTCCCGTCATTATTATCACCGGTAAAGCTCAGGAGACCGACAAGATTTGGGGTATGCGCCAGGGTGCCGTCGAGTACCTGGTAAAGCCCGTTGCTGAAAAGCAGCTCGTGCAAATGATCAATACAGTGATGGCCGCCTGAATGGCCAAGCCGGTTGAACTTGCGTCACTCGTAAAGCAACCATTTGAGTTGCTGCGTGAGATAGAGCGCCGCAGTTCGCAGGCGCAATCCGGCGATGCCGCGGGCCCGCTGGAAGCTGAGTGGGTGGGCGTAGGTTTTCGTATTGGCGAAGAGCAGTTCGTCGCGAGTCGAGAGCAGGTGCGTGAAGTGCTGATGTTGCCTGACGAGATGAGTCGCGTACCTGGCGCGAAGCGCTGGTTACTTGGCATTGCAAATCTGCGCGGTCACTTGTTGCCGCTCATTGACGTGAAACTCATGTTCGGTAGTGGTCGTACAAGCTTACGACGGACGACCCGGGTGATCTCCGTCAATCATCGCGAAGTACCCGCGGGGCTCGTCGTCGATGAAGTGTTGGGCTTTCGACGCTTTATGGACCATGAGCACACTGATACGACTCAGGAAACCATTGTCCGCTGCGATCGGTTTGTCGCTGGCGGTTTTCAACGCAACGAGGAGTCGTGGCCGATTTTAAATTTGTTCGACCTCGTTGAAAGTAATCTATTTCTGCAGGCAGCTGCCGATTAATCGAGTTTCATGTCCATGGCAACAAATACCGACTCATCATCCAGATTTCGTTTAGTCGCAATCGTGATTGCGCTCTTGCTTATCTGCGCGGCTGCACTTGGATACCTGCAAGCTGGCGGCGGCTCCGCTGCCTCCGATTTGGCGGCTCTGTCGCAGTCGATACCACGGGACGCGTCAGCGGCACTTAACGGCAACAGCGATGGCTACGCAAACTTTGATGCCAGCGTGAAAAGGCTGGCGGCGTTACGCGGCACAGCCGGAGCATCATTTCCGGGCAATGCCGGTGACTGGCGCACTCTGGAGACCAATGCGGCGGCGATCCTCGCAAAACGCTCGGATGTCGTCGCTCTGAATCTTGCGACGACGACTGTGGCGAGCAGTTCCGCTGCGATCCTGGAGTTATCGAGCGAGCTGCTTAACCGCTCCAGCGCAACGTCCATTATTCAGGAGTTTCAGCAACGCGCTGACCAGATAGTCAGACGTTCGCAAGGGTTGGCTGGCGACAGGGACGCTGTAGCGTCCGCGGCCGGCATCGCAGCTAACGCAGCATTTCTTCGTGAGGTTGCGAACGCGCTCGGTGGTAACGCCTCGGATCTTGATGTTCGTGCGCTCAATGATGCGGACCGTGAGCTATTACTTGTGCCGCTGCTGGGTCATCTGGCAGAGATCGAAGCTCAGGTTGAGACCATTAATAAAAGCGTGTCGGAAGTTGCGGGCCTGGTGGACGCGCAGGCAGAAATGGCAGCTGCGTCTCGCAGTCTGATGGACAATGCATTTTCGGCTTCGACGTCCTCGAGCTTGTTACCGGGTTTCCTGAAAATTCTGTGGATTCCCGTCGGGATTCTGGGGTTTGCGCTTATGCTCGTTATGGTACTCATGTTAATGAATCGTCGTAGCGCGGTGTTCGAACGTACAGCCAGTGAGCACGCGGCACAAAACGATCGCAACCAGCAGGCGATCCTTCGCTTGCTGGATGAAATGGGCAGTCTCGCGGACGGCGACCTGACCGTTGAGGCAACCGTCACTGAAGATATAACGGGAACGATTGCAGACTCCTTTAATTTTGCGATCGAAGAGCTCCGCAAACTTGTAACCACCGTGAATGAAACGGCGATCATGGTGGATTCTGCCGCCAAGCAAACCGAGAATTCTGCGGCGCATATGGCCAAGGCGGCTGAAAACCAGACGCGGGAGATCAACGCTGCGACAGAATCGATTGTGTCCATGGCTGCGTCAATTGAAGAGGTATCCGGCAATGCCGAGCGTTCATCCGATGTTGCTCGCCACTCGGTTGAGGTGGCTCATAAGGGTGGCGAGGCGGTTCGCAGGACCATCGATGGCATGAATACGATACGTGAAACCATCCAGGACACATCGAAACGCATCAAGCGACTGGGCGAGAGCTCGCAGGAGATTGGCAATATCGTCGAACTTATTAACGACATTGCAGAGCAGACTAATATTCTCGCGCTGAATGCATCGATCCAGGCGTCCATGGCCGGCGAGGCAGGCAGGGGGTTCGCCGTCGTAGCTGACGAAGTTCAGCGACTTGCCGAACGATCCACAAACGCGACGAAACAAATCGAAGTATTGGTTAGTACGATTCAGACCGATACCAAAGAGGCTGTTATATCGATGGAGCGCAGTACGACAGACGTCGTGGGCGGTGCATTACTGGCTGAAAACGCCGGTGCTGCCCTTGATGAAATTGAACAAGTCTCGAATCAGATCGCAAGCCTTGTGCAGAACATTTCAAATTCTGCACGAGAGCAGGCAGGTGCGGCCGCGGATGTAACGCGACGAACTGCGCGCATCAGCGAAATCAGCGAACAGTCAAGCAAAGCGACACTGGCAACTGCCGCTGCAATATCAAAACTATCGGCGCATGCATCGCAATTAAGAAAATCCGTCGCGGGATTCACCTTACCAACAGAGTCTCTTCCGGCAACAACACTTCAGTCAACGTCCGCGGACGCAATCAGCGCCAAAGATCAGCGTCATGCGAGCGCGGGCTAAAGAGCGATAACGATTTCCCAGATGATGGGCGAAACCGCTACAGAGCAGCCACTCAAGCACGGCATTGATGATCCCGTTCGCGCACTGTCGATTGTCAGCAAAGAGCTGAATGAGACAATTCGCAAGGCCCATCTGGCGCTGGAAGACAGTGTCGATGGGCGCGGCGGTTCAGCGGCGCTGATCCGTGCGGGTGAGTTGCTGCATCAGATTGGCGGCGCGTTAAAAATCACAGAAATCTACGGTGCCGCGCTGCTCGTCGAAGAAATGGAGCTGGTCTGCAAGTATCTGGCGGCGTTACGGGCCGGCAAAGGCCGTGAAGACGGCTTTGATGCTCTGACCCGTTCAATGGTGCAACTGCCTGTCTATATTGAGCGGCTTCTTGGCGGTGGCCGTGATATCGCACTCGTGTTGCTGCCGATGCTCAATGATTTGCGGGCAGCGCGCGCTGAGCCGCTGCTCTCTGAAGGCACGTTGCTGCTGCTGCACTTGTCTCCTTCGCGCAGTGAGAAAAAAATCAAGGCGCGCGCCGGTAGCGGTGAAGAACCGGTGCAGGTTGCCACTCGATTGCGTCCCAAATTTCAGTTGGCGCTGCTGGGATGGATCAAGGGCAGCGAAACAGAGCGTCACGTAGAGATACTGAAACGAGTAATCGTCGCGCTGGAGAATTCCGCGACTCGTGACGACATGTACCAGCTTTGGTGGATCGTTGGTGGCGTACTCGAATCATTGCAAAACGGCGGCCTCGAAACGTCGGTTGCGATAAAACGGCTGCTGGGACAGACCGACCGACAGATTAAATACCTGATCGGTGAGGGTGTCGTGGCCTTCGACAATCATCCTGTCGATGACCTGATGAATAACCTGCTGTATTACGTCGCCCGCTCAAGCACGGCAGGCGAACGCGTCAGCGAGATTCGCGCCGCGTTCAACCTGTCGGAGCTGCTGCCGGGCGATGAGCAGGTAGAACGCGCGCGCGAACAAATGTCCGCGCCAAGCGTGCAGCTGATGAAGACAGTTGCGGCAGCGATCAAGGAAGACCTTGGTCGCGTAAAAGATGTTCTCGATATTTTTGTTCGAACGGGCATGAACAAGTCGTCCGAACTCGTGCCGCAGTTAGAATTGCTGAAGAAAATCAGTGACACGCTCGGCGTGTTGGGCCTGGGCGAGTTGCGCAGCGATATTGTCAACGAGATCGAACGTCTGAAGGGCGTCGTCGAACGAGGTGGTGCTGCCAGCGAAGATGTGATCCTCGAAATTGCGTCTACATTGTTGCGTGTTGAAGATCGCCTTGACTATCAGCTCGTAAAACTCACGACGCCGCAGGAAGCCCTGCAAACAGATCCGGACTCCGATATGCCGGAGGCTGAGGCAGCCGACTACCAGATCGTTGCCGAGTCAGTCATGCGTGAGTGCATTATTAATCTTGCGCGCATCAAGGAGACCATTAGTCAGAGCATGACGTCAGAAGCGCCGTCGCAAGGCATTGACAGCGTGCCGTCGTTGATACGCGGCATTAAGGCCGGGCTCATGATGCTGAACAAGACACGGGCGATGGAGGTCGTCGAGCGTATCGGGCGGGTGGTTTCGTTAATGCTGGAAACCGGCGGGCCCAATGTGCTGACACAAAAGGAAACGGATCGCCTTGCAGACTCGATCGTCAGCATCGAGTTCTACATGGAGACCGTGAAGGCTGGTCGAACCGAGCCGTGGTACATGCTTGACAATGCTGAGGCCTGTCTTGGGGTGCTGCGCGACGTTGAACACCGCCTGGCGCAGGAACAGCCTGTGCCGACCTTGAAGATACCCTCCGCGGACATCGAAGCGGCCATGACAGAGCAGGCGATGCGGGCCACCGAGGTCATGCCATTGCCTGTTGTGGCACCCGACGCAGAGCACATGGACCCGGAATTGCTCGAGCTCTTCATCGAAGAGGCCAGGGAAGAGGTCGCTTCCATCAAGCGCAAGCTACCGGTCTGGCGTGAGTTTCCTGATGATATGGAAACGCTTATCGTCGTGCGGCGCTCATTCCATACGCTGAAGGGCAGCGGACGCATGGTGGGTGCTGAGCGTATCGGTGAGTATTGCTGGAGCATCGAGAACCTGCTGAATCGTCTGATCAATCGCACACTGGTGCGTACGCCGCCAATGGTTGACTTCATTCTGGAGGCTGCGCAAGCAGTCCCCGAACTTGTTGAACAGCTCGAAGTTGGGACCGAACCGGGCGCCGACATCAACTTGCTCATGGCGCGCGCCACGGCGTTTGCCGAAGGCGATCCTAACGCAGCGGTGCTGACGATCGATTTGCCTGATAAGAAAGATGAGGAAGAACAGCCGGCACTTGAGATGGACCCTGTGCTGCTGGATATTTTTTCCAAGGAAACGGCAGGTCACCTGAAAGTCGTCAACGACTATCTGGATGCTTGCGAGGGCCATACGCCGCCGTTCGATGTCACGGAGAACCTGCATCGTGCCTGTCACACCCTGCATGGCAGCGCCAACATGGCGAATGTAGGTCGTGGTGTCGAGGTTGCCGCCGCACTGAACCGATTCGTGCGCCGTGTCTTCGATCATAAAACCGGTTTCCAGCAATCCGGATTGGACGCATTGCGCGCCGCTATGAAAGCCATCGCGACGATCATCGGTGAAATCAATCGGCCAGATCCAAAGCGTGCGGATTACACGGCCCTTGTCGATCACATTACAAAGCTCGCGAACGCAGTAACGCCCGTCGACGTTGCGAGTGCAGAGAAAGCCGACGTTCAGGAAGCCGAGATCGTCGAACTTGTGCAGAAAGTCGAGGATGCAGCGCCGGAGATCACTCCGGAAGAGCCGACCGAGGCGGATTACGATGCGGAGATTGCGGCGATCTTCACCGAAGAATCGGCGGAATTGCTCGAGGCCGCAGATCAGGCGCTCAGTGAGTGGACCAGGGACAATTCTTCCCGCGCAGCCGTCGAGGAACTCAAGCGGCACTTGCATACCTTAAAAGGTGGCGCACGCATGGCCGGCATCACGGCCATGGGTAACCTGAGTCACGAAATAGAGACCTTGCTGATAACTGTCGACGAAGGGCGCGTCAAATCCTCGCCCGTCGTCGAAGAGTTGCTGCAGCGCAGCATTGATGAACTGCATCGCATGCGCGACACGGTTATCGCGGGCAAAGTCGTGAAATCGGCCACTGAGCTCGAATTGCGTATCCAGCAGGCAAGCCAGGGCTTCGAGATCGCGGACGATTCCGAGGTGCAGCTGGTGCCGGATGAACAGGACGTGGAGCCAGCCAAATTTACGATCGAGCCCGAGGACACCATTAGTATGGTGATCGTCGACTCGTCGCTGGTCGATGATCTCGCCGCCACTGCACAGGCTGAGGCCGAGCCGGAGTCGGAGTCGGAGCTGGAGCTTGAACTGGAGCCGGAGCCCGAGCCTGAGTCGGAGCCTGAGCCCGAATTACCCGTTGCACCGATGCCGCCGGCAGCAATGCCACCGGCCACGGCGCAGGCGGCTGAGCGGCGGTCAGCGCTAGGTGGTGAGGCACGCCAGGAATTCGCCCGCATCGATGCGGAGTTGCTTGAAGACCTGCTGAATGCAGCCGGCGAAATCAGTATTTATCACTCCCGTTTGAACCAGCAGATTGGTACCTTCGATTTCAATGTTGACGAGCTCGAGCAGACGATTTTGCGTTTGCGGGAGCAATTGCGAAAACTCGAAATCGAAACCGAAGCGCAGATCATGCACAGCCATCAGGACACTCTGGTTGCGCGCGACTTCGATCCGCTTGAACTCGATCGATATTCAAATATTCAGCAACTGACGCGTGCCTTATCGGAATCTGCAAGCGATCTGGTGAGCCTCAAGGACATGCTGCGGTCCGTCACGACGGAGGCAGAAGGATTGCTCGTGCAGCAGTCGCGCGTGACGGCCGAGCTACAGGATGGCCTCATGCGAACACGAATGGTGCCGTTCGAGAGACATGTGCCGCGGCTGACTCGTTTGGTCAGAACCGCGGCTGATGAGGCCGGCAAACGCGTCGAATTGGCCGTCGAAGGCGCGTCTGGCGAGCTCGATCGACAAGTTCTCGACAAGATGCTGCCGCCGTTGGAGCATATGCTGCGCAACGCAATCGTACACGGGCTCGAAATGCCGGATGTACGTCAGGCAAACGGCAAGCCGGCGATGGGTCGTATCACGATTCGCCTGCACCGCGAAGGATCCGAGATGGTCATCGATGTCGCGGACGATGGCAGCGGCCTGAACGTCGACGCGATTCGACGCAAGGCTTACGAGCTGGACATGCTGAAACCCGACACCCAGGTCACGGACGAGGAGATCATGGAGTTGATACTGACGCCGGGCTTCTCGACTGCGAGCAAGGTCACGCAATCGGCGGGTCGTGGCGTCGGCATGGACGTCGTCGCAAATGAAGTGAAGAAACTCGGCGGCTCGTTGCGAATTTCGTCGGTGACCGGGCAGGGCACGAATTTCACAATCCGCTTACCGTTCACGCTCGCGATCACGCAGGCATTGATTGTTCGCACGGGCGACGAAGTGTACGCGCTGCCGTTGCCGTCGGTTGAAGGTGTGGCTCGCATTCCACGCGCGGAGTTGGAAAACCTGTTGAGCCAGACGGAGCCGACCTACCAGTACGGTGAGGAGTCGTACAAGTTTCGCCACCTCGGAATGTACCTCGGTGGTCAAGCGGCAAAACTGCCCGAAGACGACTCCCATATACCGGTTATCCTCGTACGTGCCGGCGAATATTCAGCCGCGCTGCTGACGGATGAAATGCTGGCCAGTCGCGAGATCGTCGTCAAAACGGTGGGCCCTCAACTGGCAGGTATTCGGGGCATCTCCGGCGCGACTATTCTGGGTGATGGCCGCATCGTCCTGATTCTCGATATTAATGCGTTGGTGCGTACGGGCGCGCCCGTGGTCGAAATTGCGAAAGCCGCACCTACTCCAACGGACGATCGACCGCTTGCGTTGGTTGTTGATGACTCGATCACGGTCCGCCGCGTGACCGAAAAGTTATTGCAACGCAATGGCTTGCGCGTGATTACGGCCAAAGACGGACTCGATGCGATCAGCGTCCTGCAAGATCACAAGCCCGACATCATCCTGCTGGATATCGAAATGCCGCGCATGGATGGTTATGAATTCGCGACGCATGTTCGCAATGACGATCGTGTGTCCGATGTGCCGATCATCATGATTACGTCACGCGTTGGTGACAAACACCGGGCGCGCGCAATCGAAATCGGCGTCAATGATTACCTCGGCAAACCCTATCAGGATGCTCAATTGCTCGACGCCATTCGAAGACAGTTTGACGACAAAGGAATTATCTTGTCATGAGTGCTGCGGCCGAAGAACTTTATAGCTTGCTCGTGCCACTGACGGACGATCGTCTGATCGTGCCGCGTACCTGTGTGGCCGAGGTCGTGCGTTATTCGAAACCGGATCAAAAGGAAGGATCACACAACTGGATGCTCGGAACCATGAACTGGAGTGGCCGCCAGGTTCCTGTCGTTTCCTATGAAGGTGTTCTGGGCAAGGACATACCGGTTGCAACGGGACGCACTCGAATCGTCATATTTCTGGCGATTACGGGGCAACTCAAGGCCGGCTATTTCGGCGTCCTGACACAGGGATTTCCGCAGCTGGTTCGCGTGAATCGCGACGTCCTGAAACTTGACGCCACCGAAGGCTGGCCCGCGGACGCGCCGGTGCTGTGTCGTGTGAAGATGATCAACGAGTATCCGTTGATCCCCGACCTCGAGAAGCTTGAGCTCATGCTGGCACGCGAATCGCTACAGGCCTGATCCTGTTTATCTCTAATTGCCCCGCCTCGAAGTCGACGACGGCCTTCTTGAAACTCTCCGAGGTTTCGGTTATTTCATCACTTGCTGCGCTGTGCTTTGATATGAATCGTACAGCGGAACAAACAGCAACAACGCCTTCAACAAGCCCTTGATATATACAAAGTCGGTTTGATTCTCCTGGTTTTTACTTTGACCCCATTTATTCGCGAATGCGTATAAAGCTGATTTATACGCGAACGCGTATATTGACAATTTATACGCGTTCGCGTATAAAATAGATAAAAGGAGTCTTGCAAATGATGCAAAGCGCACGCACAGCCAAACAGATCGGTGCGGTTATTCGCCGTGCACGGCGCAATGCAGGTATGAGTCAAACCGCGCTTGGTGCGAAAATTGGAATGCGTCAAGCCACAATCTCCAAGTTGGAGCGAGGCGAGCCGGCCACACAGCTTGTCACGTTGCTGGATGCGCTTTCAGCGCTAGGGTTGGAAATTATTATCGATAAGCGGGGCAGGGTCGTCGCCAAAGATCTTGAAGACTTGTTCTGATGGCTAAAAAGCGCACTCGAGTACCGCTAAACGTCCTGTTGAATGGCCGTATGGTCGGCGTGCTTCGGTGGGCGACATCCGGGGCGATCGACTTTCAGTACGATCAGCAATGGCTTGATTGGGAGAATACGTTTGCTATCTCACTCTCCCTGCCGCTGAGAGAAGACCGCTATATCGGCGATCCGGTCATCGCCGTATTTGACAACTTGCTACCTGACAATGACGAAATCCGCAACACAATTGCTGCGCGCCAACACGCAGACGGAACAGATGCTTATAGTTTGTTAAGCGCTATCGGGCGCGACTGTGTCGGCGCATTGCACTTTGTCCCAACGGACGAAAACCCAGGTAAAGCCGGTGATATCCACGCTACTCTGGCAAGCGCTGAGCAAATCGCAGAACGACTATCAAATCTTGCTGCTGCACCGCTTGGCATTAATGACGATGAAGACTTTCGGATATCATTAGCCGGAGCACAGGAGAAGACTGCGTATTTATGCTGGAAAAATAACTGGCACGTGCCGCACGGCAGTACGCCCACTACCCATATATTCAAACCGCAAATCGGCATGGTCGACGGATGTGATCTGACCCAAAGTGTCGAGAACGAATATCTGTGTATGCAAATTATTCAGGCACTTGGCATGCCGGTTGCGAGAACGCAAATCAGTGACTTCGGAGACAGGCGTGTGCTTGTTATTGAGCGCTTCGATCGTCAATGGACGAAAGACCACCGCTTGCTACGGGTGCCGCAGGAAGATTGTTGTCAGGCACTAAGCGTTCCGCCGACGCGTAAATACGAGAACCAAGGCGGTCCCGGCATACTTGGTTTGCTCGAATTTCTAAAAGGTAGCGACACGCCGGATGACGATCGCAAACAATTCCTAAAGGCTCAAATTGTATTCTGGTTGCTAGCCGCTACAGATGGTCATGCCAAGAATTTCAGTGTGGCCTTATATCCAGGCGGCGGTTTCAAGCTCACGCCACTGTACGATGTTCTTTCCGCGCAGCACCTGTTTGATAACGGGCAGCTACGGCGAACTCAGATGAAGTTGGCCATGGCAGTTGGCGATAACCGCCACTACCGCCTTCACGAAATCATGCCACGTCATTTTGTTCAAAATGCTAAGACTGCTGGTATGCCAGAGGCCGATGTTCAAGCTATATTCGATGCGCTTGCCGAGGACATGCCGGAAGCAATAGACAAAGTCTGCAAGGCCTTACCCGAGAATTTTCCCGAATCCATTCGCGACTCAATTGTCGCCGGTGCAAATCAACGACTCAAGCGAATCGCTGCCGGCTAAACACGGTACTGTCATAAATCTTGGTCGTGCGTGAGTTTTGCGTGTTTAGTTCAGTAATGTGCGCTTCCGTCGTTCCATTAGTGTCGTATCGAACATCATATTGTTTAGTTTTGTCAGGTTTCGAAGGGCTTCGGCTCGCTTGGATTTGAGGAGACAGATGACCCCCGCTAACACTTTGTCCGGAGCAAAGAATGAGAGACTGCGAACCGCCCTCTCCGATCTAACCGTGTAGCGCCCTCTTTACCGCCTCAGGCTCTTTTTCCATTATGCGCAACAGTGTGTGCGATGCGCCGTCTGGGTTTCGCTCGCCTTGTTCCCATTTTTGCAGCGTGCGAACCGAAATCATCAGAAAATCGGCAAACTGCTGTTGTGACATACTGAATTTCTGGCGAATGGCTTTGACATCAGCCGGTGCAAACTCGTAACGCTTCAGCTGCGTCGGCTTGTCTCGAAATTCTTTCAGACCGGCAACAATTTCAGCACCGATATCTCGCTTCGTCATGTCAGTCTCCTGTCTCATTCTCACTAAAGGTCTTTCACAATCTCCCGCATTGATCTAATTGAGTCGCGAGAGAGGTTCGCTGCTTCATTCTTGGCGTACGCCGTAAGAAACAAAATTTGCTGATGCTTTGTGATCCAGTAGTAGACTACTCTGACACCACCACGTTTCCCTTTTCCTTGCAGCCCCCAGCGTAACTTTCTAACACCACCGGAACCCCTAATGATGCTCCCCGCGTCAGGCCGGTCCATCAGGTAGAGCTGCAACATGTTGAACTGCGAGTCATCGAAGTAGTTCTCTCGGATACTGGAGAATCCTGTTGTTTCGATAAACTCCATGTGATGAGTATACCCCAATGGGGTATCTCATGGCAAGGCTAACTTTATCGAAGAATCCTAGTGGTGCATCAAGCCAGGATTGATGGATAAAGTGATTTCAATTTTATGCGCATCGTCCGTTGTAAAACACCAGTTCACCCGAGGAACAGCCAATCGATCAACCCGTACACGTACATAGGGAATAATCCGCTGTAGGGTACTGATCCGACTGGGTATGAAGCAGTAGTAAAGGACGAAGTCGACTGGGATGCGGCGCAGACGAAGAGCGTGACCGTGAAGACGTGACGCACTGGTAGTCGAATAGTGACAAAGCACACCGTTTCAGCTTCCGTGTCGGGCGCGGGTGGTGGAGACATTCATTTGGAAGGCGGCAGCGCTGCCGCCCAGTCTGTCTTAGCAAACAAAGTCAGATCAGATTTTAATTCAGGAAAAGGATTCACTTTCGCGTCGAATGGGCATGATTCGCAAGACGAGATCGGATCGTTGAGCGGGGGGTTTAGGCAAAAGCTAATGATCCTGCCAATCAAGTAGGTGGCATTGGCGGACTACCTGGAACGAAAAACGTTGCATTG
>JADFLJ010000049.1 GCA_022564475.1 Pseudomonadota bacterium
CGACAAAAATCAACTTTAGTTCAGTTCAGCGCCATTCCGGCTTCCGGTCTGCATCATATCGGGCGTCAGTTTTCCTAGCGCGTTGCTCTTACAAATCACCCCAGCAACTTTGCGCAACCGTCACCGCCGCTAATGCCGCGGTTTCGGTGCGCAGGATGCGGGGGCCGAGGGATGCTGCCTGAAAGCCCGCTATCTCGGCGTCCTCGTATTCGCGTTCGCTAAAGCCGCCTTCGGGCCCAACGAGCAAACACAGTCCGGCTGTGGGTGCGCTTAGCGACACGAGCGACGCTGTCGCGGTGGCTTGCAGCACTATTTCCATTGTGCCGGCGGGGTCCCTGTCGCCAAACCAGGTGTTGAGTGCCACTGGTTCGTCGATGCGCGGGGGTTGGGTGCGTCCCGATTGTTCGCAGGCGCTTTCGGCGATGTGCTGCCAGTGCTGCCGGCGTTTGTCGGCGCGTTTTTGATCAAGCTTGATCATGCCGTGATGCGTCAGTATGGGTGTGATTCGGCTAACGCCCAGCTCAGTGGCTTTCTGCACGACAAAGTCCATGCGTTCGCCGCGGGATATGCCCTGCACGAGATGGATTTTCAGCGGAGATTCGGTCGCGGACTCGACGACGGCACCGAGGCGCAGCGTCACGCTGTTCTTGCCGATGTGTTCGATGCTGGCCGGCCATTCGCCGCCATCGCCGTTAAAGACAGTGACCGTATCGCCGACGCGTGACCGCAGCGTGCGACCCAGGTAATTTGCCTGTTCGCCCTGCAAAACCAGCTCGGCGTCATTGCTCAATGCGCCGGAAACAAATAGCCTCGTACTCATGTCACCGAAATCATGCCTGATCTGTAAGCGCCATGCCCGACGAATTCGACATTGACCTCGACAGCGGACTGATTCGTCCTGCGCGGCAGGTATCGAGCGGCAATTGCGATGCTCGTCCGGACGATGCGGCACCGCAGTTGATCGTGCTGCACGGCATCAGCCTGCCGCCGGGTGTCTTCGGTGGCGACGAAATTGAAGCTTTGTTTACGAACAGCCTGGACTGGGATGCGCATGCCTTCTTCGACGAGATTCGCGGGCTGGAAGTATCGGCGCATTTGCTTGTTCGGCGTGATGGCGAGCTTCTACAGTTCGTGTCATTCGGGCAGCGTGCCTGGCACGCGGGCGAGTCCTGCTACCGGGGCCGTACCTGCTGCAACGACTTTTCGATCGGCATCGAACTGGAAGGCGATGACGAGATCGCCTACGACGATCGGCAGTACGATGTCCTCCCGCGTGTGTTGCAGGCACTGATGACGGCCTACCCGCTTATCTCCACGCGTGAAATCGTCGCACACAGCGATATTGCGCCAGGTCGAAAAACCGATCCGGGTCCAGCTTTCGATTGGCTGCGACTGTATGATGGGCTGATCACATACAAGACCGATTCGACTACAAAGACATGAACCTGATTGCACTTCTCGTTGGCCTGATCGTTGAGCGCCTCGCGACGCGTATTTTCCACTGGCGGCGCATGCGCTGGATGGATCGCATTATCGATGCGGGCTTTCGTATGGTTGAGGGCTTCGCCAACTGGCCTGCGCTGATTCCGGTCATTCTTCTGGCACTGCTTCTCGCATCGCCCGTGTTTATCGTGACCTTTGCGCTCGGCGATCGCTTGCTCGGTTTTCCGTACATGTTTCTTGCCATCGTCGTGCTGTTTTTCTCCCTGGGACCGAAAGATATTGCTGAAGACGTCGATGAATATTGCGCGGCGCTGCAAGCCGGTGACGACGAGGCCGTTGAGCAACGGGCCAAAGCGCTGGTCGAGGGCGATGTCCCGACCGATGCGCTGGAACGCATTCGCTGTGTCGAATCCGCCGTGTTCGTGCAGGCAAACAATCGTTTGTTCGCCATTATTTTCTGGTTTGTCGCGCTGGGACCCTTGGGGCCACTGGGTGCGTGGGCCTATCGCGTAACCGACCTCATCAGGCGTCGGGCAGTTTTCAATGCAGGGCGCGATGACCTGGAGGATGGCAACAGGGCACGCGTTCGCGACGCGGCGGTCTTGTTGCACAGCTGGCTTGCGTGGATTCCTGCGCGACTGACAGCGATAGGCTACGGCATTGCAGGACACTTTGACGGTGCGCTAAGTGCCTGGCGTCACGCGCAAGACCCTGCGCCGACATCAACGTCCGAGGCCAGCGAGATGTTGCTGGCGCGTGTCGGCGTCGGCGCGTTGGCGCTGCACGAGGAGGAAGACGAGAGCCTGTGCGAGCGTGGTGTACGAGGTGCGTCTGCCGCGAACAAGCTGGTCTTTCGGCTCTTGTTCATTTGGGCGTTCGTTATCTCGGCGCTGACTTTGTACGGTTGGTCTGTGTGAAATTAATCTGCGCCGTTCTTGTGACGGTCGCATTTGCCAGCGCTTGCAGCCCTGCTGAAGAAGCCACTACTGCGTCTGAAACCGTCACTGCAACGCGTATTGTCACGCTCGCGCCAAATCTTACCGAACTGGTTTTTGCAGCAGGCGCTGCCGACTTACTGGTGGGCGTAAGCGCGTATTCCGATTTTCCACCTGCCGCGAAAGACCTTCCCGTCGTTAGTGATGCATTTACCGTCGATCAGGAACGGCTCGCGCTGCTCAAGCCCGACCTGTTGCTTGCCTGGAAGAGCGGCACGCCCGCGCACGTCGTTGACGAACTGCGTGCAGCAGGTTTCAACGTGGAAGCCGTCACAACACGCGGGCTGGACGACGTACCCGCGGCGCTGCTTCGAATTGGTGAACTCAGCGGCCACGATGCGCACGCTGTCGTGGCGGCTGAGAACTTTCGACAGTCAATTGACGAAATTCGTCAACAGTATCTGGGCGTGTCCGAGGTGTCCGTGTTCTACCAGATTTCGACAAGACCCTTGTACACGATCAATGGCGAGCACTTTATCGGTGAGATTCTGAGTTTGTGCGGTGGCCGCAATATTTTCGCGGATCTGTCCGCGCTTGCGCCATCGGTCAGCGTTGAGGCCGTGATCGACCGCAACCCGGAGGTATTGCTGGCGCCCAGCGACAGCGGCGAACTGCCGTTTACCGATTGGCAGCGATGGGATGGGCTCGCGGCAAACCGCCTCGGCAATCACTTTGTTGTCAGCGCTGCCGAAATTGCTCGTGCAACGCCACGTTTGTTGGTCGCGGCGAGGCAGGTGTGCGAGGTGCTGCAAGTGGCCAGGACGAATCGCGACGCGGCTAATGACTAGATCCGGCTTCGCGGCGGTCCTCATGAAAAAAAATCTCGCCGCCTAGCGGTCACGCTTCCACAACACTTCCTGGCCGGCTTCCACGCGTGATAATACGCGCGCGATGATGAACAACAGGTCGGACAGGCGATTGAGATAGCGAATGACTTCGGGTCGCAGGCTTTCGCTGCCTGCCAATGTAATCGTGCGTCGCTCGGCGCGCCGCACGACGGTACGTGCCAGGTGGCACGCTGCTGCGGCTTCGCCGCCGCCGGGTAATATGAAATCCTTGAGCGGCGGCAAGTCATCATTGAAGCGCTCAACGTCGGCTTCGAGTCGTTCAATGTAGGCCTGGTCAATCGCACTGTGCCCGGGAATGCAAAGCTCGCCGCCCAGTTCGAAGAGGTCGTGCTGTACGTCGACGAGGCAATCGCGGATGTCATCGGGGACCGATGCAACCGCGAGTACGACACCGATGCTGCTGTTTGCTTCGTCAACGCTGCCGACGGCTTCGACTCGATCACAGTCTTTGGCGACACGACTGCCATCGCCGAGTCCGGTCGTGCCGTCGTCACCGGTGCGCGTCACAATCTTGCTGAGTCGATTACCCATTCTTACCTCCAGCGGTATTTTAACTCGACAAAGCCGCTGCGTTCCTGCATTCGGAAGTCGGCCGCCGTCTGGTACTCCTTGTCGAACAGGTTTTCGATGCGGGCATTCAGTTGCCAGGAGTCGCCGAGCTGGATTTGACCCGTCAAATTGGCGATGACGTAGCCGGCCAGCGTCCTGTCACCGAAGTCCTTGCGGTCGCCACTGGCAAGTATCGCCAGTCCGAGTCGATGGGCCCCGATGTTCTGCGTGTAACTGATGGTTGCACTTTGCTCGGTGCGTCGTAAAAGACGCGTGCCTGTTGTGGCATTGTCTGCGCGTTGTTCGACGACTTCGGTGCGCAACGTGAACGAATCACCCGCGTATTCGTAGCCGAGTTGCACGCCCCTGATTTCTGCCTTGTCAATATTGACCAGCGTGAAGGTCGCGAAATCGAATTCGATCAGGTCTTCGATGTCATTGGCGTAAAACTCGATATCGAATTTGTGTCGATTACCCGCCGCATAACGCAGTCCGAATTGCGCACTGTCGGCCAACTCAGGATTGAGATCGGGATTGCCGCCGAAGCCGAAACGATCCGTTGCATCGGGGGCGCGAAAGGCGCGACCGAGGCCCGTGTTCAGAGTCCAGTTATCACTCAGATCGAACGCATATTCGGCGTTCCAGGTTGTCTGATTGCCGAAAGTCTCATGATCGGTCAATCGCAGGGCGACGAAGGCACTGTGACGCCCATACTTGAGTTGGTCCTGAACAAACAATGCGCGTACGTCGGTGTCCTCGTCGAAGCCCGTTCCGAAAGACAGGCTGGATGCGTTTTCGTCAACAAGGTAAACGCCACCCGTCAATGTGTGGTTTTCAAGCGCATGGGTGTACTGCCAGTCCAGGCTGATACGCGTGGACTTCACAAAATCAGGCGACTGCTGCTGCTGAATCTCGTCGACGATGTGCGACACGATGAACTTGCTGTTGCCCTGTTCTGAAATTCGGCTGTCGATTTGCAATGCCGTTGCCGCGTTTTTGAAATCCTGATCGAGCGGCGACAGGAAAAAGTCCAGATACTCGACGTTACCCTCGGTCTGCCAGTGCCGAATGCCTATTTCAGAAGCGCCGAATTTCCGCGCGGCCGATAGACTGAGGGTCAGATTGTCGTAACCGGTTTCTATATCGGAATCGACACGCGGTGCGTAACCGCCAGTGTCCTGCCAGTTTATCGATGCACTGAATTCACCGGCGTCGCCGCGGGTTCCGGCCGACACATGGCCGGTTTGTGAATTGAAGCTGCCAGTGCCGAGTCCCGCTTCGACGTATGGGCTGTCTGCCTGGCGCGTGATGATGTTGATAACGCCGCCGATCGCGTCAGTTCCGTACAGCGCCGAGCGCGCGCCTTTTACGATCTCGATTCGTTCGATCATTTCCGGCGCGATGTGCTGCACTGCAGCACCGCCAAGCGTGCCAGGATTGATGCGGACGCCGTCGATCAATACCAGCGTGTGATTGCTTTCGGTGCCGCGGAGAAATATCGATGTCGCCTGACCCGGGCCACCGTTACGACCAATGTCTATGCCGGCCTCGAAGCGCAGTAATTCTGCAAGGTCGGTTGCGAGTGATAGTTCGATGTCTGCCCGCGTAATGACCTTAACTGGAACGATTGCGTCGTCGAGCGGAATCTCGGTTCGCGTCGCGGAAACAATAATTGTGTCGCTCACCGAAATGTCTGCGGCGAGCAATGAAGGTGATGCAAACGTCAGCAACCAAGTGACGAAAAAGAGTTTCGGTGTATTCATGATGTCCCCATTGCGTGCCACCCGCACGCGCGTTCATTGATGATGTTGAACATTGCTTGGGGAGGGGGGGATCGGTTCGATCGCCCGAACCTGCGCCCGCCGCGCTGCTCGCGTGTACACCGGGCCGGTCTCCGGGCTTACGAGCGGACTATAGCCAACCCTGGCGCCTTCCCACGATCCAACGTTCCGGTTCGCAGTGGCTCCACACGTTTGCAGCGTGCGGGGGCCAGGGTTTTAACTCGATCACCGTTGCGGGGGCAGTGCCGGAATGACGTGACGTTTCACGTTTCACCGGCTTCCCGTTCACCTGCACATGCCTGCACAAGTTCACCTGATGAGGGACACACGATAGGGAGGGGTGGATTGGCTGTCAAGAGGCGCAATCGTCGGCGCGACCGTGTCTTGTTTCCGGCTCGAGATGTCGCCATAGTTCAGCGGTCTCGCCCGCGAGTGCCAGGAGTCACAGTGAAGAATTTTGATGAGAATCAGGCATCTGAATACCTGGAAGTCGCGCTGGCGGCCGCGCGTCGTGCGGCTGAGATCAGCAGTGACTTCTATGCGGGCAACTTTTCCGTCACGACCAAAGCGGACCTGACGCCGGTGACCGAGGCCGATGTGGCGTGTGAGCAGGCGATTTCCGCAATCATCCTCGAGCGTTTTCCCGAACACGGTTTTTTCGGCGAAGAAACCGGGCAGATAAATGCCGATGCCGACTATCTGTGGCTTGTCGACCCAATCGACGGTACCAAGGCGTTCGTTCGTCAGTATCCGTTTTTCTCAACGCAAATCGCGCTCATGCATCAGGGCGAGATCGTCCTCGGCGTCTCGAGTGGCACGATGATGGATGAGCTCGCGTGGGCGGAGAAAGGCAAAGGCGCCTGGTTGAATGGTAGTCGCTTGTCAGTCAGCGAGATAAGCGATCCGGATCGTGCCGCCGTGTCGACCGGCAATCTGAAGTCATTGGCCGCTGGTGACAGCTGGTCGAAATTTGGGGAGATCGTCGCGCGTGCGGATCGAATTCGCGGTTACGGCGATTTTTATCATTACCATCTGCTGGCGGCCGGAAAAATCGAGGCCGTCATCGAGTCGGATGTAAACATACTCGATATCGCAGCCTTGTCGATCATTGTTACTGAGGCTGGCGGCGTTTTTACGGATCTGAACGGCGACAAGCCCGACTTGAATGTACGCTCAGTGCTGGCGGCCAATCCAGCCTTGCACGCACACTATCTTGCGCAGCTGAAAGATTAACAGGGGACAAAGATTCTCGAATCGCGCCACTTGATTGCTTCCATCGCCGTGCCGAACAAAGCTGTCAGTCGGGATTCGGTCAGGATGTCGTCGCAGGTGCCGAGCTCCCAACGCCCGTCGCCGTATAGCAGCAAGCAACGATCGGCGTAACGCACGGCGAGATTCACATCGTGCAGGCTGGCGATCACACAGGCACCGTCGTCTGCGGCACGACGGAACACGTTCAGCACATCAAGCTGGTGCTGCGGGTCCAGGTGGTTCGTCGGCTCGTCGAGCAGGTAGATTTCGGGTTCCTGCGCGAGTATTTGTGCGACAGCGACTCGGCGTCGTTCGCCCCCGGACAGGGTCAAAATGTCGCGTGCGGCAAGCATGTCGACGTCCATGGCCTTAAGCGCATCGTGGGTGATGGATTTGTCATCAGCCGACTCCCATCGCAGGCGGCCGATATGTGGATGGCGGCCGATCATGGCCGTGTCCAGTACCGTTGATGGAAAAATATCGTCCACGTTCTGTGGCAGGAAGGCGAGCCGTTTCGCGATGTCCTGGCGTTTGAGCTCGGCAATATTATTGCCATCGAGACTCACCTGACCTTGATTCGGAGCACGGAGCCCGGCCAGCGTCGATAAGCTCAAGGTCTTGCCCGCACCGTTGCGGCCCAAAACGGCGACGAACTCGCCGCGTGTGAATGAGACGTTGAGCGCGTCAACAAGTTGTCGGCCCGGCACGCTGACGCCAAGATCGCTGGCGGACAATATAATTCGGGAATCGGCCGGCATTCTAGTCACTCATACGAATTTCAGCAGCGGTCAGCGGGCCGATGCGCGCGTAATCGAGGTTTTTCGGAATGACCGCATCGTCAATGGCAAGCGCGATGCGCCCGCCCATGATCTCAGCATAACGCTGTGGATACAGCGGCGATCGATCGGGCTCTGCCAGACCGTCTGGCACCAGCGGCTGACCCGTGCCGAGGTCATATTTGTCGCTGGCGCCCAGCGTGTGGAAAAATTCATGCGCGATAATGACGTTGTTTCTACCCGTATGTCGACGACCTGTATACGCGTTGACGATACCGAACATGCCCTTTTGCACGCCCACCGAGTCATCGAGCAGGTAGACACCTTCGGCCTGGTGGTAACGCACAAATATACTGACGTCAGGTTCAATGTCGTCCTGGTTGTCAGTGACTTCGCCAACCCACCAGCGCATCTTCAGAGACCAAAGCATGACATCGAGCATGCCCGGTGTTCGGCCCAGCGCAGGGGGCTGTTCGTTGATCGGCGTTCCCACTTCCATGCGCACGGGGCGCGATAAATTCACGCCGTAGCGTTCCGCTTCTCGTGCAACAAAAGATTCGATATCCTGGAATGTCCGGACGTCCAGGCTTTCAATGTAGCGTTTCGTTGCGTCGCTGCCGTCGGCATTGATCGGATAGATCTTGACCCAGAGGCTGTTGTTCCAGTCCGTGCTGCGCGATTTTGATAGCCAGGTGCTCAGGACGACGAAAATCAGGACTAACAGCAGTATGGAAATTCGAATGGCTTTGAACATGCTTGCTGGTCGCCCTAGTTGCTTTCGTCGTGCGAGAAAACAGGTGCCCGTCGGGCAGTTGTTGCCTGTTCATACGCATAGGCAATTTCGATCAATTGTTTTTCACTGAAAGGCCGGCCAATGAAGGTCAGTCCGATCGGCAGGTCTGACACAAAACCGGCCGGCACAGTGATACTCGGATAGCCGGATATGGCCGCATAAGATGAGCTACCGATCTGACTGTTGTCCCCGTTGGCGTGGTCGATCATCCAGGCCGGACCATTGCTTATTGCGATCAATGCGTCGAGCTGATGTTCATCGAGCGCGGCGTCAATTGCTGTTCGGCTGATGCGCTTGCTTGCTGCAAGCGCCTCGAGGTATTCCGGTTCGTTAAGGTCACCCTTCGCCACGGCCTCGAGCATGATGTCTTGCCCAAAAAACGGCATTACAACGGCGGCATTTTGTTCGTTGAACTCGATGATCTCCTGCAGTGAACGCAGAGGTGCGCCCGTTTCCTCCAGGTAGGCGGCAAGATCTGCTTTGAATTCGTAGTAGAGAACTTCAATTTCCGCAGCACCGACACCCGTGACGTCCGGACGAATGTCATCGAAAATCTGCGCACCCTGTGACGTCATCACCGCCATGCTCGCCGTCAGGAGTTCCTCGACGGCCGGGTTGCTTCCGGCTCCGCTATTGGAGCGAATGACACCGATGCGTTTGTCTTGCAGGCCGTCCGCGGCAAGATTGGCTGCGTAATTGGTATTCGCGGCCGGGGCATCCGCGGATGCCGGGTCGTCCGGGTCCCTGCCGGTCATTGCAGACAACAGGATCGCCGCATCGCGCACAGTTCTGGCCATCGGTCCCGCGGTGTCCTGGCTGTGTGCCAGAGGGATAATGCCGCTGCGACTCACGAGGCCGAGCGTTGGCTTGATACCGACAATGCCATTGATCCCGGACGGGCAGATTACCGAGCCGTCGGTTTCTGTGCCTATAGCAACGACCGTCAGGTTCGCGGCTACGGCAACCGCGGAGCCGCTGGACGAGCCGCAAGGAGTGCGCAAGGTGTCGTACGGGTTGAGCGTTTGTCCGCCGATGCTGCTCCAGCCGCTGGACGAACGACTTGAGCGAAAGTTGGCCCACTCACTGAGATTGGCTTTGCCGAGGATGACGGCACCCGCATCTCGCAGCTGGCTAACCAGAAACGCATCCTCTGGCGGACGATGTTCGGCAAGGGCCAAAGAGCCGGCCGTCGTGTGCATCTTGTCGGCCGTACCAATGTTTGCCTTGAGTAGCACGGGGATGCCGTGCAGCGGTCCGCGCGGCCCTGATTCGCGCCATTCTTCGTCGAGCGCCCGGGCTATCATGAGCGCATCCGGGTTTAGCTCGATGATCGCTCTTAATGTTGGCCCGGACCGATCGACGGCTGCAATTTGATCGAGATACCAATGCACCAGCTGTTCGGATTGCAATTCGCCGCGCTGCATCCTGTCGTGCAGTTCCGCGATACTGGCCTCCGCATAGTTATTGGGTTTATCACTACAGGCCGTGAGCGACAACGCAGTCGCGACCAGCAGTATTTGGATGACACGCCGCATCTTAGACTCTCCGGTTGGTGGCAAACCGAGACTACGGTGCCAGGGTGGCGGCCGCAAGCGGCCGAGTGCCTGCTATCGCCTAACCGGTTTTGCGGAAGCGCAGAATGAAGCGATCAGTTTTGCCACGGACTTCGGGGTCGAAAACGGTCTTGCTGTAGTCGTCATTCCGATTGCGCAACAGGTCGCTCGTGGCTTCGCAGGTGAACCCGGCCGCTTCCATGTCCGCGATCACGATCGCACGATCGATGCGATGGACGGCGCCGCCGGATTCGCGCGCTGTACCCGGTGCCGCGTAGTGGTCGACGATACCGATGAAACCATCCGCTTTGAGACCCTTGCTGAGCTCAGCAAGAAATTTTGGTACGTCGATCGCCTCCCAGCCATTTTCCGGGCTGGACCAGTAGGTGTCGTGATACGCCAGCACCAGCAGGATCGCGTCAAACTCCGCCTCTTTCAGGCTGAGCTCGTTATTCTCGGCCATCAATACATCAACGTTTGGCAGGCGGCCTGCAGCATACCGTTGCTTGAATTTTTCACCGACGAAATTCAGGTATGCCTCGTTCGAGTGCGATACGACGTGACCTTCGCTGCCAACGACATGCGAGACCAGCTCGGTGTAATAACCGCCGCCCGCAAACATGTCGAGTACGGTCATGCCCGGTTCGACGCCGAAAAACTCGAGTACCTGTTCCGGCTTGCGGCCCGCATCTCGCGCGTAGTCGGCTTCGAGTCGAGAGTTGTCTGCAACGGCAGCGGCGTAAATGGAAAGCTCTGCAATCGCAGTGTCTGAATCTGCAACGGCTGCCGTGTCACTGGCCGGCTCATTACCACAGGCGGCAAGAACGAACGTAAGACAGAGTAGTGTGACAAGTGTTTTCATTTTCGCGTATCCATTCGGATGATGGGTCTTGTGACTTGCCATGCTAAGGAAAGTGCCAATAAAAAGCCCCGCAGCGTGAGCGGCGGGGCTAATCTCTCTTTTTATTATCAAAAGAGGTAACTGCGAAAAAAGTAGCCGGATGCAAAACTATTATTATTATTGGATCTGGGACATTTTGTTTTTGTAGTTATTTTTCTTCTGGCGTCTAAATCCTTTGCAAATCCGTTTTTTGTGCTACCCCTGCAGTTACACTTCGCTTGGGCAGGGTATTAAAAGCAAGAGCTGTGCCAACCTTCGGACACTATGACGGATATCAAGTGTTTAGGGAGGCGTTGCCGCTTACAACCGACCGAATGGTCTAATTAATTTGGCCATTTGTAAGAGAAATCGACATTTTTGCCGCAATGTACGTCATGGAGACGGCAAAGTTCAGCCGATACTGCGTTGATAAGTAACAAAAAAAATTCTCCAAGTCGCTGCCGCATCGAGATTGTTAAGCGGCGCCAAGGCTGCCTGATTATGTTGAATGTTTTTTCGATCCCGCCAGAGGCAGTCAGCATAGGAAAAGCTGTCAAATTATTCGACAGTTTTGGCACGTTTGGCGTTCTCTGAGCGGTCAATCAGGCCCGAAACACTGAAAAAACGGCCGTTACGAACAATGCCGACGATTTTCAAGGTGTCGCCAATATTATTGAGCGGGTCGCCGTCAACGAGCACCAGGTCCGCAGCCGCACCTGTGGCGATTCGTCCCAGTTTCAAACTGAGGCCCAGGGCTGCGGCCGCGTTGACGCCCGCTGCCTTTATCGCCTGCTCTTCACTCAGGCCGGCGGCGACCAGAGCTCGAAATTCGGCGTGCAAGGCGACGCCCGCCTGCAGTCCGTTCGGCTTGCTGCCGAGAACCACGGTGCTCGCGATCGCCGACAAATCAGGCGCCTCCGCGAAACGTCGAATCGGCGTCACCGGGTGCGGTAGCAACAGGGCCTGGCGTGAAGTGAAGATGCTGGCTAGTGTTGGCGTAGCACTGTCTGCAAGACCGGAGACAAACGTCGATGCGCCGGGACCCATCGCAATTTGAACGTCCTGGTAACTATTGCCGGCGGGTGATGCAGGCGTGGGTCCGGCATTCATCAACAATGACGCGCCGGTATCGAAATCTCGAATTGAATTGGATGGAAGTATTCTCGGACCCGGCGTGTCTTTACCTGACCACGTCAGGTTTAGGGCTGCGGCGTTGGGATGATCTGCAACAAGCGTCGTTACACCAAGGGCGAGCAACAAGGGACCCAGAGACGCATCGGCATCATCGGGCAAGCTCGCGTAAGCATCGATGTAACCGGGCAAAACCGTAAGGTCGCCGAGGTCAACGACTATTGCACCGTCGCGATCGGCGCGTTCTTCCACGGCCGCAATGTGGCCCGCTTCAATGATGATGTCGCGATCGTAACTGTAGTTGTTGCCCAGGCCGTCATACAGCCGTCCTGCACGAATAATGGTCTTGCGCGCGGGCACGTCGATCGCCGGCATTTCACGCACAGCGATTGCTGCAGTAGTCGACTTGGCCGACTGGCCGACCGCGGCGCGGAACGGCAGGTCGGAAGACGACCATGAATCAAAACGACGCTGCCGAACATGGCCGTCGGCCGTGTAAAAAAAATGTTGCCGGTCCAGCCATGCGACCGGCGCCAGAAAGAAATCCTCGCCTGCCAGCAACGGCCTGTCGAGTATGGGGTCGGAGAGTATCGCCATTCTCACCGACCAACCGTCGTCGCTGTTTTTCAGGTACGTAACGAGGCTGCCATCCGGTCGCCAGGACGGTGCTGTAAGTCGGCTTTGGGAGTGCGCGATCGTCACAGCCGATCGACCGAAGCGGCGCAACATTATTGACCAGTGTCCATCAAGTTCATGAACGTAAATCAAGCTACGGCCGTCCGCAGACCACGCGGGTTCAGTCTCGTTGCCTTGATGATTGCTTAAACGCCACGTGAGCCGGGTTTCTGTATCGATTTCCCACAGGTCAAAGCCGTCGCCGTGGCGTGCGGACGAAAAGACGATGCGCGTGCCATCCGGATGCCAACTGGGATGTAAGTCGGTGTAACGAGTGTCGCCGAGGCGATAGCTGCGTCCGTCACTGAGGTGATACAGCCAAATTTGATCTTGAGTCGCTGTACTCGCCTGGTACACAAGTGCTTCGGCAGCGGGCGACCAACGTGGCTTTTGTGCGGGTCGCAAACCGCCCGGCAATTCTGCGGCGGCACCACCGCCGGCGGGTATCACCCACAGCCCGCCCAGCAAGTCGATGACGGCGCGGCCGTCGGTCGTGACGTCGACACTGATATTGGTGCCTTCGGTCAGGTAGACTTCGGCGCTGGCGCAACTAAACAGGGCGAGCGCCAGATAAAGACAAACAGCACGCACGATCAGTATTTCATTCAGGGTTGCAGCCGCGAGCCGATCCACGGCGAAGCGTCGAAATTGTGCTTGCCCGTCGGTGTCAGGGTGCGTGACCAGCCGGCGCGGTCGTGAATGCGATCGACGCCCTCGATCCAGAGTTCAATATAGGTCGGCCATATTCGAATGCCACCCCAATGTTCTGGCCGAGCTACTACGGTCACTTCGTCACCGTCAATCGATTGCAAATCGTCGCTCACGTTTACGCCCATCGAACGGGCACGATCCCGAACCTGTTCGCGCAACGCCTGGTGTGATTCGAGCGGGGCGCTTTGGTCGCTGCCCCAGGCACCGATCTGGCTGCCCCAGTCGCGGGTCGCAAAATACTCGTCGCTCTCGCTTGCAGGGGAAAAAACAGCAATTCCCTCGATACGGATTTGCCGGCCCAGTGAATCCCAATGAAATGTCGCAGCGACATCTGCATGCGATCGTAGTTCGACGACTTTGCGGGATTCGTAGTTCGTATAAAAAACGACGTAGCCTGGGTCGGCGACGAAGGTCTTGCACAGTACGACGCGAGCCGATGGTTTGCCGTCTGCGGCAACCGAGACGAACGTCATCGAGTTTGGATTTCGCTGCACCGACTGCCGCGTGGCTTCCTGCAACCACGCCTCAGCCCAGGCCATCGGGTTGTCGGGTAGTTCGTCGGGCAATGTC
>JADFLJ010000050.1 GCA_022564475.1 Pseudomonadota bacterium
CCGCGCGTTCTTACGTTGCACCAATGTTCTTCCATATCCAGTCGGCCTGGAGCCCACACCCGGATTTGAACCGGGGACCTCTTCCTTACCAAGGAAGTGCTCTGCCCCTGAGCTATGTGGGCTTCGTTCAGTAGTACCCTCTTCCTGCCAGTCCTTGGAGCGGGTGATGGGAATCGAACCCACATCATCAGCTTGGAAGGCTGAGGTTCTACCGTTGAACTACACCCGCCTGTCAATCCTGTTCCGCAGCCGTTTTTGCGGCGTGCAAAAATCCTGACAGTCTCAATTCATCAAACCGTCCGGATAATAAAATCTGTCTGTTGTACCCCTGTGGAACTGCCAACCAGCTGCACGCGTACCTTGTGTCTCGCGGCCTGTCTTTCCCTTCCCGACAACCGGCAAACGCTGTTAGACCAAACCCTGCTATACTCTATTTCCACCTTGTACCTGCTTTCGCGAGGTCATGGTGGAGGGGGTAGGATTCGAACCTACGTAGGCATAGCCAGCAGATTTACAGTCTGCCCTCGTTGACCGCTTGAGTACCCCTCCGCGGACACAAGCCGGACATTGTCTAATTGGTCTGAGCGACTGTCAACACCTAAACCACTGATTTTTTATTTTTATTTGGCTGCTATGCCGGTTTGACGGACCAGTGCCAGGGCTCATAGACGATTCCCCGAGGATTATTTCGCGGGTAAGTCATCGAAAAGCCGAATTGCCCGGCATTCCTGCCCAGCCAGTCAAAGGCCTCGGTTGTTTCAAATTCCTCAGTCAAGGGCCTCGATCCCGGCGTCGCAATGTCCACGGCCAGCCCCGTATGGTGTTCGCTGTGACCCGGCGCCGTATTGACCTTGAGAATCGCCGCAATCTCTTGTCCTGCATTGATTTTCTTGCGAATCAGCCGTGCCTGATAATCCACGCTTCTGAACCCCGACACGATCATCAGGGGCACGCCATCTGCCGTAGCCGCGACCCTCATCGCCTCCCAGCTCGCCGCCGCCGCGGGCGTCAATCGCTGTTGTCGGCCCACCAGGTTGGGGCCGACATCCACGAGATCGGTGGCCTCATCGAAAACCGGCGGTCCACCGTTGTGGCCGTAGTCAACGGGGATTCCAAGTTCAATGTGCAGATCGCGTAGCATAGGCAGCGCGATTGTCCCACATCCAAAACGACAGGAACCATGAATAAAGACGAAATATTCAAGAAACAGCGCGGCGATGAACCCTTCAAATTCGACGCATCCGTGGCTGGCGTATTTCCGGACATGTTGCGGCGCTCCATCCCGGGTTACGCGGCATCTCTCGAGGCCATTGGCTCGTTGGCGGCCCGCTACGTGCAAGACGACACGCATTGCTACGATCTCGGCTGCTCGCTCGGCGCAGCAACGCTGGCCATGCGCCAGGGCATCCGGGCGACGGGCTGCAAGATAATCGCCGTCGACAATGCCGCGGCCATGACGAGTCGCTGCAGGCAGGTCATTGCTGCGGATGACACTACGGCATCAGCAACGACGCCTGTTGAGATCGTGCAGAGCAATATTCAGGATGTGGACATCACGAACGCGTCGATGGTCGTGCTCAACTACACGCTGCAGTTCCTGGCCGTCGCGGACCGCGATGACCTGCTGCGCCGGATTTGCGATGGCCTTGTAGCGGGTGGCCTGCTCGTCCTCTCTGAAAAAGTCATCGATGAAGACGAGCACATGGAAAAGCTGCTGTTCGATCTGCACCACGAACACAAACGCCGCAACAACTACAGTGCCCTGGAAATCAGCCGCAAGCGGACGGCGCTGGAAAACGTGCTCGTACCTGAAACCGTCGCCCGGCATCGTGAACGCATGCAGGAAGCCGGTTTCGAACACATCGCCGTCTGGCTGCGCTACTTCAACTTCGTATCGATCATCGCGATCAAACACGGATGATCGATTACTCCAGCCTCGCCAAATGCTGGCAATCACTGGCACTCGGGCATTGGGCGACGGACATTGAGGCACTAAGTCGATCACGACTGTCCTCTGCCACGCACGGTGATTTCGAGCGCTGGCGCGGCATCATCGCGTCTTTGGAAGACGCCCGCTCCGACCCCGCCATACTGGAGGAAGCGCTGTTGGGCCTGTGTCCGTGGCGCAAGGGGCCGTTTGAACTTGGCGGCGTAAGCATCGATGCGGAATGGCGCAGCGACTTGAAGTGGGACCGCGTGAGCCAGTCGATCGCCGCCCTGGAGGGCAGAAATGTTCTCGATGTCGGCTGCGGCAATGGCTACTACGCATTGCGCATGCGCGAGGCTGGCGCACAGTCTGTCATCGGCATCGACCCGACGTTGCTATTCGTCATGCAGTTTTTGGCCATTAACCACTTCGCAAAAGACGACTCTGTTTTTGTGCTGCCGCTGCGCTTGCACGAGTTGCCAGGGCCGGCGCGAGCCTTCGATACGACGTTTTCCATGGGTGTGCTGTATCACCAGCGATCCCCGATCGATCATCTGCGCGAACTGAAAAACACTTTGCGCAGCAATGGCCAACTGGTCCTCGAGACGCTTTACCTGCCGGGCGAAGACGCGTTTGCACGCACGCCAACAGATCGCTACGCACGCATGAAAAACGTCTGGTTGCTGCCGACTATTGCCGAACTGACGACCTGGCTGCAGCGATCCGGTTTTCGCGACATCGAGGTCATCGACGAATGTATTACGGCGACCGCTGAACAGCGCAGTACGAAATGGATGAGCTTCGACTCGCTGGACAAGGCGCTAGCCCCGGACGATCCAACAATGACAATAGAGGGCTGGCCGGCCCCACAACGCGTTGTAATCACTGCTTCTGTCCGCTGAGTCACTTGACATCGTACTGCAAATTCACTAATTTCTGTTTAAACAGAAACTACGGAAACCAAATCATGCAGTTGTCGCCTGCCGTCGAAAAATACGTCCTGCACTGGGGCGAAATGGGCACCCGCTGGGGCACAAATCGCACCGTCGCCCAGATTCATGCGCTGCTGTATCTGTCACCTGAGCCAATGCGTGCCGACGAGATCTGCGAGCTGTTGTCCGTCGCGCGCTCCAACGTCTCCACGAGCATCCGTGAATTACAGAGCTACGGGCTCGTGCGCATGGTCCACGAACTGGGCGATCGGCGTGACTACTTCGAATCCATCTACGACGTGTGGGAATTATTTCGGGTCATTATCGAACAGCGCAAACAGCGCGAGTTGAATCCGACGCTAACGATGCTGCGCAGCTGCGCCGAGGACCTGTCGAAGGAAAAGGACACCGATCCGGTGACCAAGCAGCGCATCCTCAACATGCTCGAATTTATCGAAAACACGAACTCCTGGTACGAGCAGATCCGGGATATTCCGTCCGATACGCTGACCAAGATCATGAAGCTTGGCAGCAAGATCACGAAGCTCGTTCGAGGCTAGGCTGGCAGCCGATGTCAGATTCGAATGACATCGAAGTCGTTTACGACAAGCAATGCCCGGTTTGCGACTTCTATTGCCAGCGCATCGATGTGCAGAAATCGGACGGCAATCTCGTTCTCACAGACGCACGAGACGACAGCGAGATCATGGATGACATCACAGCGCTGGGCCTCGACATCGATGAAGGCATGGTCGTGCGTGTCGGCGACAAGCTGCACTACGGCGCCGACGCGATTCACGAACTCGCCCTGATGAGTTCAGGCAAGGGTTTTGTGAATGCGATGTCGCGACTTCTGTTTCGATCGCGGCGCATGGCAGATTTGTTTTACCCCGTGTTCAGAACGGGACGCAACCTGTTGCTGAAAATTCTCGGCAAGACGCGCATCAACAATCTGCAGCAAGACAACAACGATCGTTTCTAGTCGCTACTCGTCATCCTCTGCCGGCGGCGTGTAGAAACACACTGGCGAGGTCGACTCCTCGCCCGGCTGCTGCTCTCTTAGAAACCAGATTGTCTCGGTCGACGCAGTCGACTCCGGCCCACCATTTAGAACGTCAGCTGGGCGCAGGAAATAGCCACCCGGGGTGTATTGCCAGGTTCTGGGTTCGCCATTAAAACATTCGCTGTCCTGGAACTGGCCCGCGACCATAAAGCCCTCCCGAACCACGGATGACGACGTCCACGGTGATTCCGCGCCAGGTTCAATCCGCAGCAACCACGAACGGGCGCCGCTACCCGGATCGCTGCGAAGCTCTTTGGTGAATCGCCCGGGCGAGGTTTCAACCCATTCGATGAGCGCGCTGTCCATGATCATCGGCGAACGAATGACTGAACTCGCATCGATGTCATCGAGAAAATACAGAACCTGCGCCCCGTCGTCGGTCGTAATATTGAAGCCCAGGCTGCCAGGCGGAATGTAAGCGTAAGCACCCGCCCCCAGCACGAACTCCGATAGTTTCAACTCACCCGCAAGCACGTAGATTTCCACAGATTTGCCGGGAGCCCCGCCCGTGCTGCCTTTCCAGTCGGCCGGCAGTTCGATCAGATTGCTGGATGTACGTGTGCGCAAGTTCCCCGCCAGCGGTTTCGCCCTGACCCCTGGCAAGACCGCAACAAACATATCGGGCAGATCCGCGGCCTGAACGAATGCCGGATACGGCAATTTAGGCGCAGAAATCGCAGCACAACCCGACACCATCAACGCAAACAATGTGGCTGTGAAAATTGAGCGTCGCGTCATTTTCTTACTCCGGCCGGTGGTTTGCCGTTTGCAATTCACCAGTAAAAAAGCCGCCCAGAAAACGGGCGGCCAATTAAGCAGAGGATGTCTCAGATCAAGGTCAAATCGCTATTGAACAATCGAAAAATCCGGTTTCGATGACATTCAACGTAATTAAAACCCCAGCTTGCGAATCGATTCTTGTCGGCCAACATTTGATCGCGCAGAACAAATGTCTTTGATGCCGTGTTGAGAGGAATCACTAAACACCCGCCTTCAAACCATGCATCCAGCTCGGTGATCCGCTTACTTTGCCTCAAGCCATCTCATCTCCGTGCGTACCGGGTTGGTACGGGCAGGATGCTACTACATATAGTATGCAAACGCGAGTTTCACACAAGATGTTGGCGTTCATGCGTACATGTGCGATCTTAGTCGCGAATAGTTTCGTATTGAGCAAGAAGTCGTCACCATGGATTACAAAATCAGCAAGCGAAACAAACTTCGCCAGATTCGCGAAAACGCCGCGTACGACAAAAAACGGTACACGGCGCGCGGAAGGCTCGCAGGGAAGAAGTCTGTAGCCGCTACAGCAAGCCGGACCGATTGTGTTCCGCCTCCAGTTGCAACAACGCCCGCTTCGCGTCGAGACCACCGCCAAATCCGGTCAGCGAACCGCTACTGCCTATCACTCGATGACAGGGCACGACGATCGGGATCGGGTTACGCCCGTTCGCAGCGCCGACCGCGCGCACAGCCTTCGGTCGGCCTATGCGCGACGCGATATCTCCGTAGGAGGTGGTTTCGCCGTAGGGAATTCGTTGTAGCTCTTCAAGCACCAGGATCTGGAATTCCGTGCCATCCAGGCGTAACGGCAGATCAAACTCATGGCGCTCACCAGCGAAATACTCTTTTAGCTGACGGCTCGCCTCGGCAAAGGCTTGCTTGTTCTCAACCCAGTCCGACGCTGGCTTACGGCGCATTTTGCCTTCCGGGAAACCGATCATAGTCAATGCCTCGTCGTCGCCGGCAAGCAGCAATTCGCCGATGGGAGAATCGATATAGCAGTAATACATGTCTTAACCTCCGGAGCCCGGGGAGGAGCTCCATAACAATAGTGCAGCGTATGCGCGCCAGGGTCGCCAGGACTCCGACAGCAGCGCCAATTCAGTTGCACGCATGCGATCCTCCCCATCGCGATCGAACGCACGCAGTAATCCCAAGTCCGATGCCGGAAATGCATCCGGGTTTTTCAGTGCCCGCATCGCGACGTATTGCGCGGTCCAGTCGCCGATACCCTTTATCGATATCAGCGATGCGTGAAACGCGTCCGGATCTTGTGACGGATCGAAACTCAACTCACCGTCGAACACCGCGCGGGCAACCCGTCGAATTGTCTCTGCACGTGCACCGACGAGGCCCATGTTGTTGCAACGCGCCCGCATGAGTTTTTCGGGCGTCGGGAAAAGATAGCTGGGGCCGGCCACAGACATGCGCTCGCCAATCACGCGCTCGAGCGATTCGCCGTAACGAGCCGCGAGTCGACCGGACAATGTCGTCGCCGCTTTGACTGAAATCTGCTGTCCCAGGATGGCGCGAATCGTTAGTTCAAACCCATCCCACGCACCGGGCACTCGAATACCGGGATTACTCCTGAGACGCCCTTTCAGGACATCGTCTTTCTTCAACAGCGCGCCGATGTCGCCGACGGGGGCATCAAGATCGAATATCTCACGAATCTTTCGCACGACCGGAAACAGATGCGATGTGTCGATTCCATGCAGGATCAGGTACAGACAATGCTCGTGCTCGTCATGCCCAACCTCGACCACGCCAACCTGGTCTCCGACACGCACAGTCCTGAGATAGCGATCGTCCGCGACGGTCTCGACACCTGGAATGGCGCGGCCGCGCATGAATGTGATCAGTTGCGACCACTGAAACGGTCGCCGGTAATTCAGGCGAACACTGAGCGAAGCCTGTTCGCCGCTCGCCGCGCCATGGGCTTTGCGATCAGTGCGCCGCAAGTCGCGCGGAGTGCGCCCGTAGGTATTGCGAAACGTGTCGTTGAAGCGGCGCACGCTGCCATAGCCGGCTGCAGCTGCGATCTCCTGCATGGGCAGTTTCGTTTGATCGATCAGGCTCTTTGCAAAATGCAGTCTTTGTGTGTGTGCAACCGCCAGCGGGCTGGCGCCAAGATGTTGCGTGAACAAGCGCCGCAGGTGGCGACTGGTGACACCGAGGCGATCCGAGAGCTGCTCGATGTTGCCGTCGTCCAGTGCACCACCTGCAATCAGTCGAAGTCCTCGCCGCACAGTCGTCGACGTGCCATGCCATGCAGGTGTGCCCGGCGCACATTCGGGCCGGCATCGCAGGCAGGGACGAAAGCCTGCCTCGCCCGCCGCCGCCGCGCTAGGGTAGAAGGTGATGTTCTCGCTCTTGGGAGAATTCGCCGGGCAGATCGGACGGCAGTAAATACCGGTGGTCTTGACGCCGATAAAGAAATGCCCGTCAAATCGCGCGTCGCGCGACAGCCTGGCCCGTTCGAATATTTGGTTCGTGTGCATTAACTGCTTCCTGCTGTCGCTCAGTATAGACTGAGCAGCTCAGGAAACTAGCCAGAATCGGACCTGTATGCCGGAGACGCCCTATCGATCGATGCCGCCAAGACACATGTACTTGATCTCGAGGTAATCGTCGAGGCCGTACTTGGAACCCTCGCGGCCCTGTCCCGATTCCTTGACGCCCCCGAACGGTGCCATCTCATTTGAAATCAGACCTTCATTGATGCCAACGATGCCGTACTCGAGCGCCTCAGCAACGCGCCAGATGCGACCAATATCACGCGAGTAGAAATAGCAGGCAAGTCCAAACTCGGTGTCGTTCGCCATCGCGATCGCTTCGTCTTCAGTTTCGAATTTAAAGATCGGCGCAACGGGACCGAAGATTTCCTCGCTGAATACACGCATGTCGTCGCTGACGTTCGTCAGCAAGGTGGGCTCGATGTAACAACTGCCCAGCTCGGATCGTCCGCCGCCTGCAGCAACACTGGCACCTTTCGCAACGGCATCCTCAATAAACTCGATGACGTCGTTCGCTGCTCCTTCGTTGATCAAAGGCCCAATCGACACGCTGGCGTCCGTACCGACACCGATCTTCAGTTCGGCCGTTGCCGTTTTAAACTTTGCGGTGAATTTGTCATAGACGCCTTCCTGCACAAGAATACGATTGGCGCAGACGCAAGTCTGTCCGGCATTACGAAACTTGCAAATGATCGCGCCTTTGACGGCTTCGTCAATGTCCGCGTCATCAAAAACAATGAACGGCGCGTTGCCACCAAGCTCCATGGAGGTGCGCTTTACGGTGCCTGCGCATTGCTCCATGAGCATTTTGCCGACCTGGGTCGAACCCGTGAACGTAAGCTTGCGGACGATTGGGTTGCTCGTCATCTCAGCGCCGATCTCAGGCGTCACGCCACAGAGAATATTGATAACACCTGCAGGGATGCCCGCGCGATGCGCGAGCTCAGCGACAGCGAACGCAGACAACGGTGTTTCATTGGCGGGCTTGCAAACAACCGTGCAACCAGCGGCGAGCGCCGGGCCTAATTTCCGCGTCAGCATCGCACTCGGAAAATTCCAGGGCGTGATACACGCGACGACGCCTATCGGCTGCTTGATGACAACGATGCGCTTGTCCTGCGACGGTGGCTGGATCGTATCGCCATAAATACGCTTGCCTTCTTCTGCGAACCACTCGACGTAGCTGGCGCCGTAGGCCACTTCGCCACGCGCCTCAGCCAGCGGCTTGCCCTGCTCGGCTGTCAGGATTTGTGCGAGGTCCTCCTGCGACTCCATCAACAACGCGAACCACTTTTTCAACAGGCCCGCGCGTTCTTTGGCGCTCTTTCCTCGCCATTTTACCTGGGCTTTTTCTGCCGCTGCAATCGCGCGACGCGTTTCGGCCGTGCCGCATTTGGCGACCTCGGCGATCGTTTCCCCGTTAGCGGGATTTAGAACTGCGAATGTCTCACCACTATCAGCGTCACACCACTGACCATCAATATAGGCTTGTGCCTTGAACAGCCCTTGATCGGAAATTTGCATCGCGTCGTTCCCCTGAAACTCGATATCTGGCCATCAGGCCGATCAGGATAAGGAGAAACGACGCGAGCATCAATCTTTTAGAACGACCTGGGCCGCGGCTTGCTGTTGATCGCCGAGCCAGACTTCCAGTTCATCCGCACCACCAACGTGTTCGGCATTAATGAACACCTGCGGATACGTCGTCACATTCGAAATCGCGCGCAATGTACGGTCCGTGTAATCGCGATTCAGGACCAGCTCTTCGAACTCGATTTCTGCATCACGCAGCATGCCCTTCGCTCTTGCACAGTGCGGGCACCCCGGCCGGGAAAAGACGGCAACATCGAACGGTTTCGCTGCTGTCGGGTCGAGGTATTCGAGCATCGTGTCGCCATCGGATACGGCAAACGGATCGCCAGGCTCATCTGCTTCGATGAACATTTTCTCGACCACGCCGTCACGAACGAGCATCGAATAACGCCAGGAGCGCTTACCAAATCCCAGGTCTTCCTTGCCGACGAGCAGGCCCATGCCTGCCGAGAAATCGCCATTGCCATCCGGCAAGAACGTAACGCGGTCCGCATGCTGCGCGCGCTGCCACTCGCCCATGACGAAGGCGTCGTTTACCGATACGCAGATGACCTCATCGATGCCCAGCTTTTTGAACGCGGGCACGAGTTGATCGTAACGCGGTACATGCGACGACGAACAGGTTGGCGTGAACGCACCGGGCAATGAAAATACGATGACGGACTTGCCCGCGAATATGTCGTCCGATGTCAGGTCTACCCACTCGTGGTCATCACGCGTCTTAAACGTGACCTGCGGTATTTTTTGTCCTTCGATGTTTTGCAACATTGTGATCTCCAGTTAGCGTAGTGATTTCTCAATGGCTATGGACCTAGTTTAAGGCTGGCCACATCATTAATAAAATGGTTTAATTCGATCACAGTATTCGATTTTTCCGATCTATGAAATTACCCACAATCAAGCAATTGCGATACTTCCTGGCACTGAGCGAGACCGGGCATTTTGGCCGCGCCGCCGCAAACTGTTTTGTCTCGCAGTCCGCGTTCTCCAGCGCTATTGCAGAACTGGAAAACCTGCTCGGTATTCAACTTGTCGATCGCACGAACCGCAGGGTCACGATTACGGCAACGGGGCAGGACATCGCTGTGCAGGCGCGACTGTGCATCCGCGATGTTGAGAGTCTTGTAGAACTGGCGAAGGCAGGCCGCGAACCGCTGTGCGGCGAGTTGCGGCTCGGCGTTATACCGAGTATCGCGCCTTTTTTGTTGCCGAAGATGCTGCCGCGCCTGCGCCGCGAGTATCCGCGGCTGGACCTCTACCTGACCGAAGACCAGACCAAACGCATTTATGAACGACTCATGGACGGCGAGCTGGACGTGATCCTGCTGGCCCTGCCCTGGGATATGCACGGCGTTGAGGTCGCGCCCCTGTTCAAGGATCGTTTTTGCCTCGCATACCGTGAGGGCACCGATCGGGTTGATCCAAAAAATTACCGCTTCAATCGGCTCGACGCGGACAGCATCCTGCTGCTGGAAGACGGCCATTGCCTGCGCGACCACGCGCTCGTGGCCTGCAAAATACGCAATACGCAAAAGCTGCGACCGTTTGCCGCCAGCAGCCTGTTAACGCTGGTCGAAATGGTGGATGCTGACCTCGGCATTACGTTTCTGCCGGAAATGGCGCGCGGCACGTCGTTGCTCCGCAATACGCGCGTGAGGCTCAGCCAATTGAGCGAGCGCAGCTACCGAACTATCGGACTCGCATGGCGCAAGGGCAGCAAACGGGGTGAGGAGTTTGAACTGCTGGGCAAGTTCATAGCAGAATCGAGGGCAAGCTAAAGGAGTTTGTCCAAGGAGAACGACGAGTGAAACCTGAAACAACCGCGATACATGTTCCGGCAAAATCCTACGACGGTGCGATCGCGCCACCGATTCAATTGACGACGACCTTTGAACACGGACCGGCCAATGAATTGATCCATGGCTTTCAGTACGTCCGCCATGCGACTCCCAACGTGAACGACCTGGAAACCCGGCTGGCTGCAATGGAAGGCGGTGTCGGTGCGTTGGTGTTTGCATCCGGGATGGCCGCCGGCGTCGCGCTGCTAAATACGCTGACGCCCGGCTCGACGGTCGTATTTCACGACACGATCTATTTCGACTTCCTCACCTTCAGTCGCTCGCATCTGCGTGACTGGGGCATTACCTCCTTGGTCGTCGACTGCGGTAATGAAAAAGCCTTGCGAGCCGCACTGGAAGAGAGCGAGAACGTCGCACTAATCTGGATCGAGACGCCGACCAACCCGACGATGGATTTGATCGATATAGAAGCTGTGTCGACCCTGGCCACCGAGCACGGCGCGCAGACGCTGGTTGATGGTACGTTTGCTACGCCGGCATTGCAGCGGCCACTCGAATATGGCGCGGATTACGTTTTGCATTCGACAACCAAATACATGGGCGGCCACAGCGATGTACAAGGTGGCGCGCTGATCATTCGCGACGACGAGGCAAAGCTGGAGGCGCTGCTGGAAATTCGAAAACTAACGGGCGGTGTGCTTGCGCCATTCAATGCGTGGCTGATTAGTCGCGGCCTGCAAACGCTACATTGTCGTGTCGAAAAACACTGCAGCAATGCGTCGCTAATTGCGACGATGCTTGATGCGCATCCGAACGTTGAGCGCGTGCGCTATCCGACCCTGCCGGGCAATGAGAGAATTGATATTGCGAATAAGCAGATGTCGGCGGGCGGTGGCATGCTGGCATTCGATGTAAAAGGCGGACGGGATGCATCCCTCAAAGTGGCCGCGGCATTGCGGCTGATCGTCAATGCAACAAGCCTGGGCGGCACCGAAAGCCTGATCGAACACCGCAAGTCGATTGAAGGAGCGGAATCGGAAACCCCGGACAACCTGTTGCGGCTCTCGGTTGGCCTTGAACATGCGGATGACCTGATCGAGGATCTCAAACAGGCGCTGGATAGTTTGGACGCTACTTAAGTTTTGCGCTTTTTCTTCTTCCTGGGCCTTGCCTTGGGCTTGGGCAGCTCTGCCTCGGTCAGGCTAATAAGCTGCGTGAGCCATTCGCCGTCGTCGATCTCGTCCTGGATGAGAAAGAACAGCTTCGCTCCCGGATACGGAGGCGCCTCGACGACATCTCCAATGAACGACCTGCCCGCCTCGGTCGGTTTCACGAATAGCTGATCGTCACAGATAAGCGCCACGACCTTGGCCTTCGAATACAGCGTGCCGCCACCGAACATGTTTCGATACCTAATCTCACAGGAGTCATCGATCTGATCGATGATGAAGGTTACGAAATCCGGATCGTTTGCCATGGCGAATAATTCTAGCGCTTGAATCCCATCTGTTCCATCCGGAACAGTATCGCTGCAACAGGGTCTGGTGCACCTATTGGGAAATGTTCATTCTCATAAGCCTCCACGAGGGTAACGAGTACATCAAGCTCTGCACCGTCTTCAGTACCAGGCTCCGTATCCATAAGCGCGTCAATACGTAGCAGCGTATATTTGTAATCATCGTTTGTCTTAATCGGTCGAATAATCATCAAATTCTTGCAACATTGAACACGATTCGGTGATAGCCAGGTCGAATATGGTCAACCGCTGGATATAGCTGCGGTTGCTCTGCCAATACTGAAAATCTCTGTTTGAGTTGGTCACGGTATCGGTTGGACTGTGCAACCCCGAAATGTTCATCGCCGTATTGTGCGATAGCGATCAAGTCATTCTTGGCGCTTTGAGAAAGCCGATACTCACCCATGCTTCGCCCTGTGGCGTTGCCGCGCGTCCTCCCATATCTCGTCGACGCTGCGATCGCTAAAACCGCTCTCCTCGCCTTTAATCAAGGCGGCGCGAATAGCCTCAATTTCGGCGGGCGTTTCCTGGTCCCGAAGTTGCCGTTCACGGATCAACTCGCGAACCACCTCACTTTCGTTACCGTAATGTCCCGTCTTAATTTGCGCCTTGATCCAACTGTCTTGCTGAACGGTTACCGATATACTTTTCTTGACCATTGGCATGAGTTGCCCTCCAAAGCAGCAGGTGAAATTAGCCTACTTAGTAGTATATATTACTACCTTCTTGCTGCCAAATTCCAGATCCTTGCCCGATTAAGACTAGAGCCACCTTACATTGCCTACATTGTTTATTTGCAGTGTGATTTGAGCCTGTATTGGCAAAAATTCGCTCCGCTATTGAACCACTCTGTACGACTTTGCAGACCTCGGTCACGAGGTGTCTGGCCATTTTTCCGGCCAAATTTAACAGAAAGATTCCTCTGGAACCAAAAGGGGCCAGAGCCTGATAGCTCTGACCCCTTAGTTTCTTAGAAAAATTGGTGCCGGCACCACGAATCGAACGCGGGACCTACTGATTACAAATCATTCTCGCAACCGCGTAGCGACGCGGCATACAGCAACATTCTCTTAGAATAATGCCGAGATATGGCCACCTGCATATGCGGTACACAGGCGAATTCTTAGAAGAAAATCCCCTGGTTCGAAGTTAGCTCGACAAACAGTAAGTATTTATTTTAATTAAATAAGTCGCCGGACGCCTGTTGCACAAATTGCCCTACTGTGCACAACGATGCACAGCCGAATCACGCAAATCTCACGCATACTGAAAATTCCGAATACAACGATAACCAGTCGGAACCAATGATCGCAATTGTTGGATTCGATTTATTTTCGTCCGGTCACTGCTTATGCTGAATGTACTGTTCACAACCCGACGGTATCGCCATCGTTGCCGGAATGCGGAGGACTTCCGTTGCTTTCCGCCGATGGTAGGCCTCAACTGCTGTCAATGCTCCGGCTTCAAAGTCAGTTAAGAGTTTCGCATCCACCAAATCTTGACGCGAAACAATGTCCCACGCCTTGCTGACCGGAATAGAAACCTCCGCACTACGCCAAACCCATTCGCCGGTAATCTGTACGCCAACGCCTAATTTCATGACACACCTGGCTCGATCCACTTGAGACTCGATTGAACCACCATGCGCACTTAACTCAACCGTATATGACGCTCGTATATCGCTATCGACAAGCTCTAAATCGGCGGTCAAACCATCGATCTCGTACTGATCGACCAGCGCAGCAAAAAAATCCACCGCCACATCGGAATTGAGCACTATTCGCAGGGTGACCGGCGTTTCTGGGATACGCTCCGCCAG
>JADFLJ010000051.1 GCA_022564475.1 Pseudomonadota bacterium
GAACTGTCGTTCCCCCCATATGCTCTGAGGGCGTCCGCGTCACCGGGTCCAATATGCAGACCGCGGTCAGAAAACGCACGGTTTTCCCTGACGCAGCCATGAGTTGCTCTACGGCTCGCTGATGATTGCCGGGTTTGCCGAGTACCTGCTCGTCGAGCACGGCGAGTTGGTCGGCGCCGATAATGAGTGCGCGTGGGGCTTTTGCGGAAACCGTTTCTGCTTTTCTGCGGGCCAGATGGCACGCGAGTTCGGCGGGCGGCAGTCCCTGTTCATTGCTTTCGTCCACCTCCGATGACACGGCCTCGTACTCGTCGAGAAAGCGATCGAGCAGGCCGCGTCGGTAGGTTGACGATGAAGCCAGGAAGATCTGCGGCGCGGAGGGGTTTTGCATAAGTAAATCAGTGGCTTGGGGGCAAAGAAGTCAAAGTCTACGCGCTTTGCCAGGGGCCGCGGAGCATTCTCTTTGGCGCCGCTCAGGAGTATTTTGACACTCGGAGCCAAGCTCCTTATCATGCGCGCGCCATGGACGATCCACTGCGAGATCGCCGTCCTCCACGCGAATGGGCAGCGGCTTCACAAGTTATTGAAATTTCTGAAAAAATCAGATGTTTCGACCAACTTTCGACGATCATCGAGGCAGATTTGATCGCGCTGGACGCCGCCAAAATAGCGGCGGGATGGCGGGATTTAATGGTAACGGGGACGTTAGACTACGGCTTCGCAGATGCACAAGAAGATGTCGCAGCGCTGGAAATCAGCCTCGCGGCCGAGATTACGGCAGTTTGCCAACGCCATTTGTGGATTTACGCGCGCAGATGGATGATGAAAAATAGAATTTAGGAGAAAGTTATGGCAGTTCAAAAGAGTCGCAGGACTCCCTCTACACGCGGCCATCGCCGCGCGCATGACAAGCTGAAAAGTCCGGCGTTGTCAGTTGACCAAACGACAGGTGAGACGCACCTGCGCCACCGTGTTTCACCGGACGGTTTTTACCGCGGTGAACAGATCGTTGCGCAACCTGTAATCGAAGACGACGACGAGTAGTCATTCCTTCATCGATTTCCCTTGATGCAATGAGCGGCGACCTCGGCTCCGAGGTTGTCGTGCGCGCGGCGTACGCCGCATTGCAGAAATACAGCAATATCGAACTGGTCCTGGTCGGCGATCAGGACGAGCTCGATGAGTTGGTGATGCGTATCGTGGGCGACGAATCGCGGCTGCGCATCGTACACGCGTCGCAAATCGTGACGATGGAAGATCCGCCGGCAGACTCGATTCGCAAGAAAAAAGATTCGTCAATGCGTGTTGCGATCAACCTCGTTAAATCGGGTGAGGTGCAGGCATGCGTCAGCGCGGGTAATACGGGCGCGCTCATGGCGACTGCCAAGTTTGTATTGAAGATGCTTCCTGGTATCGATCGTCCGGCGATTATCGCCGAGCTGCCATCGACTGTAGGCACAATGCACATGCTGGATATTGGTGCCAATACAGTTTGCACGGCCGATCACCTGTTTCAGTTTGCCGTAATGGGATCGATCGTGACGGCGGACGTCGCCAAGATCGAGGCACCGAAAATTGCTCTGTTAAACATCGGTTCCGAAGACACAAAAGGTCACGCATCAATCAGGGATGCGGCGGCCATGTTGACGGCGAGCACGTTGAACTACATTGGATTCATCGAAGGCAGCGAATTGTTTTCCGGTAAGGCTGACGTGGTTGTAACCGATGGCTTCACGGGCAATGTTGCGCTGAAAACGATGGAAGGCACCGTCGGTTTGATGTCGCATTTTGTGCGCCGTGCATTCACGCGCAACTGGCTCGCAAAGCTCATGGCAATTCCTGCGAGCCCGGTGTTGAAGCGGATCATGCGTGAAGCGGACCCCCGAAAATTCAATGGTGCGACTCTGGTTGGGCTAAATGGTATCGTTATCAAGAGCCATGGCGGCGCTGATTCCTATGCGTTTCAACACGCCATTGATACCGCAATAGTCGAAGTAAGAAACCAGGTGCCGCAACAGATCGGCAATCTGTTGCAACGAGAGGCAGCATGACGTATTCCAGAATCGCCGGAACAGGCCGTTACCTGCCGGAAAAAATCCTGACCAATGCCGATCTCGAGAAAATAGTCGATACGACGGCGGAGTGGATTAAGACCCGTACGGGTGTTGAACGGCGACATTGCTGCGCGCCTGATCAGACAACATCTGACATGTGTGTCGAGGCCGCAAAAATTGCGATCGACGACGCCGGTATCAATCTATCCGATATCGATATGGTGGTGATCGGTACGACAACGCCGGATCTTATTTTCCCCAACATCGCGACGCTGGTGCAACACAGGCTCGGCATTCCCGCTTGCATTGCATTTAGTCTTGAGGCGGCGTGCACCGGATTTATTTACGCGCTGACAACGGCAGACAAATTCATCAAGGCGGACGAAGCAAAGTGCGTGCTCGTCATCGGCGCCGAATGTTTAACCAAACTTGTTGACTGGAATGACCGCAATACCTGCGTCTTGTTCGGTGACGGCGCGGGCGCGGTTATTCTTAAGCCTTCCGAAAAACCTGGCATCATTAGTTGTCATCTTGGCGCGGATGGTCAGTACAAAGACCTCTTGTACTATCCTGTTGGTCCGTCGAAAGATCTGCACAAAGCCGGCACCGATGAAGTGGCCATCATAATGGCCGGTAAGGAAGTCTTTAAGGTTGCGGTCAATATGCTTGGAAAAGTTGCGACACAGGCGCTTGAGTCTTCGGGCATTTCAAAAGACGAACTTGATTGGCTGATTCCGCATCAGGCAAATATCCGTATCATTCAGGCAACTGCAAAACGTTTGAAAATACCGATGGAAAAAGTCGTGCTAACGGTTCAGGACCACGGCAATACGTCAGCCGCATCGGTGCCGATGGCACTTGACGTTGCGGTGCGTGACGGTCGCGTCAAGCGCGATCAACTGGTTCTTATGGAAGCTTTCGGTGGCGGCTTTACCTGGGGATCGGTATTAATGCGTTTCTGATCCGACGCAGCCGACGACTACCAAATTTCGTTTTTACGCTTGTGTGCTGTCTGTTGGCGCATGCGCTGGTGTAATTTTCGACGTTGTCGATCCAGGCGGTCGCGACGAACAGCGGCGTCAGTCTTCTTGCCGTGTTGCTTGTCATAGTCATCCCGAAATGCGCAGAACTCGGCGTAGGCTTCGAGCACATGCACCAATTCTCTGGCCGTCAGCTCGAGGATGATGACATCGTCCAGATAGCCGATGACCGGAATGTCATCGGGCAGTATGTCTTCAGGATCGGCGAAATAAACAAAGGTTGCGAGCAGGTGTTCGCGATCGTCGGTCGGCAGCTGCCACTCTTCGTCAACGAGCATCTGGATCATGGCTTCGAGCGTGGGGATACGTTGTTCGACGAAATCCGGCAACGGCTCCTTACTGCGAATTTCGTCCAGAACATCGCGGATCGCATCGATTATTTCGGCTTCTTCCGCGTCACGCACCGCGGCGCGGGACTGTTTGAGCGCCTCGCGAAAAAAATCCAAATCTCGATCCGTGAGTTCGAACGTAAGCTTTAGACCCATGGATGGTTTACCATACGGTGTTGAAAGTAATACGAAATCATGAACCCAACCCTCATCATTGGCAATAAGAACTACTCGTCCTGGTCCCTCAGGGCATGGCTGATGCTGCGCCAGTCCGGGATCGACTTCGACGAACTTCGCATTGCGCTGGACGAGGAGGATACCCGAGCACGGATAGCAGAGTACACAGATGCAGGCAGAGTACCGGTTCTGATTCTCGACGGTCAGGCGATCTGGGACACGCTGGCAATCGCCGAAACCCTGGCCGAGCGCTGGCCCGACAAGCAGCTGTGGCCCGCCGATGTGGCAGCAAGGGCGCACGCACGCTGTATCAGTGCAGAGATGCATGCGGGATTTGAGGTGCTGCGCAACAGCATGCCGATGAACTGTCGTGCCATGGGGCGCAAAGTTTCGCTGTCGGATGCGCTCACCGCCGAGATCGATCGCATTTACGCCATCTGGAAGGATTGCCATAAGCACTACTCCGCTGCTGGCGACTGGTTGTTTGGCCAGTTCAGCATCGCCGACGCAATGTATGCGCCGGTTGTATTACGCCTTCGTACCTACGGCATTAACCTGCCCGAATCAGCGTCCGCATATGCCAACCGACTACTCGAAAGCGCTGCGATGCAGGAATGGCTGGCCGCGGCGGAAACCGAAACCGAAGTGATCGACAATGATGAAGCGGGTAAATAACAAGGGCATGCACATTTTCTCAAAAGTTCTGTTGTTGTGCGCGGCGTCGCTTGCCAGCGTCGTGCACGCAGCGACCTATGAACTCCCGCCTGAGGGATCTGATGTTGTCGGTGCCATTGCGACGGTGACAGCCAGTTTTGATGATACCTTGATCGACATTGCGCGAGTTCACGGGCTGGGTTATCAGGACATTGTTCGCGCGAATCCCGACGTCAACGTCTGGGTACCGGGAGAGGGTACCGAAGTCGTGTTGCCCACTCGCTACGTATTGCCGGCGGGTCCGCGCCGCGGCATCGTGCTGAATATTGCTGAATACCGGCTGTACTATTTTCCGGAGCCGAAAGGCGACGATCCTGGCGTCGTCATGACCTATCCGATCAGTATCGGGCGCATGGACTGGGAAACACCGCTTGGCACGACGACTGTGATATCAAAAGTCGTTAATCCGAGCTGGTATCCGCCACAATCCGTTCGTGACGAACATGCGGCCGAGGGTCGCCCGTTGCCGCGCGTCGTTCCTGCCGGCCCGGATAATCCGCTCGGCGATCGTGCAATGCGTCTCGGTTTGCCGGGTTATTTGATCCATGGCACCAATCGCCCTGCCGGCGTCGGCATGCGTGTTACACACGGCTGTTTGCGCATGTTTCCCGAGGACATTCGCTATTTGTTTGATTACATCGCCGTTAGTACGCCCGTCAGAATTATCAACGAACCCGTGAAGATCGGCTGGCAAGGCGATACGTTGGTGCTCGAAGCACATCCGGTGCTCGAGGCGCCACCGGTGGACACCATCGATGAGCCAGTGCGGGATGCACCTGTGCCGGACGAGCCGACGCGGGACGAGCCGACGCGGGACGAGCCGACGACGGACGATGCCGTTGTCGAGGGTAAAGATGCGCTCACTTACGTGACCGAACAATTTATTGTTGCGACGGCCGAGCGTCAGGGGCGGCTGGACTGGTCTCTTGTCGAGGCAGCGATTTCGAGATCAGACGGTATACCCGTTGCGGTTGGAGTGGGCATAAAAAACGCCGCGACCAGCGCGGCGTCTGAATAGATCTTCGTAGCCTGGTGCTACTTGGACATCGTTTTCTTGAACATCCGATCCATTGCTTCGCGGTTTGCTTCACAGCAATTCTGAGCTTCTGTTGCAGCAGAAAGTGCCTGGTCAGCGGTGCTCTGTGCACTCGCAGCAGCCTGAACAGCACGATCAGCAGCAGCACGTGCAGCTTCAGCAGCTGATGCAGCTGCAGCAGCGTCAGCTGCGGCACGGTCAGCAGTAGCCTTAACGTCGTCCAGTCCTGTCGTGGCGCAACCCGTGGCGAGTCCTAGGGTGAGCAGAAGTGCGCTCACTGTCAGTACGGTTTTTTTCATTGTCCGAGATTCCTGTAGTTGGAAAAAAATTGCAGGCGCATTATTTCCCAAATACCCCGTCGCTGCAATGAAGATGACTGTTTTTATTGTGTTTTGGCGGCTGCAGGCGACAGACTCACCGCACAGGACGAAAGTCGCTTGCACTCGCTGAACTACTGTATATAATCGCAGTTACTGTGAATCTATACAGGATATACTCAAATGCGCCAACTGACCCCCCGACAATCACAAATTCTCGAGATGATTCAAGAGTTTATCGCTGAAACCGGCATGCCGCCGACGCGTGCCGATATCGCGAATGAACTGGGTTTTAAATCCGCCAATGCCGCCGAGGAACATTTACGGGCGCTGCAGAAAAAAGGCGTGCTGGATCTCATACCGGGCACATCGCGCGGCATCCAGCTCAAGGACTCTCTGCGCGAACAAATGGGCTTGCCGCTGGTAGGCAGAGTCGCGGCCGGTAGTCCGATTCTTGCGCAGGAACATATTGAGACGCATTACAAAATAGATTCAGCGCTGTTTAACCCCAAGCCGCATTATTTATTGCGTGTGGACGGTATGAGTATGAAAAATGTGGGCATTTTGCATGGCGATCTCGTTGCCGTACACCGCACGTCTGAAGTGCGCAGCCGGCAGATTGTTGTTGCACGCATCGATGATGAGGTAACGGTCAAACGTTATCGCCAGGAAGGGTCGGTGGTCTGGCTGTTGCCTGAAAACGATGATTTTGAACCCATCAAGGTTGATCTTACCAAGCAGGAAATGATTATCGAGGGAGTCGTGGTTGGCGTGATTCGCGACAATTTATTGCTGCATTGATCGACAGTGTCCCAGGAATCACTCAACAAGCTACTCGAGAACCCACGTGTATGGCGAGGTCGTAACTCAACGCACACCAAAACCGGACTGTCCACGGGTTATAAAAAACTGGACAGGCACTTGCCAGGTGGAGGTTGGCCGCAGCAGTCTTTAACCGAAATTCTTGTCGAGCAGTACGGTATCGGCGAGCTGCAATTGCTCATGCCGGCGCTTGCTCGCCTGAGCGTCGATGATCCGCTGACACCATATGCAGAGCCGGGCTGGATTGCCTGGGTAGCGCCGCCGTTTCAGCCATACCCGCCGGCGTTGCAGCAACAAGGCATCAACCTGTCGCGGCTCCTGATTGTGCGGCCAAAAGATGACGGTGAAATACTCTGGTCGGCTGAACAGGCGCTGTCATCCGGTACCTGTGCTGCCGTGCTGTTGTGGCCCGAACGTCTTGATGACCAGTCCAGCCGGCGTTTACAACTGGCGGCTGAGAAAGGGCGGAGCTGGGCAGTCGCGTTTCGCCCGCTGTCTGCTCGTCATGAACCATCGGCTGCCGCCCTGCGTATCGAGGTGCAGGCCCGTCAACAAGGCACGTGCATTGATGTTTTCAAGAGTCGTGGCGGTCGCCCGGTAACACTCCACAGTATTTTCTCGAGTTAACGTGGCCCGGGTACGGAAATCCCCGGCTGCAGGAGGGCCTGTAGGAGCGGCTTCAGCCGCGACCCCGTTGCAGATCCCAATCCCGTTCGCGACCCCCGCGACCCCCGCGACCCCGGCGACCCCGGTCGGGCCTGAAGGCCCTCCTACAGCCGCGACCCCGGCGACCGCCGCGTCGCAGCGGCTTTGGTTTTGTATTTATTTGCCGAACCTGCCGCTTGAGGCCTGCGGTGCCGGTAAGAACGCACTTGCCGTGGTGGAGGATCAGCAGGGTGTTCACCGCGTGCGACTGGTTAATGCAGCGGCCGGGGAGGCCGGCGTTATGGCCGGACAATCGGCAAACGCAGCACTTGCGTTGCTACCGGACTTACAGCTCGAAGAGCGCGACACACTGCGCGAACAACAGGTACTTGAGTCGCTTGCAGCATGGCTTGAGCAGTTTTCCTCATTCGTGTCGATCGCAGGAAACAATGTGCTGTTGCTCGAAGTTGCGGGCAGCCTGCGCTTGTTCGGGGGCTTACCGAGTCTGCGCCAGCAGGTATCAGCCGGCCTCGAGCAACAGGGTTTTGCGGCATCGCTTGCGATAGCACCAACACCGCTCAGCGCAACCTGGTTAGCTCGAGGCGGCCGGCGTGCCTGCATTCGCGCACCGGAAAACCTCGTGTCGATGTTGCGCCCGTTACCGTTGCACTGCCTCGACTGGCCGGCAGCGATTTCCGAGGCGCTCGTGGGTGTTGGCGCAAACAATGTCGGTGATTGTCTGCGCCTGCCGCGGCAAGGTTTTGCGCGGCGTTTTGGCGTGAAGCGCCTGCTTGAACTTGATCGTGCGCTCGGTCGGCTGCCGGATCCGCGAGCATCCTGGCGGGCACCTGAACGTTTCTGCGCGGACTATGAAATGACCGAGGAACAATCGGACCAGGGATTGTTGCTCGCGGCCTGTCGTGAATTACTCGAGTCACATGAGCAGTTTTTGCTCGTACGTCAATTGGGTACGCAACGCATCAACTTCAGTTTTTTTCATCTTAAAGCGCCTGCGACAAAATTAGCGCTGGGCTGCACGCAGGCAGACCGGTCGGCGAAGCGCTGGTCGGATCTTTTGAATATTCGTTTTGAGCGTTTGAGTTTGCCCGAGCCGGTTATCGCCGTCCGCCTTCAGGGCGGGCATACACAAGCATTGCAAACAAGTTCCGGGCATCTGTCGTTCAGCGGTCGAGGGCAAACAACGCAACGACATTCAATGACGCAGCTTGCCGAGCGCCTCGCCGCACGTCTGGGTATGCAATCGGTGAACGGAGTGACAAGTCTGGCTGAACATCGACCGCAACATGCCTGGTGTTCACGTAATCTGTTGTCGACGAAAGTCAGTGAGGCGTTATCGTTTGTGCGTCGCGGCCTCAAGCGGCCGTTGTGGATGTTGCCGGAGCCGACGTTGTTGCATGTCGAGCAGGGGTATCCCCTGCACCTGGGGCGCCTGACGCTCGTTGACGGACCCGAACGACTTGAAACGGGTTGGTGGGACGACGACGGCATCGCCCGTGACTACTACACCGCAGTTAATCCGCGCGGCATGCGGCTGTGGGTATTCCGCAATCGCAATCCATCTGCTGCCTGGTATTTGCACGGCCTCTTCGGATGACACTGCCGCGCTACGCGGAGCTACATGCGCTCAGTAACTTCACATTCCTGCGTGGCGCATCGCACCCGGAAGAACTCGTAGAAACAGCGGTTGCGCTTGGCTATGAAGCGCTCGCAATTACCGATGAATGTTCGATGTCGGGTGTTGTACGTGCGCACATGGCGGCGAAAGACTGTGGTCTCAGGAAACTCATCATCGGTTCTGAATTACGTCTCAGAAGCGGCCGCAAACTCGTCGTGCTGGCGAAAAACAAAACAGGCTATGCGGCGCTTTGTCGTTTGATCACGGCTGCGCGCAGGGCGGCCGACAAGGGCCACTATGAATTGACACGTCCTGCGTTCGAAGAGGGCTTGCCGGGGTGCATCGCAATCTGGGTGCCGGACGAACAGTACACACTCGATGTTGAAGATCACTGGATACGCGAGACATTTCGCGATCGTCTGTGGATTGCAGTCGAGTTGCTTGCAGACGGTCGGCAACGCGAGCAACTGACACAACTGCGCGAAACAGGAAAGCGACTCCACTTGCCACTCGTTGCCTGTGGTGACGTGCACATGCATCGTCGTTCGCGACGTGTTTTGCAGGATAGCGTAACGGCCATTCGGGAGCGTGTCAGCATCGATCAGGCAGGCTATCTCTTGTATCCCAATGGCGAGCGCCATTTGCGACCACTGGAGATATTGCAGCGCGTATACCCGGCTGATTTGCTGGCGGAGTCGGTACAGATAGCGGAGCTGATGAATTTTTCGCTCGATGAAATTCGTTACGAGTACCCCGATGAAATTGTTCCCGACGGCATTTCGACAACGGCTTACCTGCGCCAGTTGACCGAGGAGGGCATGCGTCGTCGCTGGCCCTGCGGCGTAGCCGACAAAGTCATTCGACTTGTGGAGCACGAGTTGCAACTTATCTCGGATCTTGAGTACGAAGCCTATTTTTTGACCGTGTACGACATTGTTGCGTTTGCACGCTCGCGGGGAATTCTCTGCCAGGGCCGCGGTTCGGCAGCGAATTCCGCTGTATGTTTTTGCCTGGGCATTACCGAGGTAGATCCGGAACGCATGGAAATGCTGGTTGAGCGCTTTATTTCCAAGGAACGTAATGAGCCACCGGATATCGATGTCGATTTTGAACATGAGCGGCGTGAGGAAGTCATCCAGTACATTTATGAAAAATACGGCAGGGATCGGGCCGCACTTGCGGCCACGGTGATTACCTACCGGCCACGCAGCGCATTGCGCGATGTTGGCAAGATGCTGGGTCTGAGCGATCTGCAGGTCGGGCGTCTGTCGCGTTCGATGCAGTGGTGGGATGGCAAGCAAGTTGACGAGAGTCGTATCCTCGAAGCCGGCCTGCGTCCAGACAGCCCGGTCATCAAACGTTTGTTGTATGTCGTCGGCGAGCTGATCGGATTTCCGCGACATCTCTCACAACATGTCGGTGGCTTCGTTATCTCCAGAGGGCTCTTATCGGAGCTGGTGCCGATAGAGAATGCCGCGATGGATGATCGAACCGTTATCCAGTGGGAGAAGAATGACCTCGAGGATCTCGGGCTGCTGAAAGTCGATGTGCTGGGGCTCGGCATGTTGACGGCACTTCGCCGTTGTTTCGATTTGATTGAGGGTTTTGACGGGCGCGCATACACACTTGCAAGCGTGCCGGCAGAGGACCCGGTTGTTTACGACATGATTTGCGATGGTGACACGATGGGGGTGTTTCAGATCGAGTCACGTGCGCAGATGACGATGTTGCCGCGGCTTAAACCGCGATGCTACTACGACCTCGTTATCGAGGTTGCCATCATTCGCCCGGGGCCGATTCAAGGTGACATGGTGCACCCCTATTTACGCCGCCGAAACGGCGAGGAGGCCGTTGATTATCCGAGTGAGGCCGTAAAAGGCGTGTTGCAGCGCACGCTGGGCATTCCGATTTTTCAGGAACAGGTGATGCAACTGGCCATCGTCGCGGCGGGTTTTACGGCCGGTGAGGCGGATCGTCTGCGGCGTGCAATGGCCGCCTGGAAACGTCGCGGTGGTCTGGGGCAGTTCGAACAAAAACTGATTGATGGTATGCGGGAACGAGGTTATACCGAAGACTATGCACGGCAGATCTTTCGACAGATAGAAGGTTTTGGTGAGTACGGTTTTCCCGAATCACACTCAGCGAGTTTTGCCTTGCTTGTTTACGTTTCCTGTTGGTTGAAATGTCACGAGCCGGCGGCATACACGGCCGCCTTGCTGAACAGTCAGCCGATGGGTTTTTATTCGCCTTCACAACTTGTGCAGGATGTGCGTCGTCATGATGTTGAGGTGCGAGCCGTCGATATCAATCGCAGCGATTGGGATTGCACGCTCGAAGTTGGTGATGCGAACGAAGCCGTTTTGCGCTTGGGTCTCAGAATGGTAAAGGGCTTGTCTGAAGAGAGTGGCCGTTGCATTGAAGAAAGTCGCAGTACGGGTCTGTTCGAGAACACGCAACAACTGGTCGAACGCACCGGGCTGGGTAAACGCGAACTGGGTGTACTGGCATCGGCCGGTGCGCTCAAGATGCTGGAAGGACATCGGCATCGCGCCCGTTGGGCAGTGGCAGGCGTAGAACAGCCCACAGCATTGTTTCCGTCGGTGGAGCGTTACGAGGCTGCACCGCTGCTGCGGCAACCGACCGAGGGGCAAAATATTGTCGCCGACTATCAAAGCACGGGCCTGACGCTTGAGCGGCACCCGATGCACCTGTTGCGGGATCGCTTGAATCGGTATCGCTATTGTTCGGCGGAGCAATTGCCGGATCTCAGTAACGGTCAGTCGATCAGTGTTGCAGGTCTCGTCATTAGCAGGCAACGGCCCGCTACGGCCAGTGGCGTTACCTTTGTGACGCTCGAGGATGAGACGGGCTACATGAATCTCATTGTCTGGAAGCAGGTCGCGGAGCGGCATCGTGCCGCGTTGCTAAATGCGAAGCTTATGGGTGTACGCGGCGAGGTGCAGATAGAAGGGAAGGTGATACACGTGGTCGCGAAGCAACTCATCGACCATTCGGAAATGCTGGGCGGTCTGATGCTGCTGTAGGAGCGGCGTGTAGGAGGGCCTTTAGGCCCGACTGCCGCGATTGCGATCAGGTCGCGGCTCACGCTGCGGCCGGTCGGGCCTAAAGGCCCTCCTACAAGCCGCTCCTACGAATCGTCGTCGAGATTAATGTTGTAAGTATTGTCGATGTTTTCCGCTGCCCTGCGTCGCTCGTTGACCTCTCCGAGCTTGCGATGTGCGGCACGCTTTTGAACTGCCTCATCGCTATCGTCAGTCTCGATCTTGGCTATAAGTTCGTCGACATTAATTTCAACCGACATATCACCGACATTGTCGTCATTATCGATATCCATGACGACGGTGACTTCAGGAGTGTCCGCAGACTCTGCCTCGTCCGACTGTTTGTCGTCATCGATGTCGTTTTTGTCGTTTTCGCCGTTCATATTGAAATGTATACCGCGAATAAACGCTGTCCGCAACATACGAAGGCACAGTTTTGACTACTGAATCAAATTGTTTATTTCAAAAATCGGCAGCAGGATGGCCAGGACGATCGTCAGAACGACAGCCCCCATGAAAACGATCAACAGCGGCTCCAAAATGCCCAGCAGGGCTGCGATAAGTCCATTCACTTCGCGCTCTTGTCCATCCGCGGCGCGCGTCAGCATTTCCTCAAGGCGACCGCCGGCTTCACCGCTGGATACCAGGTGAATCATCATCGGTGGGAACAGTTTGCTCATTTCCAGAGACTTGCTGATCGAACCACCCTCACGAACGCGAATCGCAGCTTCATTGACAGCGTCGCGCATTGGCAGATTCTCAATGACTTCCGCTGAGATTTTCATTGCCTCAAGTACAGGAACGCCGCTGCCGGTGAGAATGCTGAACGTGCGCGTGAATCGAGCTGTGTTAATGCCGCGGGTCAAGCGGCCAAAAACCGGCATGCTTAACATGAAGCGATGATAGCGACGCTTTGGTCCATCCTTTTGCAGCAGCCGCCACACGCCATACACGAATGCGCCTAAACCAATAATCAACCATAGCCAGTTGTCGCGAAGAAAATCGCTGGTCGCAATCATGCCGCGAGTAAGGCCAGGAAGTTCTGCCGACGTATTCTCAAAAACACCGACGATTTTCGGTACCACGGTTGCCAGCATGAAACTGATGATGGCCACAGCCATTATGACGAGCGTAATCGGGTAGATCATCGCATTGGTAATGCGCTGGCGAAGCTCCTGTCGTGCTTCCGTGTAGTCGGCCAGGCGCTCCAGCACGATATCGAGGTGGCCGGATTGCTCACCGGCTGCAATCGTGGCGCGGTACAACTCGGGAAAAGCCTGTGGAAACTCGCTCAAGCCGTCGGCCATCGTATGACCCTCCATGACCTTGCTACGCACACCCAGCAAAATACTTTTGGTTCTTGGTTGATCGTTTTGTTGGGAAACGGCGAGCAAGGCTTCTTCGAGCGGCAGGCCGGATTGCGACAGCGACGCTAATTGTCTTGTTATGAGAGCGAGTTCTCCCGTGCTGATTCCACGTCGCAGCGAAAAAGTACTTTGACGCTTCGCCTCCTTTTGCGAGACCTCGGTAACCTGCACGGGTAACAAGTCGCGTTCACGCAATATTTGCCGAACGTGCTTGGGCGTATCGCCTTCGAGCAAGCCTTTGGATTCCTTGCCGGCTTTGTCCAGCGCGATAAATTCGAATGCACCCATTGCCTAGTCCTCCCGCGTGACGCGCAGAACTTCTTCGAGACTCGTGGTGCCAGCGAGTACACGACGACGGCCGTCAGCTCGAATGCCAGGTGCCATAGTACGGGCATACCTTTCCAGTTCTTGTTCACTTACACCGTCGTGAATCATGCTGCGCATATGATTGTCAACAGCAATCAATTCGTAGATGCCCGTTCGGCCCGCAAAATCATCGCTGCTACCCGTGGCGGGCTTATACAGCGTGGGCGGATTAGCAGGGTCTACGCCGAGTATCTTGCATTCGTATTCCGAGGCGGTGTAGGGCACTTTGGTGTCGTCGTTTAGAACGCGCACCAGACGTTGTGCGAGCACGCCGATCAGGCTCGATGACAACAGGAACGGTTCGACACCCATGTCGCGCAGTCGTGTTACAGTGCCAACGGCGGTGTTGGTATGCAAGG
>JADFLJ010000226.1 GCA_022564475.1 Pseudomonadota bacterium
CCGGGGACTCCAGAGGTCCTTGGCGTTTTTGTGTCAGTAAGAATAAGAATTAATGCAAGACGCGACAATATATTTCAATCCGAACATCTCAATGAATCTGCAAAACCAGATTCGGCCAGGTGTTAGACTTTTGCTGGAATCGAATTTACGGAGAAGGTTGTAATGGGAATAGCGCGATTAATATTTGTGGCCGGGGCGATATTCATATCGACGACCGCATTTGCTCAGGTGGGTCAAAACGATGCGATCAAGGATGCGAATCTGGCGGACATCGACAGCCTGCGAACAGCGCTAAATGCCGATCAGGCGTTGGTAGATGCGATTGAGTCGGGACGTCCCTACACGAGCGCGCTGCAGCTGGATGCGGTTCTGTCGCAATTCATGGATGAGGACCAGCGCAGGAAAGCCTACGGACAAGTGTTTCGACAAATAAACCTGAACACCTCGCCGCGCGAAGAACTCATGTTGATTCCAGGCCTTAGCAGTCGCATGGCGCACGAATTTGAGGAGTATCGTCCGTATACGTCACTTGAACAGTTTCGGCGTGAGATTGGCAAATACGTTGATGAAGATGAAGTCGCAAGACTGGAACAATATGTATTCATTCCGCTGGGCCTGAATTCCGCGTCGTCCAGTGATCTTATGACGATTCCGGGCATGAGCAGCCGCATGGTGCACGAATTCGAAGAGTACCGTCCGTTTACGAGCATGGAGCAGTTTCGTCGGGAGATCGGCAAGTACGTCGACGAAGACGAAGTCGCACGTCTCGAGAGCTACGTCATTCTCGACTAGTCGCTATAGCAACCGGGGCACGCTGTTGGGTATCTTCAATACGAAACAGTTCGTATGGTTTATTTTATATGCCCCGTTGCTGGCGCAAACCGGGCGTTACCAGCTCGAGCTCGTTTTCTACGGCGAATATCTGCACTGGACGGGATTGCAGTCAACTCAACTTATTCTGCTCGCATTGGCAGTTACGCCACTGCGGCGATTTTTGCCGAACCAGGCTTGGGTAAAGTGGTTGCTGTTGCATCGCCGCGCCATCGGCGTGGCGTCTTTCATATACGCGTTGCTGCATGTGATCGCGTACCTGGTCTACAAGGGGACCTTGCAGTCGGTCGTTCAGGAAGGATTGACACCCGGATTACTGACCGGGTGGCTGGCCTTTGTAATTTTTCTACTGTTGGCAGTCACGAGCAATGACTACTCGCTGCGATTACTGCTGCGTCGTTGGAAGACCCTGCATAAGGCCATTTACCTGGGGGCTGCTTTGACACTTGCCCACTGGATATTGACGGCGTTCAATCCCATGACGGCCTATGTCTATCTCGGCGTTGGCGTACTCTTGATGGCCCTGCGTCCGATAAAAAAGTTACGCGGATAAGCCTTGCGCGCCGCCTCCTCTTGCGGCTCCTTCACCGCAGAACCCGGAACAGTTCTTACAGCGATGGACGGAAGGAAATATCAATCAACAACCGAAAACCCTAACAGCTTGAGTGGACCAGAAATCTTGGGCTTGCCACACTGCCTATAATATTCAGCGCAATTTCAACTATCCTGTCGATACCGTCAACTGTGGCAACTATTGCGGAGGCGCCGTTACGGCTAGGAAAAAGAAAGATACGTTCGAGAACTTCTATTTCACTGTTGATAGCTGGGCGCGTGATTACCGGTTTCGAATCAATCAACACCGATGGGACTTTTAAATCAGAAAGCAATTAATCACTCACAAACGTTCGGGCGAGAAGACCAACCAGTTTTGATTGTGAGTTCACATTACATTTTTGAAATATCGCTTTAAGCTGAGTACGAACAGTATTAAACGAAACACTCAACCTATCTGAACTTTCTCGAAGTGTGAAACCCGAAGCTAATAATCGGCACAGTCTCGCTTCGGCTGCAGTGACACCGTAAAACTTTCTGAAGGCACCCATAGGCAAAATAGGCGGGTCATCGGGGTCAAGCACGAAAACTACTGCACGAGTTCTCATGCCCCACTCACCGTCGTTCGAGATCGGGCATACTGTCAGATGGTAGGGCCTGGATCCCGATGGCCTCCCGATCGGAATAGATCCGCCACTATTTGCACCGTTCATCGTTGTGGTTGAGATTGCGTCATTTAGTAGCAGACGTAGCGCGTCGCCGTCTGATGCTATATACGTGTGCAAGAATTTCGTTCTTGAGCTTAGTCCATCCTGCAGTCGAAAGATCTCCTCGGCCTTGGTATTGCACCATATCATTCGATGGGTTTCGTCAACTAACACTACGCCAAATACAGATCTGTTGAGTGTGGCGCGAAGCGAGTCCAGCTCACGACCAAGTTCCTGCATCCTTCGTCGAACAAAAATAGCCTGCGATATGTGATCAGAAACGAGAGCTATCTTTTCTTGTTCGGAGGCTGAAAAAAAACCTGCCGAGTGGCTCCGTTGGCACGCGAACAGTATCATCTGATCATCTTCATTCAATTTATATTCAACAAATTTTCGTTCAATATCAGAATCTATTTGCACTTGATCGTATAACGACCAATCAGCACCATCTACTAATTCTTTTTGAGGAAATTTTCTTGTTTCTGGGAAAATATCGTCAGCAGGATAATTCAGCCGATAAGCCAATTTGAGCCATCATATTCATATTACCGGCATCAGCCCCCGCTGCGGAACAACTTTGCTAGCTGAATTGATGTTCGCTTGCTTTGATATTGACGTTGCGTGCGTACATGAGTCCTCAGTCTTCAACAGACCAGATCAAGAGTTTGACGTTTACTGCTCAAAGGATCCCAATGACCTTTCTTCAGTTCGTTTAGCCTTGCTCCTGGATCCAACATTGTGGGTAATATGTCTGATTAGGGACCCGCGCGATGCGATTGTAAGTAAGCATGCGGCTAATCCGGGTAAGTACTGTACCAATTTGAGTGTGTGGAAGCGCGGATTACGATCATACCGACGTTTGCAGAAGCATCCTAGATTCTTCGAAGTAAAATACGAGGATCTC
>JADFLJ010000227.1 GCA_022564475.1 Pseudomonadota bacterium
GGAACGCTGGCGGCAAAAAAACAGACCGACCCATCTGAGCAAGTATGCGATGGAAACGGTGGATCGCGTCGACAAGCCAACGACGTTGATTCTCGATGACGAGGTGCCGCGTGTACCGAAGCGCGCGTCTTTTTTCGAGCGCGCCATTCATGGTGACCTGGGGAAGAAAACACAGCATGAGCGTTCTCGTTTTGCGTTCAAACACCCGCTCGCGAAAGCCATGCTGAATCAAATCATGGCGATGGTGCCACACCAGGACGGACCGGTGGCAAAGACGGAGGCGGCGTCCTGTGCCGATGCTGCCGAAAATACGCGAGCGTTGAAGTCACTGTCCTATTTCATGGGCGCCGAACTAACAGGCGTCTGCGAGATTCCGCGATACGCCTGGTATTCGCATGACGAGCACGGCGTGCCCATCGAATGCCATCACAAGTACGCGGTCGTCATGTTAATAGATCAGGAATACGACACGATGGAAGGTGCATCGGGCGACGATTTCATTTCCGGCGCCCAGTCCATGCGTGCCTATATGCGCGGTGCGGTAATTTCCGGTGTCATGAGTGAACATTTACGCTCGCTGGGTTTCTCCACCCGGGCACAGACAAACGCCGATTCCGAAGTACTGCAATTACCGTTGATTCTTCTGGCTGGCCTCGGCGAGCTTAGCCGTATTGGAGAGCTGGTTCTTAATCCTTTTGTTGGCCCGCGCTTCAAATCTGTAGTCCTGACAACCGACATGCCGCTGATCGCAGATAAGCCGATTGATTTTGGCTTGCAGTATTTTTGTTCGAATTGCCGTAAATGCGCGCGCGAATGTCCGTGCGACGCGATCTCATGGGGCAACAAAGTCATGTTCAACGGCTACGAGATATGGAAACTCGACGCCGAACGCTGCGCACGATACCGATTGACGAATCAGCGTGGTCTTGCTTGTGGCCGCTGCATGAAAACCTGTCCGCTGAACAAAGTCGTAGACTGGGACGGGCCGATTGCTACTCAGGTCGCGAGTTGGCTGGGCATCAATGCAAGATGGTTGAAACCCGCGTTAGTGCCCCTGGCAACCCGCCTCGACGACTGGCTTGGTCACGGTGTTCGCAATCCTGCAAAAAAATGGTGGCTTGATCTCGAGATCATAGATGGCGTTTGTGTTGAGCCCCGCAAGGGCGTGAACAAGCGGGATCTGAATCTGAAACGGCATATCGATGCCGATAAGCAAAAGATTGCCTACTACAACGCAAACGTCATGCCGCCACCCAATACTCAAGGCATAACCTGGTTGCCGAATCGCAAGAAAGCCATCGCGGCGGCGGCGTTGCTGGAAACACCCGAAGAAGCATTTACTCGTGCGAAGGCCGGCGGCGCGAAGCCAGAACATTATGTGCCGACACCGCCCGTTGCGGAACCCGACCCGCGTCAGACTGATAACACCTCGTTTGATCCGTACAGAAAATAATTGATCAGTCAGGGTTCTCAAGCACCAGGACACCGGCCCCGGTGTTCGACACCGGCACGTGGTAATGCTTGTGCACTACATTCACCTTCTCCTGGAGTGCGCCACGCATTACGAGCCACATGATGACCTCTATGCCTTCGGTCCCTGCTTTTTCAATAATTTCCGTGTTGCCAAGTCCTGCCAGCCATTCGGGGTCGTCGATGATGCTTTCCATGCACTGCAGATCAAATTCCACATTGATATGCCCGGCTCTCTCCCCTTGCAACTGATGGGACATACCTCCGGTCCCAAAGATGACAACTTTCTTGTCTTCGGGATAAGACTCGATTGCCTTGCGCAGCGCGCGGCCCAGCGCAAGACACCGCCTCGCACTGGTCAGCGGATGCTGCAACGTATTGACCGCAAGCGGGATTCCTTTGACGGGCCATTCCGGCAGGTGCCGCCACATCAATGCCATGGGAACGATGAACCCATGATCGACCAGCATCTCCTGGCAGGTTGTCATGTCGAAGTCCTGGTTGATCAGGGATTCGGCGAGGTGCCAGGAGAATTCGGCATCGCCCTCGAAACTGGCCGACGTCTGTAGTCCCCAGCCTTCATCGGCATTTTCGTAGCGATCTGCGCAGCCCAGCGCGAACGTCGGTACCGTATCCAGGAAGAAATTCAAGCCGTGGTCGTTATAGACAACGATCGCAATGTCGGGATCGACTTTGGCCAGCCACTCTTTTACGGGCTCATAACCATCGAAAAATCGCTTCCAGTAGGGATCATTCTCCTTCCCATCTGTCATCGCGTTGCCAATTGCGGGTATATGCGAGGTTGTCACACCGCCGACGATTCTAGCCATTCCAGTAACCTCCTAACTTATTGAGCCTTGCTTCCAGGCCTTCACCCTTTTGCATCAGGTCCGCCTTGAATTCTTCAGTTGTGATGCCCTGAAATGCCGCACCGGCATCCTGCACAGACACGCCACGGGGCACTGTCAGCTTGGCGAGGTAATAGATGTTCGCTCCCATTCGCAGCATTTCCAGGAAGTCTCCGGCCAACAAGGCTTTTTTCTGCTTGTCATTTAGTCCGAACTTATCAGAGTAGGCACCTGCATCGCGGTCAAACGCCTGCCGGTTTTCCTCATGATTGAACGAAAACAGCATCTTGTTCATGGCATAGGCCGAGTGCGAGGTCTTGCCGTCGAACACGTAGGTACCGGGGATGTCCTCGTAATCGTGTTTTTTCCAGCTCATGTCCTGACCTCAGGCAAAATAGGAATAGTATTTTCGGACATATTTAGACCCGAAACCACGCACAAATAACCGCTATACTTGTACTTTTCAGGGATTTTGTCGAGGAAGCCCTGAATCTGTCCAGGAGCGCAGAATGATGATGGATCGCCCGGTCCCTGTCGTGGATTTTTACGGAGAGACCAAGTCCTGGTCGACTTCGGATCTGCTCCACGTCGAAGCGCTCATCGAGCGCAGCCAGTTGTATAACTGGAAGATCAGGCCACATCGGCACAGCAACCTGACCCAA
>JADFLJ010000052.1 GCA_022564475.1 Pseudomonadota bacterium
GAGTCGCACGGCCAGCGATTCCATATCGCCGGCGTGTCTGTGTTGTTTCACCGGATCATCCGCGGTGATATTCAATCCTCGGAGATGCTTGCGAACAACGTTGCCCGTCTCATCGGTATCGAAATCAACAATGTTCAAGCAACACGTCGCCTGGTCGAACAGCCCGAAGCCCTCCAGGCCAAGTCCCGTCACCCACCCCAAAACCGCAGCATTCGTGCCGCCGTGCGCGAACACCGCGAGATTACTCCAGGACCCGTCCGCAAGAATGTCTTCCATTGCTACTGCAACACGATCGTAGAAGTCGTGGTAACGCTCGCCACCGAGAAAACGCGCTGCAGGATCTGCGGCGCGCCAATGCGAGTACGCTACATCGGCGATAACATCGTATTCGACCTCAGACTCACCCTTTAACGGACGGATTTCTTCCAGCCCTGGTGCGATTTCAAGATGCATATCCCGATCACCGAGTACAGCCACCGCCGTTTGTCGTGTCCGCGGCAATCCTGAGCAAATGGCCTTGTCAACAACGACCTCGGCAAACAGGTCGCACATCGCGATCGCCTGCGCACGACCCTTCTCATTCAGATCAACGCTGTCAGGATCGGCAACCCAATCGCCGTTGCTATCGACATAGTCGACTGCTCCGTGGCGAAAAAGATAGAGGCGGCGTCGCCGTGTACCGTCGATCGCTATTCTGGAAGTCACTGCTGGGCATTCCTAAAAACTTTGGTGATTGTACGAATACTAACGCATAGTCATATTTGGCCTTTGCATGGCGTGCAGAATTTTTTTACGCGGGGAAGAAGTCGATCGGCTTCGTTGTCGTGATTGGCTCGACGTCGCGCGCCGCGAAGCGGAATAGCTTCACTCGCCGAACGAGTTTTTCTTCGAGCTCCAGATCACCCAGATCACTCGACACAATTTCGCAGAACGTTACTATACCGCTAGGCGCAATGGTCAGACGCAGCACCAACTTGCCCTCGAGCGTCGGATCACGTCGTAACGCGCGATTGTAAAGCGCGAAAATCGCACCTTTGTTCTTGTCGAAAATGAGTTCGATTTCCTCGCGCGAACGCGATGCCTTGCCACTGATTCCGGTTCTGCTTGCGCCGCCTGCATTTCGTGCCAGACCGGCTACAGGACTGTCGACTTTGGTCGTCGTGCGACCGGCGATGCCTGTGCCGCCCGTATTGCGACTCATGCTCGCCGTGTTGATACCGCCGGATGCGGCACCCACTTTCGAAGTAATCATGGAACGCTCGTTGCGTGCTGCCTCGCCAACCGATGAGCTCAGATCGCGATTGTTCGCCACTTTGTCGAGCAAGTCCTGGTCGACAAGATCGGCCAGGTCTTCGGCAAACGGCAGGAACGCCGCCCTTGCCTGTTCACGTGCAACCTCGGCCACGTCTATCTGAGGCTCGGGAATGGGTTCCGGCTCGGGTTCGACCTCAACCACTTGTTCCGGCTCAGGATCGTCCGGTTCCGGCTCCTGTTCGACTGGCGGCGGCGGAGGCGGTGGCAATGGCTTGTCTTCCAACAGCAGCTTCGCGATGCGGGGCGGAATTTCTTCAATTTCGTAGGGATCCGGATCCGGCACCGGCAGGAACGGCCATACCAGACCCAGAACGGCAACGACCAGGAAGGTCTTGCCAAGCAGACGCTGGAACTTGCGCTCCTGATCCGCACCTGACGTCCATGGCAGGTCATACTCTCTGTAGAATGGTAGATCCAATTCCTGCTCCTAAATTATTACCGGCATCGCTATCGCGCCGCCTGCATATCACCGAGCTTGTCTGAGCTCTTCTGCAGTACGGCGAGCGATATCCGCCCGTAATCCGATTCCGTACACGTCGCCATGACTTTCTTTAGCAAGCGATACGGGGTTTCCTTGTCCGCCATGATCGTGACTTCACGGCCGGCAATATCATCCTGTGCCGCACGACGCAGGACGCGATCATTCTGTGATTTCAACGCCTGTCGAAGCTCGGGAATGTCATTGCCCTTATACGCGAGCAGGTCCTTAATTTTTGCGATCGCATGTCCTTGCACAACAAGGTCTTCTTCGCCAATCAGGATGACGACGGTTTCCTTCGCTTTTTTCTCGGCGATCGACTCCGGCAGTTGCAAATTCTTGACGTTCGGCAGCGTCTCGACATTCGCTGAATTCACCAGCAGGAAAAACACAAGAATTGTGAAAATATCCATCAGGGACACAAGGTTCAGCGTCGCTGTACCCTTATTGCGCGCATGATGTTTGTCCATGCGTTTTGCGCGTGCTGACTTGACCATGTGCTAAGCCCCTCCAGCCGAAACCGGCGCGTCGCCGATCGAAATATCGGGAAACAGGTCGTTCCGAATGACGGAGTCTTCCGCGATCTCTTCCTCAACGCGTACGCGGTCCATAATTTGTATCAGCGTGTTGTACTCGATATCCGACTCGAGCAGGATCGACGCTTCCGTTTTCTCCGGATAGCGATCCTTGAGCTGTGCCAGCTTGGCGCTTAATGCGTCGTAGTCGTAATCGCCGTCTTCCGAGTTGGGGTAAATTGCCAGCAATCCCTGATTGCGATCGCCCACTTCGATTTTGTCTTTACGAACGATGATTTCCAGCTGGAAAACCTGATCCTGCGGATCCACGCTCTCGGTAGAGGGGCCTGGCAAATTCAATTCCAGAATTGTCAGACGCGAGAACACTGCTGTCATCAGCAGGAACGGAACCAGAATAACCATCAGGTTCATAAATGCCGTAATGTTGAGTTCGACCGGCTCTGTATTTCGACGACGACCGCCTCCGCGGCGACGAATCATGTTAAGGCCCCGCGGACTTTAGCTGGCGTTCTGTCACTGCATTCAGAAACTTGACGCTGGCCATCTCAAGACTGTCCACGAGCTGGTTGGTTTTCGTTTGCAGCAATGCATGAACGAGCAGCAGCGGAATAGCCACCATCAGGCCAAACGCTGTCGTGTTCATCGCCACCGAAATGGAGGCAGACAACAGATCAGCCTTGTCGGCCGGGTTGGCATTCGACACGGCCGTAAACGCATTGATCAGGCCGATAATCGTGCCCAGCAGTCCCATCAGCGTAGCGATGTTGGCAAGCGTCGCGAGGTAATGCGTGCGTTTTTCCAAACGCGGCAGCACTTCCATCATGCTCTCTTCCATTGCTTTTTCGATATCGTCACGACGGCGCGCACTCTTCACACGGTAAAGACCGTAGGTCAGAATCGAGCCAATCGCAGCTTTCGAATTAGCGGTTTGCGCCGCAGCTTCCTGGAAGTTCCCGGCCTTCAGGAAAGGCACTATCTTTTTCCAGAGCGCGCGGTTGGCTACGCTTGACACTGTCAAATACGTCCAACGTTCGATCGCAATTGCGGCGCCGAACGCGAACACGAACAGGATCGGGTACATGAACGCACCACCATCCTGGAAAAACTGCACCATTGTGCTCATTTGATTGCTCCTCTAAACATCAAATATCTCTCAAGTCGCGGCTGAAGCCGCTCCTACTCGCCTTGGTCACCGTACAGATCGCTGTAATAGCCGACCTGACGTGCAAATTCTTCACGATCCAGCGGTGCCAGCACTTCGTCCAGCAATGTATTCACAGGCCTTCCCATCAAGTCACCGGGATCTGCTTTCCGCCAGGGGACGATGTACATGACCTTCGGCAATTCCTGGTTACCCGTAATCTCCGTGCGGCCCAGTTCCATTCTGTCCATGACAACGCCACCCGACTGCGTGCGCGTAACATCCTGTGCCAGTACAGCCGAGACCACCGCTGGCTGCAGCTCGTCGCGGACCGCGGCAGTCGCCGACTCTGTTTGAGCCGACGTGTCGACGGCGGGCTCGAACCCGTCCAGCTCGGCACTCTCCTGTGCAGGCGCCTCTTGCGAAAATGCGGCAAACGATGCCAACAACGCAGCAAGCATGAATCCGGCGCCGAATACTCTGTTGATGTCAGTACTCATGTCCGTCAGTCCGCCACGTTTGCCGTACGCTGAGTCGCCGCTACACGGCGTCTCAAGTCCACAATCCATTTCTCAACCTGCCTGTCGCCACCGACAAGCGCCTGATACGTCTCGAAATGCTTCAGCGCGATATCAAGCCGCTGCAAATAGAGCTCATTCAGGACTCCCAGGTTGTAGTGTGCCAAGGCGTAGTCGGGATTGGATGTGACGGCCATCAAATAAGCGGCCTCCGCATCGAAAAATTTGCCATTTCTGCGAAGTAGCATGCCTTTTTGGTTCAAAGCCGGGGCATATTGCGGGTCAATGGCGAGCGCCGCCTCGATGGACGCGGCCGCAGCAACGTCATTTTCATTACTGACGTGGATGATCGCGAGGTTGACGTGCGCGCCCGGATAGATCGGATATTGCAGCAGAAACTCCTTGAAACGCAGTTCTGCTTCAAGAAAATCGCCCGAGGCCATGATAGCGGCCGCCTGTTCATACATCGTCAATGCTCTGGGCGGTATGGCGACAACAGCCGCGTCATGGCCGATGTCGGACCCGGCAGTAGTCTGCGCCACGGGTTTCGGCCCGGATGACGCACACCCGGTGAGAAGCAGCAGCCCGAGCAGAACCGGCAGTCCCTGTAATTTAATTAAGCGCTGTAATAACATTTTCGCTGCGCTCCGTTTTCGCGTATCGGGCCGGCACCAGGATAGCCAGCTTCCCAAAACTTCTGATCACCCATTCGTCGTAGACGCCATCAACTGCACGGTTTGCGTTCGCCTTGTACAGATCGATGGCTTTTTCCTCGAACGGATAGACCTGCTCTTCCAGCAGCAACTCGTATTCGTCCAGCGCAGCCTCATCCAGTTCAGCTGGCCGCTCAGAATCCATCAGGTCAATACTGAATAATTGATAGACCTCACCCAGTCGGTAGGTCGCCGCCGTTGTTACTTCGGCCACACCGTAATCCGCCGCATCCGTGTAGACATTGATCACGTCCTGCATGAGCTGACGCTTGAGCTTCATGCTCTCTGCCAATGGCTGCGTAAGCTTCACAACCTCAAAGCGACGGCGAACCGGCTCTGCCAGCTCAATCGATGCCGTTGCCGCGAGATAGCGCGTTCGATCGCTGCGCTGCGGGCCAGCGGTCGCATCCACCTGAACCAGGCCCTCCAGCAACACGATTCGTTCCACGCTGTTGCCGTTGATCTCGGAAATTTCCAGTAAGCGGAAGCGTGCCTCGATCGATTCAGACAAGGGATTTGGATAGCGCTCGATGATGTCTTCGAGCACACGGTGCTCGTCGTTTATGGAAGCGGCTGTTTCATACAGTTCAGCCGCCTTCCAAAGTGCCTCACGACGTATGTCGTCGCTGCTTGAAGCGGCCACCGAGATGCGTTCGAATTCCTGCGCCGCGTCGACGTCGCGGCCCGACTCCATGTAAGTCACCGCGAGTTTCTGCGTGATGTCGTCCGCAAACTCACTGTCCGGATAGTCAGCCCGGTATTTCTCCAGCACGCTGGATGCACGACTCCAGGCTGCAAGATTGATCAACGCAGCAGCCGCATCGTATTCGGCCGTGGCGCGAATATCCGAATCCGGAACCACGTCACCCAGGCGCGTGAAGTGCACGACAGCGAGTTCAAGATCTCCTGAATCCCGTGCCTGCTCGCCTTGCTTGTAGATCGACGACGCGATGCGATCCTTTATCTGCTGCTCGGCCTCAGCATCATCCGGCGGCGTATACGCGCGCAGCTCGTAGTACGCCTCCTCGGCAGCAACGAAGTCATTCATGTCGAATTGCGAGTGCGCAATGACGGTCCATGCCGTGCGCGCCAATGCCGGCTCTACTGGCGGCTGCTTCGCAACAACGGCCCGTCCGACTGCGATGGCCAGGTCGAACTGGTTTTGTCTGAACAGGTCTTCGGCAATGGTCGTCAGGACAGCGCCTGACTCCGGGTGTTCGGGATAGGTGTCGGCGAATCGCAAGCCACTGTCAAGATAGGCCGCGTGCCATTCGTCCCTGGCCTCGTCGACGAGCAGTTTCTCGTGCTCGCGATACGCAATAATCGCCGCATAGCCGGCCTCCGCGGATTTCTCGTGCATCGGGTAGGCATACGCTGTGCGTTCGTACTCTTCGGTTGCATCCCGGAAGTCCTGGCTCTCGAATAAAATCTCCGCGAGCAGGAAGTTTGTATTTGCGCTGTCCGGATCTTCGGGGAAATATGCCAGGTACTTGCGATACCAGCGCGCCGCCTCCTGGTAGTCCGTAATCTCACCATCCTGTTGCGCCTCGGCGTGGTAGTACTGCGCGAGGTCGGTCAGGTTGGTTTTCAGGTGCGCCGCCACGGCCGTGTTCTCTTGCGGCAGATTGCGCACCCAGAATTGACCGTCCATGCCGTAACGTTCTACGAAGCCCTTCTTGCCTTCGAGCACCAGGCTCGGAAATCCGCCACGCTTGTAGGCTTCGATAACTTCGACCTGCAGCAGCGGTGCTTTCGGGTGGTAAGGATCCTGGTCAACAAAGGACCCGTACGCGTCCGCCGCATCGACAAAGCGTTCTTGCTCTAAATAGAGGTCGCCCAGATTCTCATAAATCACGTAGGCGTAGCCCGGTTGGCCATTGTCGACCATGTATTGGTCTATGCTGTCGGGACCCTTCATGTAGGAGAAACTGATCGACAGCACACGGAATGTGTCTTCGACCATTTCTCGTTCTGAGCGTCGCAGACTTTGCAGGCGTTCTGCGCCGTCTTGTAGCTCGATATTTGCGATCTTACGATCAAGCAACGCGAAAAACGAATCAAGGCTGTCCTCATGCCAGGCCAGTTTGAATTGAGTCCAACCGAGCTTGTAGAGAGACTGCTCATAGAACCGCGACGAATCGCCGTAATCCATCACGGCCTGGTAGGCGATTTCCGCATCGTTATACTGCTGGCGCAAGAACAGCATTTCGCCGCGCCGGAATTGCACTTCGTCCAGCATCGCCGAATTTGGGTAAACCGAAATTATTTCGTTGAGTACGACCAGCGCTTCATCCGTCTTGCCGCCGATTGCATAGGCACGTGCAAGCTGGTACAAAACCGTGTCATTGCGCCTGTAGTCGGGATACGCCTCGAGTAACTTCTGGTAGAGATCCACAGCATTGTCGTAACCGCGCGTTTCGATCGCCTCGATATTATCGGAGAACTGTTCTGCTTCGGCCGCTTCAAGCTCGAGATCGCCGAGGCGACGCATTGCTTCGGCACTGAGTTCGGGATCGTCGGAAACCAGATCCAGAAACGCACGGTAGTTGTCACGTGCAAGACTCGAGCTGTTCAGGATGATTCTGCCAGGCCTGACGTCGACGTGTTGACGCTCAAGACTCTTGATCGTGTCTTTCTCTTTGATCTTTTCGGCACTTGCATTGCTGAGCGGCAACAATGCGGCAAGCGCAATAATCAGCGTCGAGACGAAACGAATGTTCATTCCGACACCTCGCTTACTGTCGCAGCGATATCGTAAATAGCTGCGAGTGCGAAGCGCGCCTGGACTGTGTAAATATTGAGTCGTTCTTTTTGCGCCTGTAACTCGCCGACTGCGATCGACTGCATATACGCGCTTTGCTTCGCCATCTGATCTTCGACGCGCATCTTCAAGCTTTCAATGCGCGGTTCAAGCGCAGCGACACGTTCCGAAAATGCAGCGAATTCCAGTGGCTGATCGCGCATGGATTCATCAATCTGACGACGTGCGCGCTGTGTTTCGACCAGGGCCTCGCCCGTCTTGCGCAAGTCGCGACGAATCCGCCACAGACGGTCCTTGAATTGTTTTTCCAGATTCCACTTGAGCACGCCCTTCAGCAATGCGATCTTGCCACGTACTTCGGCGGCCTCGGGAATATCGGCCGTGAGTGCCGGCGTTGCCTCAAGCCCGCTTATCTCACCCCACATCTCGAATTGGTATTCGGTCGCGAGTGCCAGCCAGTCGTTGCTTCTCTCGATTTCATTGAGCACGGAGTCGTATTCGAGTTTGCGATCAACCATGTCATCGAGATCAGCGCGATCCAATGCAGCTTCGACACGCGGCAAACGATCCTCGTAGGCCTGCTTGCGGGTCTCAAGCATGTTCGAGTAAACCTCGACGCTCTGCTGCCAGTTGTCGAGATTGTTGTGCATGTAATTCAGGTCACGGAAGTTCTTCAGGCCTTCCTGAAACTCGTGCGTTGACAGCAAGTGAAACAAATAGCGTGCTTCGGGGCCTTTGGGGAGATCCTCAAGACGCCAGTACCAGCCCGTCGTGGCGAGCGGATCGTCGGCGAGGAATTGCATGAACATTTCGCCCGATTCGATGTAGTCGATCGTGCGGTCAAGGCGGTTGGACTCTTCGTAGAAAGCCTCGATCGCGTTCAAATAGTGGTCAGCCGCCTGGCTGATCGAGTCCAGTTGCGCAAGCGCATAGGGAATCGCGAGCATGGATTCCTGTACTGCTGAATCGAGCAAATCACGGCTGCGAAGCTCCATCCACGGCACCAGCGCGCGTTGATAACTTTCGAGTTCGGCGTCTGCCCAGCCCATGCCAAGCAGGGCTTTGTTCGAGAAAGGGCCTTCCAGACGTACGCGCTGCAACGCCGGTTTTGCGGCCCGCGGCTCGCCGTTCTGCAACAACGCGTAACCCAGTGCGAGGTTGGCCTTGTCACGCAAGGACTTGAGTTCGTCATTGAACGGATTCATGCTGCCGAGATCCTCGAGGATCTCCTCGGCCTCATCGACCCGCCCACTGCGAACCAGCGCAACACCCAGATTGAATTTCGCGTAGCTGGCCCACTCTGTTTTGCCTTTCCAGTTCTGCAGCAACGCGATGGCCTTGTCGTCGTCGCCCGCGTCAATCAGAATTTGTGCCTGCAGCATCGAGGCCTCTCGCTGCAAATTTTTCGGCAGTTCTCCCTCGATACGGTCGAATGCCTGTTGTGACTCTTCCAGGTAACCACGCTGCTGCCAGATCTTGGCGAGGAAGAACCAGGTGCGATCCCGAACTTCCGGATTCACATTGTTGGCGAGAAGGCGTTCGAAAATGCGGGCGGCTTCCAGGTGATGCCCGTAGGACAAATACATACCGCCGAGTAGCAATTCGGAGTCGTCGATGTGCTTATCGAGATTTGACTGGGATTGCGCCGCCAGCAGACGAATGATCGCCGGGAAGTAATCGCCCTGGTAAAAGTAGAAAAGGACCTCGCCGTAGTGCAGGTCCTCAACAACAATAGGCTCACGCCCGGATTCAACTGCCCACGTCGCAGGGGGCAGCAACAGTACGCAACAAAGGCTAAGCGTAACGGCTATGGAGCGGGTAATCGGCAACGATCACTCCCATTCCTTGATTACGAACTCCGGCTGCTGCTTCTTGACCCGGTCGGTTATTTCCAGCTCAAGGTATTTCGCGCCGATGCCCTTTTCGATCATGACGGTCGCGCCGCGACGGTAATCACGACTGTGCGGGCCCTTGCCCGTAAATATTGCAATCAGTTCATGCTCGCCGGTTTTCAGATTGGCCATGTGAAGTCGGTGCACGCCGCCCTGCAACAAGGCATCAATTTCCCGATCCGTGTACAGGTAGTTCGCGACTTCCTTGCCGTCGATCTCCAGACTCACCGAATCCAGTGCGAAGTACTCACCAACATCCATCGAGATAAAAAATGCAACCTGCGAGTTAGCCGGAAACAGTAATTCCTCTTCCAGCAGGAACAAGTCACGATTGAGATCGAGGACCTCTTTCTTCAGGTCCTGCACATCCTGGTCGAGACTGCGGAACTGAGCTCCGGAGTCGGCATCCATCGGCGCGGACTCCTGCGCCATCGACGTCACTGCAAACGCCAGCATCACTGCCAGCAAGCAACTCAAGACTGTTTTAAACGTCACCTTCATTCTCCTTTGGCATCACTACAGCCTTAGCTCAAGGGCAAAGCCTCGTAGTGACTACTCCCTCAACAGCGAGCGAATCTGATCGAGGTACATCTCTTCGTAACCGGGCTTGTAACCCTTGTGGACGTAACGCACTGTGCCTTCTCGGTCGACGAGAACCGTTACGGGCATTGCATCCACGTTATAAAGCCGGCTGACTTCCTTGCGCGCATCGAACAACACCGGAAAACTGACACCGAGCTCCTTGATCATTTCCATGGCTCGCGCGGAGTCATCGTCAATGTTGACGCCCAGCAAGCTAAAACCGACACGCTTATAGCGTGTGTAAAGTTGATCCAATAACGGCATTTCCTGCCGGCAGGGTCCACACCAGGTGGCCCAGAAATTGATCAACACGACGTCGCCGCGATACTCGGACAGGCGCAGGTTTTCACCCGTCGAACTCTTCAGCGCAAAATCCGGCGCCGGCAGTCCTGACAGGTCGGATGCAGCAAGGCTGCTTGTTGCTAATACGGCCAAAGCGAATCCTGTAAGCAATTTCCCGATTTTCATCATTTCAATCCTTGTGTTATCAGCCTGATTCCATTCTGGGCATAAAGACAGCGGCCGACGTCGTCAGCCCGTGCCAATGAGGAATGTTGACAGCCGCAGCCCTTTCGAGCCGTGATAATCGTCACACAAACCGGGCTGTCTCAACATAAGTCGGTCTGGGGTATTCGGACAGGTCGTCAGCGTAATCGTGCCAGATTACGTTAAATCACTGTTTCTCCTGAAGAGTTGGGGATGCGCGCGAACATCCCTGCCAGGCCGCCGCAGACCGCTATCGGGAGCACGGCAACAGACAGCCCATGATAAGCGTATCAATATGAATTTAAAGCGAAAAGTCGTCGCCTTTCAGCGACAGATCGCGATTTTTTTGGTCCTGATGTCGCTGGTCAGCGACGCCTCAGGGCGGATCGTTTGCGGCCGGCGAAGCCGGCGGAGTCAGTCCATCGGAGTAATAAACGCGCCCCTGTGCGTCGATTACGATGCTCTCATAGTCCGGCAGGCCGGCAATCAGCTTCAGACCAAGGTCAACGCCCATGACAAACACGGATGTGGACAACGCGTCGGTCATGACCGCATCCGGCCCGATCACCGTCGCACTGTGGATACCAGCGGCGGGCTCCCCGGTGCTTGGCTGAATGATGTGGTGATACCGAACGCCGTCTTCTTCGAAGAAACGCTCGTAGTCGCCCGAGGTTGAAATAGCCTCTTCCTCCAGCGGTAGACGAATGGCGACCTCTCCATCCTGCCGCGGGTCGCGAATACCGATCATGAAGGGTCGCCCGCGCCGGTCACCCAAAAGACGTGAGTCTCCGCCGGCCGTCACGATCGCATGTAAAACACCGTTCCGCCTCAGGATATCGACGCCTCGCTCAACCACGTAGCCCTTGGCGATGCCGCCGAGGTTTATTCGCACGCCCTGCTTCAGAAAACGCACTGAACTTGAAACTCGATCTACCTCGACGAGCCTGTAGTCGATCAGCACACGCTCCGCTGCGAGCGTGTCATCGCTGGGTCGTCGCCGTTCGCCAAAATCGTAGTGCTGGCCAACGCTCTCGTAAGTAATGTCGAATGCGCCGCGAGTCAGGACTGAAATGTCGAGCGCCCGCTGAATCAGGCTGGCCAGCTCGGCCCCTGCAATCACGGCTGCATTCGCAGCGTTTCGATTGACCTCTGAAATTTGGCTGCTGTCCTTGTAGGTACTCATCAATTCGTCGATGCGCACGGCTTCGTCGAAGACGGCTTCGGTGAGGCGCCGACCCTCTGCCTCGTCCTCATGCCACAGGTAGACGCTCACCTCCGTACCCATGAGCGGTCTGGCATCGCCGACCCATGCAGCACTGCAAGGCATTGAAATCAAAAAGATCAAGCCCATTGCTAGAGTTAACAACTTACGAGCGTTATGCTTCATTCTGACACTCTTCGACAAGGAGACGCACTGTGACATCATTCCTGATATTCCTCGGAATTCTGGCTGCTATTGTGTTCTGGACGATCGGAATCTACAACAAGCTGGTAAACCAAAGAAACCGGGTACGCAATGCATTTGCCCAGATAGACGTCCAGTTGACGAGACGCTACGACCTGATCCCGAACCTCGTCGAGGCCGTAAAAGGCTATATGAAACACGAGCGGGAAACGCTGGAGGCCGTCATTGCGGCTCGCAACACGGCCGTTTCCAGCCTCAGTGCGGCGAAGGCAGATCCGGCAAATGCCGATGCGATGAAGCAGCTCGGCGCGTCAGAAGGCGCCCTCGGCGGCGTACTCAGCCGCTTGTTCGCGCTCTCTGAGGCCTATCCGGACCTGAAGGCCAGCCAGAACATGATGCAGTTCCAGGAAGAACTGGCGAGCACCGAGAACAAGGTTTCGTTCTCCCGGCAGGCCTTCAATGACTCCGTCATGAGCTATAACAACACGGCCGAAAACTTCCCGAACAGTGTTATCGCCGGAATGTTCAGCTTTAAACTCGCGAGTTTCCTCGAGATTGAATCCGACGAAAAACGCGACGTACCTGAAATCTCCTTCACTTGAATTTTTTCGACGCCCAGGATCAGGCGCGACGAGCCACCAAGTGGCTCGTCGTCGTTTACATCGTAGCGACGCTGCTGATCGTTGCGGGCGTAACGGCAATTGTCGGTTTCGCGCTGGGTGCATTTTCGAACGACGCATACGGTGGCGACCCACGCGGTCTGCTAATCGCCGTTGCCATCGGTACGGCATTGTTCATTCTCGGTGCCAGCCTCTACAAGACATCTGTCTTGTCGTCGGGTGGCGGTCGCGTCGCCGCAGAATTGGGCGGTACACTGATTCCTGCCGATGTTAGCGACCCTTTGCGGCGGCAATTACGCAATGTCGTCGAGGAGATGGCAATTGCTTCAGGCGTACCCGTACCTGAGGTATACGTGCTCGAAGAAGAAAGTGGAATAAATGCATTTGCAGCAGGTTTTACGCCCGGTGACGCAGCGATTGCCGTCACGCGCGGTACGCTTGAGCTGCTGAATCGCGATGAATTGCAGGGCGTCATCGCACACGAATTCAGCCACATCCTGAACGGCGACATGCGCCTGAATATTCGCATGATGGGCGTATTGTTCGGCATCCTGGCACTATCGCTGATCGGACGAATGATTATGCGCAGCGGCTTCCACGTGAATCTTGTCAGCCGCCGCGATCGCGGTACGCCGGTTATTCTCATCATTGGGCTCGGTCTCGCAATCCTGGGCGCTATCGGAATGTTTTTCGCCCGCATGATCAAGGCCGCCGTCTCCAGACAGCGCGAGTTTCTCGCCGATGCGTCGGCCGTACAATTTACGCGGCAAAGCGAAGGCATTGCGAACGCGTTGAAGAAAATTGGCGGCTATAGCGAATCCTCCTACTTGCAGGCCACGGATCCGGAAGAAATCAGCCACATGTTGTTTGGCAGCGGGTCCCGATTAGTGGGTCTGTTCGCAACACACCCGCCATTGACGGAGCGTATCAAGGCGCTGGATCCAGGTTTCAGCGAGCAGGACTACCCGCAAGTTGATGCGCTGCGTGACAGCGGAACTTTGCTCGATCCTGCAGCAGAGGCCGTGACAGCGGGTTTCGCGGCGGCGGCAACAAATGAGCGCACGGCTGTCCTGCCGGAGTCCATTGCCGCATCGGTGGGTCGTCCCAACGTCAGGCATGTCGAATACGCACGTCAGTTACGTCAATCGATCCCGGATATGCTGACCGACGCCGCACACGCGACACGCCCCGCTTACCTCCTGACATTGGCACTGATTCTGGATCGCTCAGGTCAGCATGTCGAACGC
>JADFLJ010000228.1 GCA_022564475.1 Pseudomonadota bacterium
GGCACATCCGGGCGACTTGCCGGACGGCATGCAACAGGGCCTGGACGCATGTGAATACTACGATCCACCCAACCTGACATTTCCGTTTGGTGCCTATATCTGCGTTGTCGATATCGACCGATTCACGGGGGAGACCAAGGTTCGGCGTTTCTACGCACTGGACGATTGCGGCACGCGCATCAACCCGATGATCATCGAGGGTCAGATCCACGGCGGCCTGACGGAAGCCTTTGCGGTCGCGTTCGGCCAGGAGATTCCGTTCGACGAGAACGGCAATCACCTCGGCAACAGCCTGATGGACTATTTCCTGCCGACAACGATGGAAACGCCGCATTGGGAGACCGATGAGACCGTGACACCGTCGCCGCACCATCCGATCGGCGCCAAGGGCGTCGCGGAATCGCCGCACGTCGGCGGCATTCCCTGTTTCTCCAACGCCGTCGTGGATGCGTTTGCGCATTTAGGCGTGACGCATATGGACATGCCGCACTCGGCGTATCGCGTATGGCAGCAGTGTAAGGCGTTGGGAATCGACCAGCGCGACGGCGCGTAGCAGGAATTCGGTGTGAAAGTACAACTCGACAAAACATTTCCCCTGCCAAGCTCGGCCGCGATCGCCTGGGAATTTCTGCAGAATATCGAAGCGGTTGCAGGCTGCATGCCCGGCGCGAAGCTCACTGAGAAAGTTGCTGAGAACCACCACAAGGGCACCGTGAAGGTCAGGCTGGGTCCGGTGACGATGTCTTTCAGGGGCGAAGTCGAGGTGCAGGATATTGATCCGGCGACGCAGTCTCTGCGACTGCTCGGCAAAGGCACCGACAGTTCCGGGAGTTCCGGCGTGTCCATGAATTTACTCGCGCGTATCGACGCTGCGGACGACGGCTCCTGTGTGCTGGTTGGCTCGAGCGAAGTATCGCTGAGCGGTAAGGCCGTGGCTTTCGGTGGACGCATGATGGACGCGGTTGCCGACAAGATACTGGTCCAGTTTGCTGCCAATTTCGCAGCAGAGGTCGCCGCGCTGCAGGAGCAACGCTCCGGGTCCGCTGCAGCAGGCGACACGGCGGCCCCGGCAGCGCGTGCCGGGGATCTCAATGCGCTCGCGCTCGGCTGGGCCATATTCAAGGACTGGCTGCGCGGTTTGTTCACCAAGAAAACGACGTGAGTCCCGCTGCCGGCCGCATGGATGACATTGCCGGCCTGCAGGGCCAGCTTGAGTCCGCAGGCTACGTCGCCGATTCCGCCCTCGCGGCAACCTTGCTGCTGACGCTCGACCTCGGTCGCCCGTTGCTGGTCGAGGGGGATGCCGGCGTCGGTAAGACGGAAATCGCCAAGGCGTTCGCGACCGTGCGCAGCGCCCGCCTCATCCGCCTGCAGTGTTACGAAGGACTCGATGTCCACGCCGCTATGTACGAGTGGAATTACCAGCGGCAGTTGCTGGCCATTAAACTGCTCGAGCAGGACGATCGGCCGCTGGCCGCGAAAGAGCAGGATATCTTCTCCGAAACCTATCTGCTGAAGCGGCCGCTGCTGGAGGCAATCAGCTGCGACGAAGCACCCGTGTTGCTCATCGACGAAGTGGATCGCGCCGACGAAGCGTTTGAGGCCTATCTGCTCGAACTGTTGTCGGACTTCCAGATTTCCATACCGGAACTGGGCACCATAAAAGCGATTACACGACCGTTGGTTATCATCACATCCAACGGCACCCGTGAACTCTCTGATGCGCTGCGCCGTCGATGCCTGTATCAATTCATCGAGTATCCGGATTTTGCGAAGGAACTGGCGATCGTCAAAATCAAGGCGCCGCAGGCAGCAGACGAACTCGCCCGCCAGGTGGTCGCGTTCGTGCAGCAGGTTCGTCGTATGGAGTTGCAGAAAAAGCCGGGCATTGCAGAAACACTGGATTGGACGGCGGCCCTGCTGCGCATGGGAATCACCGTCATCGACGACGACGGCGCGGATCGCATCATCGATACATTGAGCGCTCTCATCAAGACGCGCGAAGACCGCAGCGGATTTACTCCCGATGTGGTGGCGCGCATCGCGGCGACATGTTGACGATTGCCGCAGCCGAGCGGAGCGATATCGGCAACTTTTTATTGACGCGCATCGCGGGCTTTACGGGATTTCTGCATGCCAACGGTTACGGCGTAAGCGCCGCCGATTCGGTTGATATCGTCGACACCGCCGCGCAGACGGGCATATTGAATCAGCCGGTCCTGCGCTGGAATCTGAAATCATTGCTGTGCAAGCGTTACGAAGAATGGCAGCGCTTCGACGCCTTGTTCGATGCCTTTTTTCTACCGCCGAACAAGAGCGTATTCGAGCAGAGCGACGCGGCGGCCGATAGCGAGGAAGTGACTGGCGGGGGTGACGACGGCGGCGCGCACGAATCGCCGGCCATGGTAGACGATGCGGTAGTCGACGACACGGAAGCCGCCGGACATGGCGCGAGTCGCGGGGAAAATCTGTCGTCAACGGATTTTAGTGAGCTCAACCAGGCCGACCAGGCGCGCAAAGTCGAAGCGTTGATGCGCCGCCTGGCGCGGCGTCTGAAACACCTGAAACTGCGTCGTGAGGTGCGCTCGACACGTGGACGGCGGCTCGATTTGCAAAGCACGATACGTCAAAGTGTCGCGAGTGGCGGTACACCCTTGCGGCTTGCCTGGAAGACCCACCGTCGCGTGCGCCCGCGTTTGGTGTTGCTGCTGGACGTGAGTCGCTCGATGAATGCCTACAGTTTCTTTTATCTGCGCCTCGCACGCGCGTTGTGCAATGAGCTTAAGGACGTGCATTGCTTCATTTTTCACACGCGCATCACGAGCGTCGGTGAGGCATTGCGAGACCCGGATCCATGGCGAGCACAAGAACGCCTGAATGTGCTGGCAGTCGGTTG
>JADFLJ010000229.1 GCA_022564475.1 Pseudomonadota bacterium
GGATGCGACCATCATTGATGCGCCAACCTCGACCAAAAACAAGGATAAGAAGCGCGACCCGGAGATGCACCAGACGAAGAAGGGCAACCAATGGTACTTTGGCATGAAGGGCCATATTGGTGTCGACTCTCAGACCAAGCTGATTCATTCGGTGGCGGCCACGGCGGCGAACGTACACGACAGCCAGTTACTGGGGGATCTGTTGCACGGTGACGAAACCCGGGTGTGGGGAGACTCCGCCTACTCGGGCCAGCGCGATGTTATTTTAGAACACGCGCCGCACGCCCAGGACTTTACCAACAAGAAAGGCGCTCGCAACCGGCCGTTGAGCGCCGCGGACAAATCGAAGAATCGCACCAAATCGAAGGTCAGGGCGAAAGTCGAGCATCCTTTCCTGATTCTCAAGCGAATCTTTGGTTTTAACAAGGTTCGTTATCGAGGCCTGGACAAGAATGCCAATCGATTATTTGTTGCCTGCGGATTAGTGAATTTGTACATGGCGCGCCGGCAATTATTGCGACCAACATAGGATAACTGCGTCTGAAATTTGCCGTTGATCAAAAAATAGGGCGTAACGACAAAGAAAACGAACGAATTGCGTCGAACGCTGAACATTTTCCGAGCTTTTGAGCGCGTAATTAGAAAATCACATCAATACAATTGAATACACGAATTGATCAGACCTTCCCTAGCGTATCGCGGTATCGCACGATCGCTTCAGTTGGCATGAAGTCATTATCAAGATTGTACCCAGCGGAAGCTGATGCCGGTGCACCCGTCGTTTCCAGATTCAACACGTAGTTTGACGCGCCGGAAAACACGAAGATTTCAATGACGTATTCACCATCACTCGGTGCAACGACAGTCTCAAACTCAGTTATTCCTAGCGAAGCGGCAACAATTGTCGTTCCAGCCAGGTCCCAAAGGTACAAGTCCAGGTCACCTGACGCGGCATCTTCAATCCTGAGGGTGATCGTTTGTCCAACGGTGAGAACCCCACGGTAAAAGTCTTGCTGATCGCCGATTAGTTGCGACCGGCCGGAAGGACCCCGGTTGCGCCTGTTGGCGTAACCGCCGACAGTCACCGGATTCGGAAGGATTTGCGCTGTATCCGGCGAATCGTTCGGTGCGTATGGTGCATCCAAGTTATTGACATCGCTGTCAACAACGTTGCCATCGGGTACCGTAATCGTTCCACTGACGATGTATGTAGGTGGCGTCACAGTAACGTCTATAACGTCCGTTGCGGTTGCATTAGAATCATCAGTAACGAGAAGTTCGAACTGCAATAAGGTGTTCTCGCTGACCAAGGGTGCCGCAAAGGAGGTTTCCAGCGTTGTGCTGCTGGACAATGTGACGGCTGGCCCGATTAACTGCGTCCATTGGTAGGAGACGATCTCGCCGTCAATGTCGGAACTTGCGAGGGCCGTGAGTATTACTGTTGACTCGCTTTCGACAAGCTGATCCGCACCCGCATCTGCAATCGGGGGAATGATAGGCCTGATTACTACGGAAACGATATCTGTATTCGTGCCGCCGAGATCGTCAGTGACAGTCAACTCAAATTCGTTTGTGTATGTTTCATTGGTACTCGGAGCCACGAACGAAATTTGCGCCTGATCCGGGGTTGGAATATCCACTGTGCGGCCAGATAACAACTGCCAGAAAAAGCCGGTTACGATGCCGTCAAGATCCGTACTGCCTGCCGCATCGAGCACAACGGTGCTTCCTTCGAAGACGATCTGATCGGCGCCTGCGTTGGCAGCAGGCAGGACATTTACGTTCACGACAGAAATAGTGACCGTGTCCGACGCCGTAGCACCGCTGTTGTCACTGATCGTAATCTCAAAAACCAGGTCTTCATTTGCCGGTGTAACCTCAGGTGCTACGAAATCTGCTAACGCCTGGTCTGAATTGTTAATTGTTACAGTAAGACCGGAAACCTGCCGCCACTCAAACGTTGAGATGCTGCCGTCCGGATCGCGGCTGGCCGAGCCATCCAGCGTGGCAGTGTCGAGTTCATTCACGGACTGATCGTCACCTGCGTTCGCTGTCGGCAGCTGATTAACTACGGGGGCCTAGCACTCGGTTCTTCACCTCCACCTCCGCCGCCCCCGCACGCAGCGATAAGGGCGAGAAAAGCTAACAGCGAAGTAATTTTCGGAACAAAAGCGGAACGCTGAAGAAACGTGGGCATCGTAGAGTCTCCCTGATCGCGAATGGACAGCAGGATCAACGTCGAAGGTAGATACACATGAGATCGGGATTGTTTTTCTTATATGTGGTAAACCCTTACCATATTAAGCGAAAAAATGCAAGGGTGAGTTACTTATACCGCACCCAGATAGATATACGACGCCACTACGAAATATACGAAGACGCTGATAATGTCATTACTCGTCGTGATGAACACGCCGCTGGCGACGGCCGGGTCGATTTTGAAACGGTGCAGTACGAGCGGGATCGTGGACCCCAGTGTCGCCGCCAGTGCCGTGACGATCGCAACCGACAAGCCGGCGGCCATCGCAAGACGTGCAGGTGCCTCGAACTCCACAAAGGTCGAGACAGCCATCACCATTGCCACCAGCAGCAACGCCACAACAATGCCGTTTATCAGGGATCCGCTGAGTTCTTTAATGGCTCGTCGACCCAGATCGCCATGCCAGACGTTGCCGGAAGCAAGGCCCTGAATCGTTACCGTCGCGGCTTGAATACCGGCGTTGCCTGCCATGGCCATCACGACGGGTATGAACGTGGCGAGTATCGCTGCACGCTGCAACTCTTCCGCGAATGATGCGACGACGGCGCCTGCCAGCGCCGCGCCTAACAGGCCGCCGACCAGCCACGGCAGCCGCGAACGCACAATGCGCAGCACCGAGTCATCGGGCA
>JADFLJ010000053.1 GCA_022564475.1 Pseudomonadota bacterium
TGCGCCGTTCCCTCACCGTAGTGTGTCGTCATGCCGCCAAACGGGCGCTGGTAGATACGGCCATCGTCGGTACGTGAAAACGGCACGCCATAGTGTTCGAGTTCGATGACAGCGCTAGCAGCTTCCTTGCACATGTATTCGATCGCGTCCTGGTCACCGAGCCAGTCGGAGCCCTTGATCGTGTCGTACATGTGCCAGCGCCAGTCGTCCTCGCCCATGTTGCCCAGTGCCGCGCTGATGCCGCCCTGCGCCGCGACGGTGTGGCTGCGCGTCGGAAACACCTTCGTGACACAGGCCGTCTTGAAGCCCGCCTGCGCCAGCCCAAAGGTCGCGCGCAGTCCCGCGCCACCCGCACCCACGACGATGACGTCGTAGCTGTGGTCTATGAATTCGTAGTCTTTGTCGCCCTGGCTCATGTCGTAAGTCCGATCTGCAGTACTGCGTAAACTGACGAAATCGCCAAAAACACGTGCGCGAAGCGCGACGCAATGAGTGAAAAAATCCGCAGACCGTTCGCGTGCACATAGTCCTCAATGACCACTTGCACGCCTAGGCTCGAATGATAGGCGGCTGTTACGCACAGCAAAGACAGCAAGACAGTGTTGCGCGGCACCGACACAAAGCGGATGACTTCGAGATACGCCATGCCATCGATCGTGTACATCGAATACAGGAACCAGCTACCCAGCAACAAGACTGCAATCGCCGACACGCGTTGCGCCACAAAATGCCCGGTACCGTCCTTTGCGCTGCCCGCTCCAAGCACCCGCCCCAACGGCGTGCGCAGGCTCAAAACTTCACCGCCCAGAAAGCGGCCGTCAGCGCAGTCGCGAGAATCAGAACGGCCCATGCCGATGCGTTCGCCTGACGTATCTCGAATCCCAGCCCCATGTCCCACACGAAATGCCGGATGCCATTACCGAGGTGCAGAAAGAACGCAAAGGTCCAGCCGATCAGCAACAGCTTGCCCAGCGGCGATGCCATCGTTGCGCGGATGTACTGATATTGCTCCGGTCCCGCCGCAGCCTGCGTAAGCCAGACGGCCAGGACGACCAATCCCAGCGACAGAGCCACACCGGTGATGCGGTTCAGGATCGAGAGAGTCATCGTAATCGGCCAGCGATAGACGGAAAGATGTGGCGACAGTGGTCTGCCGGAATTGCTCATTTTTATGCTTCTTTTGTCACTTTGGGTCAGAAATCGATGCAGCGCCCGTTTTTCTCCCAGTCCCCGTAGCGGGTGGGATCGGGACCTTTGCGTCCGCCGATTTCCTTCGGCCGACGTTCGTCGATCGTAGCAGACGGGGTATGATCCTCGCTGGCCTCCGGCGAGCGGGTCTCGCTCGATTCGTCTTTCATATCGGGGTCATGTTCACTCATCAACGGAATTATGCCAGATGTCAGACTTTGGGTATTCAACAATTGTTGTCAGCGGCGCCGACGCCGAGGAATTCCTGCAAGGGCAGCTGACCGCCGATTTGCAGCAACTCGACGCATCGGAGCCGCAACGATCGGCCTGGTGCAACCCCAAGGGCCGCGTGATCTGCGTCATGATTCTTGCCCGGCAAGCTGACGGCTACGGCCTCACGTTGCCGACCGAGCTGGCCGAGCACGTTGTGCAGCGGCTGACAGTGTTTCGTTTCCGCGCCAAGGTCGAATTCAACATCCAGGCGGTCGATATGGGCTCGGCGCAGGATCTCGACGACCTGCGACTGGACCAGTTGCGCTCGGGCATGCCGGAAATCTGCGGCGCGCAGTCCGAACAATTCACGCCGCACATGCTGAACCTGGATCTGCTGGGCGCCGTGAGTCTCGAGAAGGGCTGCTACACAGGCCAGGAGATCATCGCCAGAACGCACTTTCGTGGTGCGACCAAGCGGCGCCTGCATCGTTTCGAAAGTGCAGAGCCTGTGTCCCCGGGAGACAAGGTCTCGGAAGATGGGCGCAATGTCGGCGAAGTCGTCAACGCGATCGGACGGGATTTGCTGGCTGTCGTGCCGGTCGACAAAGCGGATGCATCACTGACGGTCGGCAACATCGCCCTGACCCACATCCCACTCGATTACCTGTAAGCGGCTTTGCCCGAAAGGCCGCAGCTGATGCCGGCTGTTAGCTTCGCTGGACAATGCGTACGCTTTAACGTACGATCATAAAATGAGCACATTGACCGTTAGCGAAGCCCGCGCAAATCTCTATCGCTTAATTGATGAGGCGGCTGAGTCGCACGTGCCTATTCGGATCACTGGGAAGCGCAACAGTGCTGTATTGGTTTCCGAAAAAGACTGGGCATCAGTCCAGGAGACGATCTATCTCCTTTCCGTGCCGGGCATGCGCGAGTCCGTAAAGGAAGGGATAGATGCGCCCGTTGAAGAGTTCAAGACGGAGCTTGATTGGTGAGTTGGCGAGTTGTTTATTCAAAACACGCCCAGAAAGATGCAAAAAAACTCGCTAAAAGCAATCTCAAAACCAGAGCTCAGGAACTCCTGGCTATACTCAGAAACGATCCGTTCCAAAATCCACCGCCGTTCGAAAAACTAGTCGGAGATCTTGAGGGTACCTACTCTCGCAGAATCAACATTCAGCACCGGTTGGTGTACCAGATCCTGGTCGATGAGCGTGTCGTCAAAGTACTGCGCATGTGGACGCACTACGAATGAAAGCTTACTTATACTGCTGTCCGATTTTTTGGGACCACCTCTGAACACGTTACGGTGTTTGAGTTCCTGGAACAGATTCAATCGAATACTTCCGGCCGCATGTGCGGGAACAGCAGCACGTCTCGAATCGACGCCGAATCAGTAAAGAGCATTACCAAGCGGTCGATGCCGACACCAATACCCGCGGTCGGCGGCATACCATACTCAAGAGCTCTGATGTAGTCGTGGTCGTAGCCCATTGCTTCGTCGTCGCCCGCCTCACGATCCGCAGCCTGCGCCTTAAAGCGCTCCGCCTGATCTTCCGAATCGTTAAGCTCCGAGAATCCGTTGGCGATCTCGCGTCCCACGACGAAGAACTCGAAACGATCTGCCAGGAACGGATCATCGTCATTCCTGCGGGACAAGGGCGAAACCTCTATTGGGTATTGCGTAACAAAGGTCGGCTCACGCAGGTTTTCTTCACCGGTTTTCTCGAAAATCTCGATCTGTAATTTACCGGGACCGTAGCTGTCCTTAACTGGTATGCCGAGCTTCTCGCAAACACCGACGAGGTAGTCGCGGTCTCGTAGCCTGGCTTGGTCGATGTCCGGATTATATTTCAGAATGACTTCTTCAACCGTCATGCGTGCAAACTGCTTGCCGAAATCGATCTCCTCACCCTGGTAATTAACTTTCGTCGTGCCGAGAATTGCGTCGGACATGCCGTGCAGCAAGGCCTCGACCATGTCGATGAGGTCTTCATAGGTCGCATACGCACGATATAACTCGAGCATCGTGAATTCGGGATTGTGCTGTGTGGATACACCCTCGTTGCGAAAGTTGCGATTGATCTCGTACACGCGATCGAAGCCGCCAACGATCAGGCGTTTCAGGTTCAGTTCCGGCGCGATCCGCAGGTACAGCTGCATGTCGAGCGCGTTGTGATGCGTCGTGAACGGACGCGCAATCGCACCGCCCGGTATCGTTTGCATCATGGGCGTTTCGACTTCCAGGTAATTCTGTGAATCCAGAAATGCACGAATGTACTGGACAATCGCTGAGCGCTTGCGGAACACATCGCGGCTGGCTTCGTTCATGATCAGGTCGACATAGCGTTGCCGGTAACGCGTCTCCTGATCGGCGAGACCGTGGAATTTCTCGGGCAGCGGACGCAGTGATTTCGTCAACAGACGAATCTGATCCGCTCGCACGGTCAGTTCACCCGTATTGGTTTTGAACAGAACGCCCCTGGCACCGACGATGTCGCCCACATCCCACTTTTTGAAATCTGCATACACGCCGTCAGCCAGACGGTCTCGCTCGAGCCGGATCTGAATCTGTCCTGACCTGTCCTGCAATTTGATGAAGCTTGCCTTGCCCATGACGCGTTTCACCATCATGCGGCCCGCAACCGACACTTCGATTTTTTCTGCGTCCAGGAAAGCATTCTCATGCGCGCCGTATACGTTGTGCAACTCATCGGCCAGCGCATTGCGCCGAAAATCGTTCGGGTACGGATTTCCGCGTTCACGTAATGTTTTGAGCTTTTGCCGCCGTGCCGCGATCAGCTTGTTTTCGTCTTGTTCTTTGCTGTCTTTCACTTGTTCTACAATCCCTGTTTCAGGCTGGCTTCAATAAAGGTATCGAGTCCACCATCAAGTACAGCCTGAGTGTTACCGGTTTCGACGCCGGTGCGCAAATCCTTGATTCTGCTTTGATCAAGCACGTAGGAGCGAATCTGGCTGCCCCATCCGACATCGGCTTTGTTCTCCTCGACGATCGATGCTTCGGCGCGCCGTTTCTGCATTTCGAATTCATACAGCTTCGCCTTGAGCTGCTTCATCGCCTGCGCTTTATTCTTGTGCTGCGAACGATCGTTTTGGCACTGCACGACGATGTTCGTCGGCAGGTGCGTTATACGCACGGCAGACTCGGTCCGGTTGACGTGCTGTCCACCTGCGCCACTCGCACGATAAACGTCAATACGAATGTCGGCCGGGTTTATGTCGATCTCAATATCGTCGTCCACTTCGGGCGAAACAAACACAGACGCGAAGGACGTGTGGCGTCGATTGCCCGAATCGAAGGGTGATTTACGGACCAGTCGATGTACGCCCGTTTCAGTGCGCAGCCAGCCGTAACAGTACTCGCCTTTAATATGCACGGTCGCGCTCTTGATGCCCGCGACCTCGCCCGCCGAGGCTTCGATGACTTCGGCCTTGAAGCCGTGGGCCTCTGCCCAGCGGAGATACATGCGCAGAAGCATTTCGGCCCAGTCCTGGGCTTCGGTACCGCCGGCGCCGGACTGGATGTCCATGAACGCATTGTTGGCGTCCATCTCACCCGAGAACATGCGTTGAAACTCGAGTTTCGCGAGGCGTGTCTCGAAGCCCGCAAGATCACGGACGACTTCTGCAACGGTATCGCTGTCGTCCTCTTCCTCGGCGAGCGCCAGCAGATCTTCCGCATCGCTCAGGCCAAGCCCAAGCTCGTCCAGCGTAACGACGACGAGCTCCAGCGCAGCACGTTCCTGGCCGAGCGCCTGTGCTCGCTCAGGGTCGCTCCACACATCGGGTTGCTCGAGTTCGCGCTCTACTTCGGTGAGTCGCTCTGCCTTGGCTTCGTAGTCAAAGATACCCCCTCAACGCGTGCGTGCGTTCAGCTAGATCAGCGATCGTCTGTTTGATCTGACTTGTTTCCATGCGGGTCTCGTTCGACAGAGTCGGGGATGGCGGAAAGCGCGCGATATTATCACTTATGCCGGCCCTGGTGGTCCAACTCTGGCCGTCTCAGACAGGCGAGATCTGCTCAACGATCAGTTGCGCCCGTTCTACGCCTCGGTATTCATTGACATCAAGTCGGTAAGCCAATTGCACGACGCCACGATACACAGGCCCGGCCTGATTGAACGCGATCGCATCGACGGGCGTACCGCCCGCCACCGGGCAGACGCGCAGCTTGAGATGCTTCTCACCGACCGTGCGTTGCTCGACGACTTCGAAGTCGCCGCTCCACATCGGCTCGGGAAAACCCGATCCCCACGGACCCGCATCGCGCAGGTCGCGCGCGAAGGTCAGGGTCATGGCATCGCTCGGCAGCGGACCATCGGTCAGGATCGCACCGCTGAAATCCGCGTCGGGATAAAGCCGAGCGAGCTGCGCATCGGCGAGCCTGGCGAACTCCTCGTACGCCGATTCGGCAATCGTCAGCCCCGCCGCCATCGCGTGACCGCCGAATTTATCGATCAATCCCGGCCGTACCGTCGATATGCTTTCGAGCAGGTCTCTGATGTTCACGCCAGAGACCGAGCGCCCGGAGCCCTTGAGAAAGCCATCGTTTTCTTTTGCGAACGCGATGACAGGACGGTGGCAGCGATCTTTAACGCGCGAGGCGATCAATCCAACGACGCCCTGGTGCCAGCTTGCTTCGTACAAACACACGCAGCGTGGCAATCGCCGTGGGTCCAGCGACTCGACATAGGAGAACGCCTGATCGCGCATCGTCGATTCGATTTCGCGCCGCTGCTTGTTGATCTGATCGAGAGTCGCGGCATGTCTTGCAGCGACATCGTGATCGTCGGTTAACAAGCATTCGATTCCCAGCGACATATCTTCCAGCCGGCCCGCGGCATTCAGCCGCGGCCCAACCGCAAACCCCAGGTCGGAACTGACGGTGCGTCGCACCTGACGACCACCTTGTTGCAGCAGCGCGCTGATGCCCGGCACGGTCTTGCCGGCACGCATGCGTCGAATTCCCTGTTCGACGAGAATGCGGTTGTTGTGATCGAGCGGCACAACATCCGCGACAGTGCCTAGCGCGACAAGATCGAGATACGTCGCCGGAATTCGTGCGGCGCCCGGCTGCCCCTGTTCTTGCAGGGCCTGTCCCAATGCTGCCAGCACATAAAATGCGACGCCCACGCCGGCGAGATTGGCGCTCGCGAAACGACTGCCGGAAAGATTTGGATTGACGATGACATCGGCAGAGGGAAGCTGATCTCCTGGCAAGTGATGGTCGGTGACCAGCACGGCGATTCCGGACGACCTGGCTTCCTCCACGCCGTCGAGACTCGAAATGCCGTTGTCGACCGTAATAATCAGCGCAGGCGAGGACTTTGCGACCTCTTTAACGATCTCGGGCGTCAATCCATAACCATACTTAAAGCGGTTCGGCACCCGGTAATCGACATCTTTGAACCCGAACTCACGAAAACAGCGCAGCATGAGCGCTGTGCTGGTCGCACCGTCCACATCGAAATCGCCGACAACAACAATGCGCTCATCGCGCTTTGACAGCAGCAATTCCACGGCCGCATCAATATTTTCGAGCGAACTAATGGGCGCGAGATTGGCAAGGCCGTAGTCAAGTTCAATTGCGCTCTTGACGCCGCGCGCCGCAAACAGCTGTGCGTACAACTCACCGAAGCCTGCCAGTGACTCCAGCACAGCTGCACCGGCTTGCGGCCGAGTGACTAAGGGGCGAGATGAACTCATGATGCTGCGCCAGTGACACCATCGATCAATGGATTGCCGCGGCGCCAGATTCGAATGGACTGGGAGCGCCTGACATCGGCGTACACACCATCGCCGAATATCAAGATCAACTTATTGAGACGGCGCGATTTCAGTGCGAGTCGCAACTCGTACAAGCAAGACTCGAGCAAGGTCGCATCATCATCGACGTCAGGTGCAACAGCGACGAACCCATCGACAGCCAGTTCGAGGCAGGCATCAATACTGCCAGGCCAGGATTCAACGACGCCTGTCTTGCTAAGCCAATGCCCCGACAACATCGGATCATCCGTGAACAAGGGCGGACAGGCTTCTGTTACCTGCTCCGGCGCGTACCCACCACCCCAAATCCACAAGGCATTTACAGGCTGCAAACCCTGCGATTGCCGCGCGATATTGACCTCATGCTCATGCAGTGCCATTTCGATTTCCGAACATAGCCTGCGATAGCCTTCTGCACCCTGGCCAGTCGGCATATAGTCAACAGGTTGCAGTTGATCGATGACATGAGCAGGCAGGCTCGCCGTTGTCATTGGCTGTGCTGCGGTTACGTACGCGCAGGACTCAAGTCGCACGAAACCAATGCCACCTTCCTCACCGAGAACATGCTGGAGGTGATCGATCAACGGCCGCAGGTCAGACGGCGGCACAGCTTGGCCCTGCAATTCATGCAAACAAAGATGGCTCATGCGTGGCTCAAGATAAACCGGATCCGCAGCCGCCATCCAGACCGTTGGACGATCGCCGGTTTGACCCCACATGCGCAATGCCGCGAGTCCGTCATCAGGACAGGCAAGCCCAAGTTCATCGAGGACAGCCCGTAGCAACTCAACCGACCCCTCTACCTGAGCAAGGTCAGCACGCACAAGCCAGTCGCGCAGGCTTGTATCCCGTAGTCGACCACCGACAGGTGGCAGCACAACGACGGCAGTCGATTTGTCATATGATGTTGTCACGATATTTTCTTATCGAATGGTAACGGAAACAGCAATTGAAATTCACGCGTGAATTGCCTGGCACGCTCACAATCCGCAGCGTCGCTGACGACAGCCTGATGATTGGTGATGTCAAATATGTGCACACGATCGCAATCACGACCGACAGGGTGCTGGAAAACTGGACTGACAAGCCCGTGGCAAATCTTGTGCTTGAGGATTTTTCAGATCTATTGGCCGACAGCCCGGCGATCATCGTGCTGGGTACCGGAAGCTCCAATATTTTCGCGCCTCGTGAACTTGTGTTTGCGTTCGCGCGTCACAATACAGGCCTTGAGGTCATGGACACGAAGGCCGCAGCACGAACGTTCAATGTGCTGGCCGGCGAGGGTCGCGCCGTCGCCGCAGTCTTGTACCTGCCGTAGGAGCGGCTGTAGGAGGGCCTTTAGGCCCGACCGGTCGGGCCTAAAGGCCCTCCTACAGCCTAATCCAATATTACCTCACCCGAAATGCCGTGCGCTTCCATCATCGTGCGCAGGTTTTTCAGCGCATCGAGCTGAATTTGTCGCACGCGCTCCCGCGTGACGCCGATGTCTTTGCCGATATCTTCCAGGGTCTCGCGTCGGTAGCCGTGCAGGCCAAAGCGGCGTTCGACGACAGCGCGTTGCTTGTCGCCCAAAGCACTCACCCAGTGATCGACGATTTGAACTACGGTGTCGCGCTGCGCACATTGCGGCGGTTCCGCCTCGCGCCTGGCCTTGAGCGAATCCACGGGCCCGGGCGCATCGTCGTCATCGCGGGTTCCCGAACGCAGGGTCACGCGCTCGTGTAAGCCAAGAAGACGCTCAACGTCCGTGACATCACGTTGCAGGTATTCGGCGATCTCGGCAGCCGTGGGCGCACGATCCTGTTGCTGGCGAATATGCCGCGCAGCGCGCAGGCAGGCGTTGATTTCCTTGATGATATGTATGGGCAGGCGTACCGAGCCAGACTGGTTCATGATCGCGCGTTCGATCGTTTGGCGTATCCACCAGGTTGCGTAGGTCGAAAATCGAAAGCCACGCTCCGGATCGAATTTCTTCACGGCATGAATCAGCCCCAGGTTGCCCTCTTCGATTAAATCCAGCAGCGGCAGCCCGCGATTGATGTAACGACGCGCGATTCTCACGACGAGCCGCAGGTTGCTCTCGATCATGCGTTGGCGAGCGGATTCGTCGCCGCGCAGAGATTTTCGTGCGAAGTCTTTTTCTTCGTCTGCAGAAAGAAGCGGTGAGCTACCGATTTCGCTCAGGTAGATTCTCGTTGCGTCATGAGACAGGGCCGTAACGCGCCCTCCCGGGAGTTTCGGCCCGGTTCCATTTCCATCATAGCGTCGTATCGATCCCACGTACGCTCCCGTCAATTGAACGACGCGGCGTCAATCTGAAATCAACAGTCGATCCTGAGTCGTGCTTTAACGCGCAGGCAAAAACTTTTTCGGGTTAACCGGTTTGCCATTGCGTCTGATCTCAAAGTGCAGTCGCGGCTTTCGCTCCGGCCCCTCTCCCATCGTCGCTATTTGCTGGCCCTTCTTGATCGACTGGCCTTCTTTTACGAGAAGCGACGCGTTGTACCCATAGGCACTCAGGTAGGTGTCGTTGTGTTTAAGAATAATAAGCTGACCGTATCCGATCAGTCCACTGCCGGCGTACACAACACTGCCGGATGCCGCGGCGTAAACGGGTTGCCCGGCTTTGCCATTGATCAGGACACCCGTGCCCGTACCGGGTTTTCCGCCAAATACAACGTTAATTCGACCGGATGTCGGCCACGCCCAGGCAGGCGGTGCTTGCGTCGGAATGCCGGGCAGGGGTTTTGCTGCTGTGGTGCGAGCCGCCGCTGCGTTGCCGGGCGCTGTCAGCCGCAAAACCTGACCCGGATAGATTAGTGAACCATCGCCGAGACGATTCCAGCGCGCAAGCTCGTCCGTGGTCTTGCCGTAGCGCCATGCAATCGAAAACAGCGTCTCGCCCTTGCGGACAATGTGCTGGTCAGACGAATGATCCCAACCTGTACTCGATCCGCAGGCCGCAAGCAACAACATGCAAGACAATATAATTAGCCGTCGTGCTGTCATCATCCACGCAACATTAACCCGCCAATCACGACGACCGCCAGCAGCACCACGGCCCAGCCGATCCGTTCGATATTTTTTTCGAGTGTCGATTCGAGCCGCACGCCTGCATATTTCACGAACGCCGCGACCAAAAAGAAGCGCGCGCCACGGCCAATGATTGAAGCGATGAAAAACCCGGGAAGCGTCAGCACCGCGACGCCGGCTGCAATCGTGAACACTTTGTAGGGAATCGGCGAAAAACCGGCGATAAATATCGCCCACACACCGTAGTCCGCAAACCACTGTTGCGAAAGTTCATACGCATGCCAGTAATGCGACTCGAGCAACCAGGGCTCGATTGCTTCGAACATCAGATAGCCGATGCCGTAGCCTGCCAGTCCGCCAAGGACCGAAAACACCGTCGCGTTGGTCGCGAAGCGCCAGCTTTTTTGTGGCTTCGCAAGACACATCGGCGCGAGCAAGACATCAACGGGTATCGGGAAAAACGAGGATTCCGCGAAACTCATCGTACCCAGGTACCACTCGGCATGTCGATGCGCCGCCCAACCCATTACGCGTTCATACAGTGGTCCGAAGAGCTTCACAGTTTTCCCGCTACGAGCGGCACGAAACGCACTGCACCCAGAGAAACCTGCTCAAAATGATCGTTCATGCGAGTCACCATCGTGAGATCCTGCCGGCCCGGCGGACCAACGGGAATGATCAAGCGTCCGCCCGGTGCAAGTTGTTCGAGTAATTTCTCGGGCAGTTCGACGGCGGCTGCGGCAACAATAATGCCGTCATAGGGCGCGTACTTGGACCACCCCTGCCAGCCGTCACCGGGTCGAAACTGAACATTGTAGATATCCAGGTCGCGCAGTCGCTGGCGGGTCTTGCGCAGCATCTCGGGTATGCGTTCGACCGAGTAGATCTGCTTGACCAGCGGTGACAACACGGCCGTCTGATAACCACAACCCGTGCCAATCTCCAGGATCGATGCACCCGTGAAGCCGCTTAACAAGGCTTCTGTCATCCGCGCGACGATGAATGGCTGACTGATCGTTTGCGCGTGACCGATCGGCAACGCCGTGTCTTCGTACGCCCGGCTCGCCAGCGCCTCATCGACAAACAGGTGTCGCGGGACGTTGCGAATTTGCTCCAGCACCGCGTGCGATTGTATGCCCTGATCCATGAGTCGCTGCACGAGGCGGTCGCGCGTGCGGGCGCTGGTCATTCCAATGCCGGCCCGCTCGAGCGACATCAGCTATCAAGCCACGTCTTTAGCTGTGGCAGCGAATCGTGTCGCGTCAGGTCCACCAGCAATGGCGTCACGGTGACGAAGCCCTTTTCGATCGCATGGAAATCGGTGCCCACACCCGAGTCCTGCCCTTTGCCGGCAGGCCCGACCCAGAATATCGTCCGGCCATGCGGGTCTTTTGATTTCACGACGGGCTCCGACTTGTGCCGGAACCCGAGCCTGACTGCCTGGATGCCCGCCAGTTCCTCGAAGGGCAGATCCGGTACGTTGACGTTGAGGATGACATCCGATGACAGCGATGCCGTACTCAGCTTTCGCACCATGTCCGCTGCAACCCGTGCTGCCGTTTCAAAATGCGTCGGTCGGTCATCTATTCCAACCAGCGAGACGGCGATCGTCGGCAAGCCCAGGAAGCGCCCTTCCATCGCCGCCGCAACCGTGCCTGAATAGATCACATCATCACCCAGGTTCGCGCCATGATTGATGCCGGACACAACAAGATCGGGTTCCTCGTCCAGCAAACCCGTCAATGCCAGATGCACGCAATCCGAAGGCGTGCCGTTGACGGAATAGCGATTCTCGGCATGTTTCTTCACGCGCAGCGGATCGGATAGCGTCAACGAATTACTGGCGGCAGACCGATTGCGATCGGGTGCGACGACGATGACGTCGGCAACTGCTACAAGCGCGTCGGTGAGAACATTAATTCCGGTTGCGAGGTAGCCGTCGTCGTTGCTTACGAGGATTTTCATGCTTGTGGTTGCGAGCGATTTTCGTTGGCGGCTTGGGACGCGCTCACTATACTCAACAACCGTTACTTTCCATAGCCATTGGGACGCTTTGATGTGAGCGACAAGGACGCCAATCTGTTTCGCCGCGCTATAGCCGGCGCGAAACCGATTGAAGCCGGGACGCGTGTTGCGCCCGTCAGCAAAAAACCGCGGCCCAAAGCCCGCTTTGCGCGTGCGGACGAAGCGGCGGCGTTGCGTGCAAGCCTTGAGTCCGATATCGATGACATCGAGGCAGGCAGTGGCGAAGCCATGCGTTACCACCGCCAGTCGGTCGGCAAACGCACCCTGCGCAAGCTCGCGCGCGGCAAATATGCGGTGCAGGCAGAAATCGACCTGCACGGCATGACCGTTGCCGAGGCAAAGCCACGACTGGCCGACTTTATCGAATACAGCGCCCGCAGCGGCAAGACCTGCGTGCGAGTAGTCCACGGTAAAGGGCTCGGCTCCGGAGACCGCGGGCCGACCTTAAAACCCAGCGTCAATCGCTGGCTCAGAAAGTGGAATTATGTGCTGGCCTTTGTGTCTACGCGACAGGCGGACGGTGGCACGGGCGCGATTTACGTGCTGCTGGACGACTCTCAGGACTAGGATGAAAGCATTGCGAACGGGCAATATCCTTGCGTTATGTGCGTTGCTCACGGCCTGTTCACAGCAGCTCGTGGGCGACAAACTCGTGCGCGGCTATGCAGGCGACGCGCCCGTGAACCTGAGTGGCTCCTGGGAACGGGATTATTCCCGCGGCGATATCGTCAGCGTGGAAGTCAACCGGGTGTTGCGTCAAATACAGCGCTCGGCCATCGACCCGCGTATGTCGAATGACCGGATTGGTGTTACAAACACCAGCGATACGCGACGAAAAATCTCCAGGGTACTGGCACTTGCGCAACTGGCGGACATGATTACGCAAGTCGATACATTGACGATCACCCAAAGCGAACACCAGATCAGCGTCGAGAGAAAAGGCGACTACGCAATATCCTGCGAGTTTTACGAGGGCGTCGCCCAGGGCCCGGAAACCGAGGACGGCAACGAGATCTGCGGCTGGGACGGTCATCAGTTCGTGTCGCGCCTGGTTCTCCCGTACGGCTTGCGCGTCAGCCATCGTTTCACGATGTCGACGGATGGCAAGAGCCTGCACGTCTCGACC